>CAIUGU010000082.1 GCA_903898785.1 uncultured Pseudomonadota bacterium | reverse complement strand
TGCTGGGCGGCAACCGACGTGCTGGAGAAGCGGTTGTCGATCTCCTCGAGCGCGTTCAAGGCGGCCTGGGTCACCGTGTGTTCGTCGCTGCTCGATCCGGCTGCGTGGATGTACGAGCGGATGCTGTCCGCGCGGCGATCGTCCGCCAGGCGGGCGAGGGCGCTCATCACCTCGACCTTGATCTCCTTCTCCGGGTGCTCGAGCAGCTTGAGCAGCGGTTCGACCGCGCGCACGTCACCCAGCTTGCCCAGCGCGCGGCCGACGGCGGGCAGCGAACGTGTGTTGCTGCCACCCAGCATCTCGAGCAACGCCGGCACCGCTTTCTTGCTGCCGATTTCGGCGAGTGCATCGACGGCGCGTTCCGCCACCCACCAGTCCTTGTCACGGGTGGCATCGATCAGCGAGTTGACCGCGCGCTCGTCCTTGGTCTGGTTCAGGATCTCGATCGCGGCGCGACGCACTTCCTCGTCGTCGTCGCGGACGAGCTCGAGCACTGCATCGACGACACGGGGCCCGCCGATCTTGCCAAGCGCATCCGCGGCGCGGCTGCGTACCCACCAGTCATCGTCGCGGATGACCTGCAGCAGGTGCTTGATGTCGCGGGCGGTGCCGAGTTCGTTCAGGACCTCCACCGCGGCACGGCGGGCGTACTCGTTCTCGTCCTTGAGCACGGGCACGAGGTGCTTCATCGTCTCGGGGTTGCGCGCGCGGATGACGACGTCGACGGCGCGGGCCTGCACTTCCATGTCCGCATCGCGCAGCAGCTCGCAGACCGGCCCGATGTCGAGGGAGCCGTCCATCTTGAGGAGCGCGTTGAGCGCCGCCTGGCGGATGAACTTGTTGGGATCCTTGAGCTGGGTCTGGATGGCCTTGGCGACGTCGGCACGGTTGAACCGTGCCAGGATATTGATGATGTGCATGCGGGCGATGGGATCCTTGCCCTCGACCCGGCTGATGAGCTCCAGTACGGAGCTGTCGTCCGCGATCTCGCCGATGATGCGGAACAGGGAGGCCTTTTCGCTCGCCTCCTGGCTATAGGCGTGGTTCAGCAGTTCCCGGACGCTGAGGCGGCCCTTCTGCGAGGCCAGGATGTCCATGACGGCCGGCTTCGAGACGCCCGGCTTGGCGAGCAGTTCGAGCAGGAGCTGCGGCGTGTAGTTGCGGCTCGACGTGAGCGCCCACGCGATGGCCTTCACGGCGCGCGGGTTGTCGTCACTCAGGCCCTCGGCCATGACGGGGAACGTCTTGTTGTCGACCATCCGGGTCAGGACGTCGACGTACGCCAGGGTCTCGTTCTTGTCGGCAGTCGCGAGCGCCTCGACGATCTTCGGGA
Organism: uncultured Pseudomonadota bacterium; assembly: GCA_903898785.1. Lineage (GTDB taxonomy): Bacteria > Pseudomonadota > Gammaproteobacteria > Steroidobacterales > Steroidobacteraceae > CAIUGU01. Next base: position 4,291 of record CAIUGU010000082.1, on the reverse strand, counting down.
TCGCGCTCGGACCCAGCTTGACCAGCTTGGCGAACGCCGCCTGTGCCTCGGGATGGGCGGGGTCGCCGAGTGTCCTGATCTTCTCGATCAGGGAGTCCGCCCTTAAGTTGGCAAAAAAACTCATCAAATCGTCTCGTTACCTTTCCCTGACGGTGTTGCGCTGGCGCGTCCCGGACTGCCGGGTGCTCTTGTAGCCTGGCTCGGCCAACCACCGCTCCTCGATCAACGATGCATTCCGGGCATTATGCCATGTGAATCCGCCGCGCCGGGCAATCCCTTGGGAATTCCCTTAAGGCCAGTCGCTGGCACGCTGCTCGTGCCCTGTTTCGGCGCGATGAGGCGGCGTTCGCCTGCGGCCTGCCGGCCGGATACAATGCCGCCCCCGCGAATTCTCAAGGATCCGACTTGCCCGTCATGAACACGCAGTCCGTCCCTGCCGTCACCGCCTGCCTCGGTTCGATCATCGAACCGCACTATGGCGTGGATCTGGTGGCCGCTGGCATCGTGGCGGCCGTCGTCCCGTCGGGGGCGGGAGTCCGGGTGGAGATCCGGCTGGGGTATCCCGCCAGCCACTACGCGCCGGTCCTCGCGGCCCAGGTCAAGGCCAGGCTCGAGACGGAAGCGGGGGTGCAGGCCGAGGTCGACGTGCGCTGGGCCGTCGCGGCGGGCGCGGTGAAGCAGAGCCTGAAGCCGCTCAAGGGCATCAAGAACATCGTCGCCGTCGCCTCGGGCAAGGGCGGCGTCGGCAAGTCCACCACGGCGGCCAACCTCGCGCTGGCGCTGGCCCATGACGGCGCGGCCGTCGGTTTGCTGGACGCGGACATCTACGGCCCGAGCCAGGGCCGCATGATGGGCCTCGGGAGCGAGCGTCCCACGAGCCGCGACGGCAAGTCCATCGATCCGCCGCTGGCGTACGGCGTGAAGGTGATGTCCATCGGACTGTTGATCGACGACGAACAGCCCATGGCGTGGCGCGGCCCCATGGTGACCCAGGCGCTGACGCAGCTGCTCGACAACTCCAACTGGGGCGAACTCGATTACCTCATCGTCGACATGCCCCCGGGCACGGGCGACATCCAGCTCACGCTGTCCCAGCGGGTGCCCGTCACCGGTGCCGTCATTGTCACCACGCCGCAGGACATCGCGCTGCTGGATGCGCGCAAGGGCCTCAAGATGTTCCAGAAGGTGGAAGTGCCGGTCCTCGGCATCGTCGAGAACATGAGCACCCACGTCTGCACGAAGTGCGGCCATGAGGAGCACATCTTCGGTGCCGGCGGCGGCCGCGCGATGGCGCAGCAGTATGGTGTAGACCTGCTGGCGGAATTGCCCCTCGACATCCGTATCCGCGAGCAGGCCGATGGCGGCCGCCCGACGGTAGTCGATGCGCCGCAGAGCGCGCTGGGCGAGGCGTATCTTGCGATGGCGCGGCGCACGGCGGCACGGCTCGCGCTGCTGAGCCAGGGCGGCGGAGCGACGCTGCCGGCCATCGAAGTCGAAGATACCTAGAACCATGACGGGCTTGCGGCGGGAGCCGGAAGTCCGCGAGAGACGCCAGCCCGCAGCCACCAGCCCACGTACGCAGCTACAGCAGAGCATTCAATGAGCATCAAGTCCGACCGCTGGATCCGCCGCCAGGCCCTCGAGCACCGCATGATCGAGCCGTTCGCCCCCGAGCAGGTGCGAGTCGGTCCGGCCGGCAAGATGATCTCGTACGGCACATCGAGCTACGGCTACGACGTGCGCTGCGCAAACGAGTTCAAGATCTTCACGAACATCAACTCGACGATCGTGGATCCGAAGAATTTCGACTCGGGCAGCTTCGTGGACCTGAAGGCGGACGTGTGCATCATCCCGCCGAATTCGTTCGCGCTGGCGCGCACGGTCGAGTACTTCCGCATCCCCCGCAGCGTGCTGACGGTGTGCCTCGGCAAGTCCACGTATGCCCGCTGCGGGATCATCGTGAACGTCACGCCGCTCGAGCCCGAGTGGGAAGGGCACGTCACGCTCGAGTTTTCGAACACGACGACGCTGCCTGCGAAGATCTACGCCAACGAAGGCGTCGCACAGATGCTGTTCTTCGAGTCGGATGAAGTCTGCGAAACGTCGTACCGCGATCGCGGCGGGAAGTACCAGGGGCAGCAGGGCGTGACGCTGCCGAAGGCCTAGCGCAAGCGACTGGCGGCCAGCGACTAGGTCGGACCAGGAGACCGCTTCCCGGTCCTGGCTTCTGCCCAATCGCTCATCGCTAGTCGCTGGTCGTTGGCAGCCCTACGGCCTCTCTACTTTCAGCACCGTCAGGACGGTTTCGACCTTGCCCTTGCGTTGCTGCTCGGCGCGGACGGGCAGGAAGCCGAGCGACGGCGCGTACCAGAACCGGCTGACGCGGGTCGAGTTCGGACGCGTGCTGGAGTAGATCACCGTGTCGATGTCGCCGATTGCGGTCTTGAGGATCGCGGTGCCCTCGTTCGTGTACAGGTAATCCTTGATCTCGTCCCGGTCGACGAACTCGATGCGCCCGAGCGGTTCGCCGGCCGCGAGCTTCTGCATGATCCACACCTGTACCGACATGCGGTCCTGCAGGTCCGGCCTCAGCGGCAGTTCGAGCGGCATGTCCTCGTGCGCGCCGCGGGCGAACCCGGCCGTCCAGTCGAACTCGAGGCGCGTGTCCTTTGCCGTATCGGAGGAACCGTCGTCGAGAACGTAGGAGAGCGGCCGTATCTGGTTGTTCTCGAGCGCGAACGTACTCGCTTCGAGGATCTCGTGGCGGACGATCAGCTTGGCGAGCCCGCCGGCGTTCGCGCGTGATTCGTAGATGTACTTGCCCTGGCCCGCATCCAGCAGCGAGATCGTGATGGTGCCGGCCGTGATGCCGCGGTATTCGGCCTTGAACGTAACCTTGGACGGTTGGAACACCGACGGACCCGCGACGCTGGCTGCGCGGCCGGAGGTTACGGCAACCGTGGCGAGCAGCTGCGCCGCCATCCATCGACTCAAACCAGGGGCCAGTCTAGTCATGGGTTCGGATCCTCGCGAATGACGGGGGCGGAGAGCGGGAGGCCGTCGAGCCAGGCCTGGCCCTCCCGGCAGGCCAGTCGACCGCTCGCGAACCAGTCCACCACCTCCGGGTAGATCCTGTGTTCCTGGCGCTGAACCCGCGCTGAAAGCGTCGCTTCCGTGTCGTCCGGCAGCACCGGTACCCGAGCCTGAAGGACCACCGGCCCGCCGTCGAGTTCCTCGGTGACGAAATGGACGCTGACGCCATGGTGCGCGTCACGCGCTTCGAGGGCCCGGCGATGCGTATGCAGGCCGCGGTATTTCGGCAGCAGGGAAGGGTGGATATTGAGCGCCCGTCCGCTGAACTGCGACGTGAACTCGCCGCCGAGGATGCGCATGAAGCCGGCCAGGATCAGCAAGCCGGGGTGGTATTGGTTGATCAGCTTGGCCAGGGCTGCATCGAACGACGGGCGATCCGGGAAGTCCTTGGGTGACAGCGTTGCCACGGGAATCCCCATGCCCGCCGCCGTGGCCAGGCCGCGCGCGTCGGCACGATCGGAAATCACCGCGCGGATGTCGATGGGCAGTTCGCCGCGGGCTGCGCGCTCGGCAATGACCCGCATGTTGCTGCCCGTTCCCGAGATGAGGATGACGACAGGCAGGCGGGTGGGCCCGCGGGTGCCATCGACCGTTCGCTTAGGGTAAGGCGTCGCGGTCAAGGGACGATGACGACGCCGTTCGTGCCCGTGCGGATCTCGCCGATGACCGTCGCCGTCTCGCCGCTCGCACGCAGGCTGGCGAGCGCCTTGTCGGCGTTCTCCGGTGCGACCGTCACGGTCATGCCGATGCCGCAGTTGAACGTGCGGTACATCTCGTCTGCCGCGATATTGCCGGTGCGCTGCAACCAGTCGAACACCGGGCCGCGCTCCCAGGCTTTCGCGTTGATCACGGCTTCGAGCCCGTCGGGGATCACGCGGGGCAGGTTGCCTGTGATGCCGCCGCCCGTGATGTGTGCGAGGCCATGGACCGGCACCGCCTTGAACAGCGTCAGCAGCGATTTGACGTAGATGCGCGTCGGCTTGAGCAGCGCGTCGTAGAGGAGGCCGGCGCCGAGTTTCGTGTCGGCCGTGCTCTTCGAGACCGCGATGAGCTTGCGGATGAGCGAGTACCCGTTCGAGTGCGGTCCGGACGACGCGAGACCGATGACGACGTCGCCGGCGCGGGTGCGCGTCCCGTCGATGATCAGGTCTTTTTCAACGACGCCGACGCAGAATCCCGCGAGGTCGTAGTCGCCCTC
>CAIUGU010000081.1 GCA_903898785.1 uncultured Pseudomonadota bacterium | reverse complement strand
TCCTTCAGGGCCGCGGCAAGTCGCGGGGAGCCCCCGCCGAACCGGACGTTGTCCAGGAACTTGGCATCGATGTCGGCTTCGCTCAGCGGTTCCCTCGCACCGCCGCGCAAGTGGCTTTTGCGCGTCTCGATGGTTGTGCCGTCGCTTAGCGTGACGCGCATGTGGCCCGTGTAGTTCCTGGGATACTCGTCAGCCGGATCGACGACATAGGAAACGCGGCTGGCAAGTGAGAGCAAGTCCGGACTCCGGACATGCTCGTCGGTGAACTGCTCGAGGCCTGCGCGCCTGTCGATGAATCCGGCTGCAACGCAGTAGGGAGTCGAGAATTTGCCGGCATACCCGTTTGGCGGCGATCGCTTCAGCGCGATCGGTTCCCACAGACGATGAACCGTGCCCTGACCGACGCTGCAAACCACTGATTTGATGTCATCCACGCTCAATCCGCGTCGATCCAGCTCCGCGGCGGCTGCAACGGCGCAATCGATGAAAGGCTGCGTCATCGTGCCGCACGCGTAGGGCTTGAAGGCGACGGTGGGCGTGACCCAGTCAGTTCCCAGTGCATCGAGCAGCGGATGGAAGTTGGGAGCCAGCGAGGGTGCAAAGGCCTTGTAGAAGCCGTGCTGCCCCTCGAATACGGTGGCAGGGCCAGTGAATCCGGCAGCTGCGAGCAGGGCGGCACGGATGCCCGCCTGCGCCGCCGCACCGGCATGCAGGCGCTTGGTCGAGCTGCCGTCGGCCAGGTATTCAATGATCCCGGACGCCAGGCTGCCGGCGATGCCGAGCGCTTGCGTCACTTGCGCTGCTGGCAACTGGAGGCAGGTGGCAACCGCAATGGCGGCCGCGGGAGCTCCCATGACGGCAGTCGGATGGAAGCTGGCGCGATGGGTTGCCTGCGGCGCTACAAGACTCATGCGACACAGCACTTCGATGCCGACGGCGCAACCCCGCATGATGGCGTCGCCCGCCAGTCCACGGTCCTCGGCGATCGCGAGTACGGCGGGCACGATGACGGCGCCAGCGTGCACGGGCCCGCCTTCGAAGGTGTCGTCGTAATCCTCTCCATGTGCCGCGGTCCCGTTGATCAAGGCTGCGTCATATGGCGTCACGCGAGCAGCGTGCCCGATGGCCGAGCACCGTCCCGTTCCCGCCGCACTCGCGGCGGCCGCCTTGACGTACTCGGTGTTGCGTGCGGCCACGCACAGGCCCGCGATGTCCTTCAGGAGCAGTGAGACGGTCCGATGCACGGGCGCTGGCAGAGGCCGGTTACGGATTGCAACCGAGAATTCGGCGAGCTGGTTCGCGACCGTCGACGTTCCCTGCAGATCTGGCGTTATCATTTGGGTGTCCGGCCCGCTTCTGCAGACTGCGCGGCTGCGCGGAATTCCCGCAGCATCGAGAATGCCAGGAACAATGCTGCGGCGATCAGCAGCCCGAGGCAGATGCGATCCTCGATGAAGATGCTGTGGTCACCGGCGGCCAGGACCAGAGACCTGCGATAGGACGACTCCACCAGCGGGCACAGGATGACGCCCAGAACGGCTGGCAGGAAAGGAAAGCCGAAGATGCGCATGGCGTAGCCGACCAGGCCCGCAACCAGGACGACGCTGAGGTCGAACAACGAGCTGTTCAGCGAATACACACCAGACAGGACGAGTGCGAGGATGAATGCGGCCAGGTAGGGGCGTGGGCGATTCACCAGCCACAGGCAGACCGGCATGATCATGAACCCGACGAGCAGCTGGCCCACGGTTGCAATGAAGGAGCCGACATAGAGGCCTTGCACGACGGCCGCATTCTCCATGAAGAGATTCGGGCCGGGCACCAGGCCGTGCAGCAGGAAGCCGCCCAGCAGGACCGCCGCCGAGTTGGAGCCGGGAATGCCGAAGCTCAACAGCGGAATCAAGGCAGTGCTCGCCACCGTGTTGTTGGCCGTCTCCGGGGCGGCCACGCCTTCGGGAGACCCTTTGCCGAACTCCTCGGGATGCTTTGACCAGCGCTTTGCTTCGTTGTACGAAAGGAAGGCCGCAATGGTGCCGCCTGCGCCGGGAATGACGCCTTCGACAGTGCCGATTCCGCTGCCGATGGCCTGCGGCCGGAGGAGCCTCTTCATCATTGCCAGGCGCGGCAGGCGGATGCGCACTGACTGGACGACAGCATCGGCCGCCGCCAGTGTCCCCGACTGGGACATGAGTTCGCTGACGGCGAACAAGCCGACCATCACGAGGATGGGTTCGATGCCCGACAGCAGGTCGGCGGAATCGAACGTGAGGCGCGTGACACCGGAAATGGGGTCCGTGCCGACCGTGGCGACCATCATGCCCATGAGGGCCGCTGCGAGCCCCTTGAGCGGGGACCCGGCCGTCATGGAGGCGATGACGGTCAAGCCGAGGAGGCCGAGTCCGAAGTACGACATCGGCGTGAAGGCAAGCGCCAGTCGCGACAGCGGCTCTGTCAGCAGAACCAGCATGACGAGGCCGAACAGGCCGCCTATCGTACCGGACCACAGCGAAATGCCGAGGGCCTCGCCGGCTTTGCCTTGCCGGGTCATCTCATAGCCGTCGACGACCGTAGCCGCCGCGGAATTGGTGCCCGGGGTGCGGATCAGGATCGCGGGAATCGAGCCGCCGTACTCGGCGCCGATGTAGGTGGATGCCAGCAGCACGATCGCCGACGTGGGATCCAGGGAATAGGTCAGAGGCAGCAGCAGCGCCATCGTGATGGAGGCGGAAATGCCGGGAAGCGCGCCGCCGACGACTCCCCACGTCAGCCCGAGCAAGGCGATGGGGATGATCGGCGTCGAATACAGCAGGGCGAAGGCGTCGAGTAGGCTGGGCATGAAGGCGCTTGTCCTGCTGGCTGTGGCTAGAAGAGCAGCCCGGCTGGCTGTGCGACGTCGAGCAGGCCCACGAAGATCAGCCAGAAGAGGGCTGCGCCTGCTATCGAGATCGCGGCAAGCCTCCAGCTGGGGCGCAGTCCCTCGTACCACGCCACGGCAGCAATCAGTAGCGCAATCGACACGGCGTAGCCGAGCTTGTCGACCAGCAGCACGTAGGCAAATCCGATGGCGAGCAGGCCCAGTGCGCGCAGTGGCTTGCCGTGTGTCGACGGTTCTGCCGCTGCGACGTCCGGCCTGGCGGCCCGTCTTGCGAAGAAGCCGCGTGCGGCAAGCAATGCGCCCGTGAGGCCGAGCGCAATCGCGAGGATGTTCGGCAAACCGTGCGGTCCGAACTCATCTTCGAGCGATGACACTGCAATCGTGCGCGACGCGGCGTAGTAGGCCAGGGCGACGCAACACAGGATGATGCCGCTCGTCAGGTCCTTGTTCATTGAGGGTGCTTGCGGAGGTCCTGTTCGGGTGGTGTGGGCGGCTGTACGTCTACTTGATGACGCCGCTGCTCTTCAGGAATGCGGCGGCGTTTTGCGCAAACCGCTCGGTGAAGGCGCCGTACTGGCCGTGGGGGATGAAGCTCGGGATCAGCGCTTCGGCGTCGTAGACTTTCTTGAAGTCGGGATCCGCGAGGACGAGGGGAATGGCGGTCTCCCAGATCTTGATGACCTCCGGCGACAGTCCTTTTGGCGCCGCGAAGCCACGGAACTTCTCCAGTGCGACGTCGTAGCCGAGTTCCTTCAGCGTCGGCACGTCGGGAAACTTCGGGATCCGCTGCGGATTGAAGGTAGCGAGCACCCGGACCTTGCCGGCTGCCAGCTGAGCCCGCAGTTCCTGGTACTCGCCGACCCCCATGTCGAGGGTGCCGTTCAGCACGTTGATCATCATCTCGCCGCCGCCTTCATGCGACACGACGGCGGCATTGACCTTGGCTGCGGCTTTCAATTGCTCCGCGGCCTGCCGCTCCAGCGAGGCCGGATTGGCGGCGCCCCAGCCGCTGCGTTTCGTCTTTGCGTGGTCGATGAGATCCTTGATGGTCTTGAAGGGGCCGTTGGCTCGCGTGTAGGCCACTTCCGGATCCATGAACACGTTGACGATCGGATCCAGGTCCTTGTACGTCTTGGGGGGTGAACTCAGCAGGGACGTGTAGACGTAGGTCGGCGTCGTGCCGTACATCGTCTGCCCGTCCGGCTTGGAAGTCGCGACGAAGGCGATCGCGCGTGCGCCGCTGCCGCCCGGGATGTTCCTCACGACGAACGTGGCGTCGATGTACTTGGGCAGCACGCGCGCCATCTCCCGCAGGAACACGTCGCCGCCGGCACCCGGGCTCGAGTGGGTTACCAGCGTCACGACCTTGTGCGGATACTTGGCGGGAGCGGCGCCTGCCCCTGCCGTCATCGCGAACAGTGCGAAGGCCAGCGCTGCGTTCCTGATGGATCCGGACATTGTCCAATTCTCCTAGAGGCAACCGGCTCAGTGGCTGGCCGCGGTGAACTTCATCAGTTCCGCCAGCGTCGAGGCGTTCTCGAGGCGCTCCACGCCGCGAATCGCGTCAACGAGGCGGTCCTGCGCGGGCATGGCCAGCGCGCCCTCCGCACACATCCTGAACTTGCCCTCGAGATCCGCATCGCTGATGGGATTCGACGGACCGCCCCGGTACCGTTCATCGGCCCATTCGACCAGCGTGCGGCCATCCTTCGTCAGGACCTCGATGCGCGACCGGATCTTGTCGTAGCCCCGCGCATCGATTTCGGCGTCGACATGCACGGCCGTGCGGCGTTGCAGATCCTGCATGGCGCCGGACGACACGAATGCGTCGGTGAACTCGTGATGGCTCGCGCGGCGACACAACACGATCATCGACAGCAGCGCGGGCATCGAGAACTTGGCCTGCAGGTGGTTCTGTGCGACGGGATAGCGGATTGGCTCGGTGATGTTGCGCCCGGCGTAGAAGCCGACGCGCTCGACCTGCTCGGGCCTGAGGTCGTGTTTCGTGACGAGCGCCAGCATGGCGTCCATGGACTGGTGGGTCAGGATGCCGGACGGGTAGGGCTTGATACTGACCCCGGGGTTGACGATCGTGAGTTCCCTGCCGAATCCCTGCGCGATCTTCCCGGCCGTGAAGCCTTCGCCCATCACGGAGAAGAAGCCCCAGGGTCCGTCGAGGACGGTCGGGTCCGCGGTGAAGCCCCGCGACGCAAGCACTGCGGCGATCACGCCGTTCTCGGCGGCCCTGCCTACGTGCAACGGCTTGGTCATCGTCCCGAAGTTCGCGCGAATGCCGGCCGCGAAGCTCGCGGCGATGCCGAGCGCGTGGGCCAGTTCGCTTCCCTTGAGTCCGAGCAGCTTGGCCGCGGCCGCGCAGCTGCCGAAGGTTCCCACCGTGCCGCTCGAATGGTGGCCGCGCCGGTAATGGCGCGGCGTCATCCATTCCGAAATCTTGGCTTCCACCTCGAATCCCACCTGGAACGCCAGCATCAGCGCGCGGCCGTCCACGTTGCCGAGACGCTGGGCCATCACGAGGGCTGCCGTCAGGGGCGGCACGGAAGGGTGGGTGAGCAGGCCGTAGACATGCGCCGGATCGTGCGAGACCTGGGTATCGTCCCAATCGTGTGCATGGCCCGCGGTTCCGAGGACGCGTGCGGCGAGCGCTGCCGGCACCTTCCGGTCCCCCGCGCCGATCACCAGCGCATCCGGCCGGCCCCCCTGGTCGAGTGCATCCTCGATGAGGTACTTCAGGCTCGATTCCGACGCGCCGGC
>CAIUGU010000080.1 GCA_903898785.1 uncultured Pseudomonadota bacterium | reverse complement strand
TTGGATTCATTGGGCCGCGGACGGCGCTTGTCGATGATCGCGAGCTCGACGTCATCGAGCCGCTTGGCGAGCGCGCGGGCGCGCACCACACCACCCACATCGGGCGAGACCACGATCATGTCCTGATAGCCCTGCTTCCAGGCGTCGCCGAGCAGCACCGGTGAGGCGTAGACGTTGTCGACGGGGATGTCGAAGAAGCCTTGGATCTGCTCGGCGTGCAGATCGACGGTGAGCACGCGCGAGATGCCCGAACCCGACATCATGTTGGCGACAAGTTTTGCCGAAATGGCCGAGCGCGTGGCGCGCGGGCGACGGTCCTGCCGCGAATAACCCATGTACGGCACCACGGCGGTGACGCTGCGCGCCGAGGCGCGACGACAGGCGTCCGCCATGATCAGCATTTCCATGAGGTGATCGTTGACCGGCGGGCAGGTCGGCTGCACGATGAAGACATCGCGACCGCGCACGTTCTCCATCAGCTCGACGGTGATCTCGCCGTCGCTGAAGCGCCCGACCGACGCGCGGCCCAGCGGCACGGTCAGGTGACGCGCGATCTCGTAGGCAAGCGGCAGGTTCGCATTGCCCGAAAACACCGCCATGGTGGCGCCATCCATTAGGAAACTCCTGGCCTGAAGAAGACAAAACGACTGGCTGGGGCGGAAGGATTCGAACCTCCGAATGGCGGGATCAAAACCCGCTGCCTTACCACTTGGCGACGCCCCAGCAAACTCATTCAGGGGGCGCCCCGGACGGCCAGGTCGACCCCGCGCTACGTGCGCGCCTTTTCGTCCCGCAGGCGGTCGAGAAGCGGCGAACGGTTGATCCCACGAACGACAAATCCCCGCCATCGGCCCGGCATGCGCGCAAGAACGCGCTGCGCCGCGGCCTCGTCAGGGAACGAAGCGAACACGCATGAACCGGTTCCGGTCAGCCGCGCATCCGCGAAATCCTGAAGCCAATCAAGCGCTTCAGCCACTTGCGGGTAGCGCTTTCGAACCACGGGCGTGCAGTCGTTGTGCCCACCCCCCTCAAGGAAGCCGCGTATTGTGGTGAGGGGGGAATTTCGTGTCAATTCAGCGGCCTGAAAGACCTCCGCCGTGCTCACCACGGCGTCCGGCCGAATGACGAGATACGCCCCCTCCGGGAACTCGACCGGCGTGAGCTGCTCACCAATGCCTTCCGCCCAGGCGGCCCGTCCGCGCACGAACACCGGCACGTCCGCGCCGAGCGCCAACCCGATCTGCGCGAGCTCGTCTTCCGGCAGATGGAGGCCCCAACGTTCATTCAGCGCGACAAGCACCGTGGCCGCATTCGAACTGCCGCCACCGAGCCCACCCTGGATGGGAATGCGCTTGCGGACGGTGATCGCCACGCCCCGCGCACAGCCCGTCCGCTGTGCGAGCAGTCGCGCTGCCCGTACCGTCAGGTCGTGCTCAGCCGGAATCTCCGCGGGCCCGTCCACCCGCTCGATGACACCGTCCGGTCGATCGCTGAAGTCGATCTCGTCGGTGAGGTCGATGAACTGGAAGGCGGTCTGCAGCAGGTGATAGCCGTCTGCGCGACGGCCGACGACGTGCAGGCACAGGTTGAGCTTGGCGGGCGATGGCCAACCCACCGACCCAGGCTGTCTCATGGCGCATCCGCCCCGAGCGTCCAGCGATCGATGACAAGGCGCACCCGCGAGCTGCCGCGGGTGGCGGTAAGCCGTGCGGGCAGCTGCGTGCCGGAATAATCGGTCGAGCGCTCGTACACGATGACCCAGCCGTCCTGCTCGAGCGTCTTGGGCATCTCCAGGCTCCGCCATGTGGAAGGACCCGGCGCTGGAATGCCGAGCATCCAGTAACGCAGGCTTCGCGCGGGCACCGGTGCGCCCAAACGCGCCTCGAGCTCGGTCCACGCGGCCTGGGACTCAAGCCTGCGACCGTCGCTCGCCTCGAGCTGCACGCTGTCGCCATCGAGGACGAGTTTCATGCCGCCGATGCCGATGGGGCCCTGGAGCTGGATACGGGTCTGGTCGCCCTGTTGCTGCCAGTCGAACGAACCGGAACCGCCGGTACCGTCGGCCGCCACCGCCATGCGGCCCGCCGCACGCCACTGCGACAGCGTTGCAAGGTCGACAGGCTGTTCAGCCCCGCGGCGGGGAACGGGAGCGACGCACGCGGAGAGCAGCAGCACCGATGCGGCCGCGGCTGTCAGCAGGAAGGCGCGCATGCGACTCTGCCTGTGGGTCAGCGGGAATTGCGCTTCAGGCGGTCGGCGAAGTCGGCGCGCTCGGGGTGGCGCTCGCTGCCCTGCTTCCAGACGGCGCGCGCGTCATCCTTGCGGCCCAAGGCCCAGTAGACGTCGGCGATATGCAGCTCGATCTCGGGATCGTAGATCCGCTCGCGGGCCTTCTCGAGATGCGGCAACGCCTCGGCATCGCGACCCACGCGGTGCAATGCCCAGCCGAGACTGTCGAGCACCGGCCCGCTGTCGGGCGTCTGCGCATGTGCCTGCTGGATGAGCTCGAGCCCTTCCTTGTAGCGGCGGGTGCGGTCCACCAGCAGGTACCCGAGCGCGTTCTGCACCATCGGGTCCCGCGTCCGGATGGTATTGAGGTGCCCGAGGTCCGCCAGCGCGCCATTCACGTCGCCGCTGCGTTCGCGCAGGTACGACCTTGCGATCAGGATGTCATGCGAATCGGGGTAGTCGGCCAGGCTGCTGTCGAGCAGCAGGCGCGCACCGGCGGCATCGCCGCCCTCCTCCAGCATGCGGCTCCGGGCAACGATCATGTCGATCGCATACTGCGGCCGTTGCTCGCCGAAATCGGCCAGCCACGACAGTGCCGCATCGAGCGACACGCGTTCGCGCAGCAGGCGGGCCACGCGGGTCTGCGCTGTCGCGGCGTAGCTGCCGGAGATCACGCGCGAATAACTGCGCCGCGCCTCTTCCCAGGCCTCCCTCTGCTCGGCGAGTCCCCCGAGGAAGAACAGCGACTCGGTGACGAACGCGCCCCGCTGGATGAGGTTTTCGAACTTGGCGCGGGCCGCATCGAACCGCCCCGCCTCGAAATCCCGCAGGGCCTTCAGGCGCTCGACCACGGCCCCGGTCTCCGCCGAGGTGCCGGCCAGCGACTCCAGTTCCGTCATGCCTTCGTCTTCCTTGCCGGCAGCGAGCAGCAGCAAGGCGTACTCCATGCGGTTGGCCGGCGTGCCGTCCTGGTCGACCACCGCCTTCGCGGTGGCGAGACCGGCATCGATCCTGCCGACGACGAGCTGCACCCTGGCGAGCATCAGGCCGGCAGGCGTCCAATAGGGAGACAGCTCGCGGGCCCGCTCGGCACTCGTGAGCGCCAGCTCGAAGTTCTCCGAGCGCAGCGCCGCCTCGGCGAGGGCATTGTGCCCCTCGGCTACCTTGGGATACTTGTCGACGAGGGCCTTGAGCACCGTGGTCGCCGCAGAGGCGGAACCGTTCTCCGCGATCTGCGGGGAAAGCCCGAGGAACCCGGCGGCCACGTTGATGTACGCGGCATTCAGCAGCGAGTCGAAGTGAGTGACCGCCTCGTCGATCTGGTACTGGTCGAGGGCGGCGAAGGCCGCAAAGCGCGTCCCGGCTTCGCTGGTCGGGTTGACGGACAACCAGCGGGCAGCGACCTGGCTGACCAGGGTCATCTGCTTGAAATCGTAGGCGACCTTCGCAGCCTCGGCGAACTGCGTTTCCTCTTCTGACAAGGACGCCGCGCGCGTGTAAAGTTCCGCTGCCAGACGGTACTGCTTGCGCTGCAACGCAGTCTCTGCCTCGAGCAGCAAGGTATCGGGATCGACGGCCGCGGCGGGGGCCGCGGTGGCGGTCGGGGCCGAGCCAGGCCTCGCACCCGGCGTGGACGCACAGGCGGCAAGCCCGAGGCAGGCCGACACTGCAAGAACAAGGACCCTGGAGTCCGGAATCGACGACTTGAGAGACAGCATGATTTCACTATATATCACGGTCGTCGGTCCCGGGTTCGCCAACGGGTCCGCGGAAGCTTGTTTTGCCCCCCGAGCATCCACGACAATCCGCGCACTCGACCGACCCGCTGGAACCCTCTGAACCCGACGGTTCCCCTCCCGCATGCCATTCCTAGTCCTAGGGCTCAATCACCGCACGGCTCCCGTCGAGCTGCGCGAGCAGGTCGTCTTCTCCGGCACCGACCTGACGGCCGCCCTTGCGGAGCTCGGCAAGGTGCCCGGCGTCCGGGAGTCGGTCATCGTCTCGACCTGCAACCGCACCGAGCTCTACTGCCACACCGACCGCGAAGGCGTCGACCTCAATAGCTGGCTCGAACACTGGCACGACCTCGATAGCAGCAGGATCCGCGAGAACCTCTACCAGATCGAGGACACGCGCGCGGTTGCGCATGTGTTCTCCGTGGCGTCCGGGCTCGATTCAATGATCCTCGGCGAACCGCAGATCCTCGGACAGATCAAGGAGGCCTATCGCCTCGCGCAGGAATGTGGGACCACCGGTCCGTTCCTCAACCGCCTCATGCAGGCCACGTTCTCGGTGGCCAAGCGCGTGCGCACGCAGACACGCATCGGCGAGAGTTCCGTTTCCGTCGCCGCCGCCGCCGTCAACCTTGCGCGAACCGTCTTCTCCGACCTCGGCAACCACACCGCGCTGCTGGTCGGCGCAGGCGAGACGATCGAGCTGGCCGCGCGCCACCTGCATGCGAACGGACTGCGCCGCATGATCGTTGCCAACCGCAGCCTCGATCGCGCGCAGTCGCTGGCGGCGGAGTTCAACGGTTACGCGATCACGCTCGATGCGTTGCCAGCGCACCTGCCGGAGGCCGATATCGTCGTGAGCTCGACCGCGAGCCCGACGCCCATCATCACGCTCGAAGCGACGCGGGCTGCGCTCAAGGCACGCAAGCGGCGCCCGATCTTCATGGTCGACATCGCCGTGCCGCGCGACATCGAACCGGAGGTGTCGACGCTCGAGGACGTCTACCTCTTCACCATCGACGACCTGCAGAACGTCGTCAGCGAGAACCTCGAGACCCGCCGCGAAGCCGCGCGGGATGCCGACAAGCTGATCGCGACCGAAGTCGACAGGTTCGAACAGCAGCTCAAGACGCTCGACGCGGTGCCGGCGATCCGGCAGCTGCGCTCCGAGGCGGAGTCCGTCAAGTCGCAGACGCTCGAGCAGGCACGCCGCCTGCTTGCCACCGGCCGGGACCCGCAGGAAGTCGTGGACTTCCTGGCTACCACCCTGACCAATCGCCTGATGCATGCGCCCAGCCAGCGACTGCGCGAGGCCGCCGAGAAAGGCGAGCCCGAGCTGATCCGCGCTGCGCTCGAGCTGTTCGCGCCGCACGCCGATGCGGCCAGGAACAGCAAGGCGCCCTCCACCGAACCTGCGGAAAAATGAAAGACTCGATCCGGGGCAAACTCGAAAAGCTCGCCGAACGATACGATGAAGTAAGCGCGCTGCTTGCGGACCCGGATGTCATCGGCGACACGAACCGCTTTCGCGAGCTGTCGATGGAGTACTCGCGGCTCGAGGACGTGGTCCTGCGCTTCCGCGAGTACGTCGCAACGCTCGCCGAGCGCGACTCGGCCCGCGCGATGGCGGAAGGCGACGACCTCGAGATGCGCGACCTCGGCCAGGAAGAGCTGCAGGTCCTGAATGCGCGCCTCGAAGCCGAAGCCGGCGAGCTCGCCCGGCTCCTGATCCCGAAGGACCCGCGCGACGACGCCAACCTGTTCCTCGAGATCCGCGCCGGCACCGGCGGCGACGAGGCGGCGATCTTCGCCGGCGACCTGTTCCGCATGTATTCGCGCTATGCGGCGAACCGCGGCTGGAGTGTCGAGATCCTGTCCGAGAGCCAGGGTGAGCACGGCGGCTACCGCGAGGTCATCAGCCGCATCGTCGGCCGCGGCGCTTACTCGGCCTTCAAGTTCGAGTCGGGTACGCACCGCGTGCAGCGGGTCCCCGCGACCGAGGCCCAGGGCCGCATCCACACGTCGGCATGCACCGTGGCCATCCTTCCCGAAGTGGAGGAAGTGGATTCGATCGACATCAATCCGGCGGACCTGCGCATCGACACGTATCGGTCGTCGGGCGCCGGCGGCCAGCACGTCAACAAGACGGACTCGGCCATCCGCATCACGCACCTGCCGACCGGCCTCGTCGTCGAGTGCCAGGACGAACGCTCGCAGCACAAGAACCGTTCACGCGCGATGTCACTGCTCAAGGCGCGCCTGCTGGCGGCTGAACAGGAAAAGCAGCAGAAGGCGCAGGCCCTGTCCCGCAAGCTGCAGGTCGGCTCTGGCGACCGCTCGGAACGCATCCGCACGTACAACTTCCCGCAAGGTCGCGTGACGGACCACCGCATCAACCTGACGCTGTACAAGATCGACACGATCATGAACGGCGCGCTGGAAGACCTGATCCAGCCGCTGCAGAACGAATACCAGGCGGAGCAGCTCGCGAGCGTGGTCGAGGGCGGGTAACCGGCCCGTCAGTACTTCCACAACACGCCGATCGACGGCACGATCCCGAGCCACGTATTGATGCGTGCATCGAGCTGCGGCACGCCACCGCCGGGCGCCGTGACGCGATAGTCGATGCAGCAGGGATTCGCGTGGTTCGTGAGGTTCGTGACTTCGACCCAGGCCTCGAGCTCGCCCCGAGGCATCGTGAATCGCCGGCTGGCCCGCACATCGAGCGACTGGAACGCAGCGAGGCGATCGCCGTTACGCGCCCCGATCGACGCCGACACCCCCGACCCCGGGGCCGTTTGCAACGACACCGGGGTGGTCGGCCATCCCGTATGCCAAGACTCGGCCAGCGTAACGTCCCATCGTCCCCTCGCCCAGCGCAGGCCGGCGCTGACGGCATGCTTCTGGTCCCAGCTGCGCAGCTGGTAGCGCCCGTCGATCCGGTCCTCCGCCTCGGACCACGCGTAACTGAACCACCCGCTCCAGGGTCCCGCTGGCTTCCAGGCCAACGACAGCTCGAGTCCCCGGGTGCGAGCCGAGGTCGGCGCTACCCTTACGCGGTCCGGCTGCAGCTCGGGAAGCAACAACAAGGTATCGAACAGGTTCTCGTAGCGCGCCTTCAGCGTCGAGTAGCGCTTGACGTATGCCTCGATGCGCATGGCGAACGCGTCCGGCCAATCGTGGTCGACGCTCAACACCAGGTGCTCGGCATGCTGCGCCGGCAGGAACCCGGTCACGCCGTCCTCGACCTGCAGCTCGTTGATCCGCTGCAACTGCGAGTACTGCCCCCAGCTGGCCCTGAGCCGCGTGGCAGGCGCGGCCGAATACAGCAGGCTGAGACGCGGCCCCACCTGCACTGCGTGCTCCGGCCCCGTGTACGTCTGGTCCTCGACGCGCACACCTGCTTCGGCGAGCAGGTTGTCGCCCAGGTTGAAGCGGCTGGTCCAGAATGCGGCGTACTGCCAGCCTTGCGGCGACACCGCCAGCTCCCGTCCGACTTCCGCCGTACTCACGCCCGGGAACAGCAATGTCGGCTCGAAGCGGATGCGGCTCGCATAGTCGTAGTCCGCCCGCAGCTCCTTCACGTCGATACCCCACTGGTGCAACCCGAGCGGCGTGCTCCAGTTGAAGCCCAGCGTCAGTGCCGCAACCTGGAACTGGCGCCGATCCCGCACGCTGCCTTCGCGCCGGCCGGGATCGTCGACCTCGCCCCGCCGGTCGTTGTCGACATTCGTATAGGACAGGATGGCCTCGCCCGACAGCGAGTCGGACCAGTCGTGCTCGGCGGTCGCCCAGGCGTAGGTGTTGCGGTAACCGGCAAACGCGAATTCACCGGCCCGATCCCAGCTGAAGTCGATCTCGTCGCGCGAGCCGAGGACGTTGAACGCAAGGCGCGTCGCTTCATCGACCCGCCAGTCGATGGTCGCGAAGCCGTCCTGGTACTCGGGATTGCCGAGGTCGCTGTCCAGGGCATTGAAGACCTGGCCCAGGTTGCTCTGCCTCCCGGATACCAGCCAATGACTGCGGCCGTCCGCGATGTCACCCGACGCGAGCGCATTGACATGGAACAGGCTGAATCCGAGTTCAATGCGGTGGTCGACCGGCGCCCTGAGCGATCGCGCGTTGATCACCGCACCCATGCGGTCGCCGTATTGCGCGCCGAACCCGCCAGAGTGGAAGTCGAGTCCGGCGATGAACCTCGAGTCGAGCAGGCTCACGGGACTCAGGAAGTTCTTGAGATGGAAGGGTTCGTAAAGCACGAGGCCATCGAGCACGATCAGCGTCTCGTCCGGCTCGCCGCCGCGCACCGGAGACAGTCCCGACAGGCCGTTGGTCGCGACGCCAGGCAGCCTCTGCACCGCCTTCAGCGTCTCCTCACCGAGTCGCGGCAGCGTCTGCAGGATTTCGCCCGACAGCAGCGTGTGGGATCCGGCAGGAACTTCCCCGAGCGCGTAGCGGCTCGTCGTCACCACCACCTCGTCCAGCGTGACGGGTCGCTGCAACGCCGGGGCAGCGGCCGGACTCGCCTCCTCGCCGGCAGCGGGGCCCGTCGTCACGGGGATGACGGCATACGCTCCTTCGCCGACCGGCGTCAGGCCGAGCCCGTGTGCGGCGAGCACCTCCCGCAGCATCGGCAGGCCGGACGACTCGACGGGTTCGCGCACGACGCGCAACGAGTCAGGCACGACCCGGTTGTTGAAGACGACGACGATGCCCGAAGCACGAGCCGCGTCCAGCAGGGCTGCGATCGATGCGCCTTCAAGCGTCGCAGCGGCAGCCTGGGCCGGGGCGACGGTCATGACGGAAAGCGCGGCCAGCAGCGAGGCTGCCAGCAACGTCATGCTTGACGGAAAGGGACAACGACTCCACACGCGTCTTGAATCCGGCCGGTCGGGTCTCGCAGGCTCTCACCAGGATCGGACGCCCACCATACTACAGGCGGATGCGCGAGACCTTACGATGCCGGCACGCAGGCCTCACGAGGGAACCGTTTGCGTGTTCTCCAGTGGCACTGCCGACTTTCTTGCGCCCCACACGCGGCACCTGAACCCGTACACGTACACCGTCAGGCTGATCGTCCAGACGAGGAACGCACTCCAGACATCGTGCGAGATGAAATGGGCGCCGCGGCTCTGCTGGACAATGCCGAAGACCATCCCCGTGACGAGCCCGAGTGCAAGGCCCGCCCGGGCAAGCCGCCGATTGCGCTCCCGCCACAGGAAGTAGAAGGCTACCAGCGCGAAGCCGGAGCTCGAATGGGCAGCAGGAAAGCAGGCTGCATGCGGCAGATCGTCAGGCCGGTCCTCGAGGAGTCCCACAAGCGGACGAGTGCCACCGAACCCTGCCAGGTCCGAGGGACAATCGACATTCGTCTGCGATTTGAGGAGGCCGACGAGACCGGTGGACAGGATAATGGCGACGGCGACGAAGCCTGCCGGACGCCTGAGGCCTGCGTAGCGCTTCACGAAGGCGCTGATTCCCCACAAGAACAGCGCCGCCACCCCAACCAGCCGCATGGCCCATCGCCCCCCTTCGTGAAGCAACTCGTTGGTCCACCACGATTGCGCGCCGATCCAGCGGGTGCCATCGAAGAACAGGGCCCGGGCGAGCACCGTGTCCAGCGAGGTCGCTGCGATCAGCGCAACGCCGACGACCAGCAGGACCAGGGGCAGTCGGACGTACCGCCACCAGAACGCATGCAATGACTGTCCGGGAATCGCTTGGCTGTTATTGCTCATGGGATCTGCTTGTGGTTCAGAACGATCGCTTCGTCTCGACGATCAC
>CAIUGU010000079.1 GCA_903898785.1 uncultured Pseudomonadota bacterium | reverse complement strand
GCGCAATCTGCCTTTCCAGCCAATACTCGCTGCGGATCCCATCGCGATCCACGCATCCGGCAGCTTCAAGCGCGAGACTGGGCCGCTGTCGAAGCAAGTGCCCGTGACAATCCGGATATCGGAAAGCCCCACCCTGATGTGACCCGCTCTAGCCGGGCAGCGGATTGACGCGACTTCGCCTGAAGATCGAACTCGACAGGGCTGACTTGACCAAGCATCGAGGGCAGGCGCTGCGCGCAAGCGTGGCTCGAATGGCCGACTGCCGGATCCGCATGTCACCCGGCACGAGCAAGGGGATGTACGACAACGCCAGCCTGCGGCAACCGCTGCACCAGCCAGACTGCTGTTACGCCGGAGAGGCGGAAAAAAGTCGGGTGACTGTCTTCTCGACTCATCACCCGCAGAGGGGGAACAACGGAATCAGCCCTTGGCTGCGCTTCCCATGACGCTGTCCACCGAGAGCCTACCCGCGCCACTGACGAGCAATGAGACGGTCACGGCCAGCAGGGCGAGCGCGTATTCGTAGCCGCCATTGGCAATGAACAGACCCTTGCTGATATGGGCACTGAAGATCGCGACCAGCATCGTAAAGGCAAGCACCGCGGACGCGGGGCGCACCAGCAAGCCGACCACCAAAGCCAGGCCACCGAAGAACTCTGCCCCGCCGGCCAGCGCAGCCATCACGGTTCCCGGGGACAGACCAATCGACTCCATGTAGCCACCAGTACCGGCAAGGCCGTAGCCGCCAAACCAGCCGAACAGCTTCTGGGCACCGTGTGCGGCGAAGACGATGCCGACCGGGACCCGAAGCGCCAGCGGGGCAAGACTCTCGTTGGTCGAGACGAGACGATTGATCAGACTGCTCATGGAAACTCCTGCTAGTAAGGGAACCCGGCGCGGACTGCGAACTACTAGCCGCCATTCCGGGTCAGGCAGGCGGCAATCGCATCGAGATCAGTATCGCTGATTTCCGTACGGCGGAAGAACGTCATGGCGACAGTGCCTTTGCGGAACGCCCTCTTGACCAGATGGAGGGCAGTCACACTCTGTGCAAGGGTCGCCATGGAGCATCTCTCCCGATTCCTTTCTTTTCCGACGCCGCGGACCTGCTTCAGGCAAGCCTCACGGGCACACGCGGCTCGATTCGAGCCGCGCGGCCACCCATTGCAACACCAGTCGTCTAGTTTCGACCGAAGTCCTGCTCGCCATTCGCACCGACGTTGCGATTGTTCTCCAGGCAGGTGTACTCCTGTAGACGGAGGTCCGGACGATACCGATAGGTCATCGTCGTCTTCCATGGGGCCGTGAATGCTTCGGGATCGTCGATCGTGATTTCGTTCTCGAGGATGCCAGGAGACGTCTCCCTGATCCTCTCGACGACGTGCAGCTTGTCGCTATGCGGCAGACCGAGGAAATCGACCGGCACATCCGTCCTGATGCCTACCGTATCGATCACCAGCGTGTCGCCTTCCCACTTGCCAATCGAATGGCCGGCGTAGGTCGGGTCCAGCTCCTCCGGATCCGGATGCGACTTGTCGTTCAACCAGATGCGGCGCGATGCTGCCTGCCACTCGCTGGTCATGGCGATCTGGCCTGGCGTCTGCAGGAGTTCCATGCCATACACCATCACCATCATGCGCGGCATGCCGGGCGGATAGCACAGCGCCACGGGGTCGGCCACACTGCCTTTCGCAGCCTTGGCGAGATAGGCCTCGTGCTGCTCCTTGTAAGGAGACTTCAGCGGTGAAGAACCGGAAAACGGTGGCTTCTGGGAAGCCGGGCCGCCGTCGGACCTGACGCTATCGCCTTTGGGTACCGCGGTGCCGCCGGGGCCACGATATTGCTCGAGCAAGCCGCCGACAGGCGACCAGAAGCCGGTCCAGTTGGGCTTGCCATCCTGCAGTCGCCTGGGTTGGGGAGCCTGCTGCGCTGGCTTTGCAGCCGGCTGCGCCGCCAGTGCCGCTGGCACCGGCATGCCGATCAACCCGCAAGCCACAGCGGACAGCACCAACAGCGCGGTTGCAGACAGGTGTCGTGACTGGCTCATTGCACACCACCAATCGTCGTGCCGTCCGCGAGCGTGACGTTGACGAGATGTCCGCCATGGGATCCGTCGCGGGCGGGGTGATAAACGACGGTAATGGTTTCACCGGCCTTCAGCGAATTGCGTTTCCAGCCCATGCGGCTCAGCACGTTGGGGCTCAACGCCTCCAGCGCCCATTCCTCGGTTTCACCCTTGTCGTTCTTGATCTCGAGCTGCACCCAGGAATGCGGATTGGTCCACTGGAACTCCTTCACGACGCCCTTGGCCGTCACTTCCTTCTGCATGTCGAACATGGCAAAGGAGTGGTGCGCAAGTACAGGTGCAGCAACTGCGAGCAGCGCACTCAACCCGGCAACCGACCAGCCCGGCATTCTTGATTTCATTGATGTAGTCCTCATGCAAACTGCTTGGCGAAGCGCGGGGTCATTCACGGATGTTCGACTTGAAGCTCGGCAGGTCGCGGACCTGCTCATAGATGCAGACGTGCTCTTCGATATCCGTGCGATCCTCGCGGTTGAAGCGCTTGGTGTTCACCCACTGACCCTTCCAGTTGTCCGGATCCGTCATCGTGAACTGCACTTCGAAGGCCTTGCCGCCGTCGACCAAGCGGTAGCGCTCGACCACGCGCAGCTTTTCGCTTGCCGGCACCCCTTCCTGGATCCAGTGATGGTCGGCCGTCATACCGACCGTATCCACGACCAGGGTGTCGCCCTCCCAGCGGCCGATGGAATGGCCGTTGTAGGTGTAGACCAGTTCGTCTTCCGACGGATGCTGGCGGCCGTCCATGTAGATCCAGCGAACGCTGTTGTTGAACATCGTCGTCAACTGCACCATGGTCGGCAGCTGGATGATCTGAATCGGCCAGAAGCGAGTCATCATTCGCGGAAGCCCAAGCGGCCAGCACGCACCCGGGTCGTCGCGGTACTCGAGCCCCTTTGCGGAATACTCGTCGTGCTTCTTCAGGGCTGCCTGCGCCGCGGGCGTGAGCTCCGGCAACGGCATGAACTGGTGCATCCCCGTCTTGGGATCGATCAGCATGTTCCAGCTGCCTGTCAGGTCGAACGGCGCCTTGGGCCGGGCCTTGGCCAGGTTCTCCGGAGCCATCGCGCTCAGGTTCTTGCCCTCCTGCGCCGTCTGTGCCGAAGCGAGCGGTGCGGCCAGCGCCATCAGCACGCAGGAGAACGACAGGACCGCGCTCGCGGCCGCGGTTCGGGGATCGCGGCGGTTCATTGCTGCTCCCCCGGTGCCGGCACCCGGTTGAGGTTGATCGCTGCCGACAGCGTGCGCCCATCGGCAAAGGTCACCTTGACCAGGTCGCCCCCGAGAGTGCCGTCCCGCAGCGGGTGGACCGTTACCGTAACGGCGTCACCCGGCTTGAGGCTCTCCCGCTTCCAACCATTGCGCACCAGGTAGCCCGGGCCGTTCATCTCTACCCGGACTTCCGCCGCCTTGCCGGCTGCATCCTTGCCAGTCAACACCAGGAAGCTGTGCGGGTTCGTCCAGCGGAATTCCTTGACGGTACCCTGGACGTCGACTTCCTTGGTCATGTCGAACGCCGAGAACGAATGGTGCGCCCATGCAGATGCACCGACCGTCAGTGACGCCAACGTCGCATAGAAGACCTGTCGAGCGGGAGAGTGATTCATGGCAGTAACCCTGTTGAGTCCTCGGAAATCGAGACGAACCGTCGCAGCGTATTCACGCGGCTGCGCGCCGCTGGCCGCAAATCTATTCTCACTTAACATGATAAGTCAACATCAAGGGATCCATTTAACATCCTAAGATTGGCATGACTGCCACGGCGACGCACCGTGCTGCAGCCGCGCATGGCGACCGGCACGCGGTGACGCGCTGCAATGCCACGAGGGCCGACGGTGATAAGCTTTCTCCCGGAGAACCACGAATCGCGCAGGAGAAGGGCTGAAATGAAGCGCTTGCAGGGGCAGAAGGGGGATTTGCCGGGGGCTTCACCCGCGGCCGGATCCGGCGGCACGCCCGAAACGGCTACAGGCAGCCCCGGACCGGGACAGGACCGCTTTGATGATGTGCTGCCCAACCTGCTGCTGGACGTCCGGGAAGCGTTCCTTTCCGGCTTCCGCCCCGTTTTTCGCCGGTACGGCGTCACCGACCAGCAATTCCGCGTCCTGAGCGTCCTGCATTCCTCGGGCGACCTTGAGATCAGCAAGCTCGCCCGGCGATGCAGGATCATCGGTCCCAGCATGACGGGCATCCTGAACCGGATGACCGCGCTAGGCTGGGTGACCCGGAAGTCATTGAAGGGGCAACGGTGGGGAGCCATCTCGCTGACAGCCTCGGGGCGCAAGCTGATCCAGCAGCTGCAACCTCAAGCCGACAACCGCAGCAACGCGTTTTCCACGGCGATGGGAACAGCGCAACTCGCCGTGCTTGTTGAACTCCTCGTGAAGGCCCGGGATACCGCCGGCAGTCTGGACCTGCCCGGCACGGAATCGCCCGCGAATGCCAGGAGCCGTGCACCGCGTCGCCGTCAAACCAGCAGCAAGCAGCGCGCAAAGGCCAAAGGGTCCCGGGCATAGTGCAGGCCGCTCCAATGTCTTGGCGCGGAGTACCGCGGACGCCCGAACGCAGTAGCGAAGTACCGCAAGGTGCAAGGGGGCGGAAGAATCGCGTGGGCGGGGACGCCCGCCCACACGAAGGAAGAAAGCCCGCCGCAGGGCGGCGGCCGTGGGGAAACCAGTAAATCAGCCCCGGAGAAAGGGGGGGGGGAACTCCGGGACTGATTCACATCCGAATGGACAGCCTCGCCACTTGGCCCGACGCTCCGGTCCGAAAGCTCATTTCATGATCCCTGGACCCCGCGGGCCTCGCCTCACTACTCACGCACGTTGTACTTGAAGCTGGGCAGCTTGCTCTCCTGCTCGTAGATGCAGCCATGCTCTTCGATGTCCGCACGCTCATCACGATTGTAGATCTTGGTGCTGACCCACTCGCCCTTCCAGTTGTCCGGATCGGTCATCTTGAACTCGACCTCGAGCGTCTTGCCGCCGTCGACCATGCGATAGCGCTCGACGACGTGCAGTTTGTCGCTGCCCGGAATGCCTTCCTGTATCCAGCGATGGTCACCGGTCAAGCCGACGGTATCGACGATCAGGGAATCACCTTCCCAGCGGCCGATGGAATGGCCGTTGTAGGTGAAGACGATCTCATCCTCCGGCGGATGACCGCGCCCATCGGTGTAAATCCAGCGCACGTCGTTGTTGAACATGGTCGTCAGCTGCACCATGGTCGGCAACTGGATGATCTGGATGGGCCAGAAGCGGGTCATCATCCGCGGTACGCCGAGCGGCCAGCAGGCGCCCGAGTCATCGCGAAACTCAAGACCTTTCGCCCTGTACTCCTGGTGTTTTGCAGACGCGGCCTGGGCGGCGGGTGTGAGCTCCGGCAACGGCAAGAACAAATGCCGGCCTGTCTTCGCATTCACGGCAGGCGAAAAGTTCCACGTGCCCGTCATGTCAAAGGGGGGCTTTGGCCGGGGCTTCTGCAGATTCTCCGGCGAGAGCGCGCTCAGGTTCTTGCCCTGCTGCGCGGTCTGGGCAACCGCTTGCGACAGCCCCAGGCTCGTGACGATACAGGCCGCCAAAGCGGCCGTGCCAAGAACGCCAGCGCGGCTCATGGCTGCTGTCCCGGTGCAGACTGCGGTGCGGCGGGTGCAGGTGCTGCGGGTGGCGCCCCGCCCCCCACCTGCGCTGAAAGCTCCTTGCCATCGGCCGTCATCACCTTGACCAGATTGCCGCCCGGGCTGCCGTCCCGGAGTGGATTGATGGTGACGGTGACCGCATCGCCCGGCTTCAGGCTTTCACGCTTCCAGCCGTTGCGCACGAGATAGCCCGGACCATTCATCTCGATGTTGTATTCGGCACCCTTGCTCGCCTCGTCGGTTGCCGTCAGCACCAGCCAGCTGTGTGGGTTCGTCCAGCGAAAGTCCTTGACGGTCCCCTGTACCTCGACGCGCTTCTGCATATCGAACATGGAAGCGGAATGGTGGGCAACCGATGGCCCCGCTACCACGGCCGTCAGCACGGCCGCCCCTAACACTGTCCTGAAGGTCATTCTGTTCATCATCACCTGCCCCTCTGTTGTTGCGGCGCACCAAGCCACTGCGTTGACCGCATCGCGAATCTTGAGCGCCATACGGATATTAAGTAGCTTGTTTTCACATGTAAACACAATCTCCCCAAATCACAATATACTCCGGTTGTATCGGGATCGGGCAGGCCAGACCCTGCCGGACTGGAGTTTCAACCTGGGCTTCAACTACACGCTCGACAGGTTCAGCGGCAACTTGCAGGTGCAGCGCCTGAATCGGACGGACTTCGATACGATGGTGGTCGGACCGGTCAAGGCTGGCTGCAGCCCGACGCTCCATGACCTGGTTGGCAGGACGTTCCGCGTAGGAGCACGCGTCAGCTTCCAGTCTGCTTCCTTTGCTGAACTGCGACTCACCCCGGCCAGGGTTTGATCGGCCTGGCTGGGGCCTGGATTGGATGATTCGCCCGGAGAAGCGGTAGCGCGGTGCGATTTCCGGTCAACGACCGGTGGCTGTCTTGAATGAAGCGGAGGATCAGATCATGTTGCGATACTTTCCCGGAGTACGGGTCGCACTGCTGGCGACCGGGGTGCTTGCAGCGCTCCCGATCGCTGCACACCACTCCTTCGCCATCTTCGATCGCGATAAGCAGGTGACCCTGTCGGGAACCGTCAAGGAGTTTCAGTGGACGAATCCCCATGTCTTCGTCCAGCTGATCGTGAAAAACGCCGAGGGCGTGGACGAGGAATGGAGCATTGAAGGTGCGAGCCCGAACATGCTGTTCAGGAGCGGCTGGACGAATCAGTCCTTCAAGCCGGGGGACCAGGTCACGATTGTCGTCAATCCATTGAGAGATGGGTCGCACGGGGCCAATTTCGTATTCGCGCGGCTGCCTGACGGCAAGACGCTTGGTCAACTCAACTCACGAGCGCCCGGATAATGCACCTGCGAACATCATTGATTCTGCTCGCAGGCGTGCTGGCCGGACAATCGTCCGCCATTGCCGCCGAGTCGACGACACTGTCGCGCAACGGCATGAATGGAATCTGGTCAGGCGAACAGGGCGTTCTCTGGGACACCTCGGTGAAGCCCGGCCAAAAGCCCCGCGCACCCTTTACGCGCGAGTACGCGGCGATCTACCAGGAAGCGCTCGACGCGTCCGCGCGCGGCCAGCCCAAGGCAGATCCCCCGGCCGGCTGCCTGCCTCCCGGCGTACCCCGCATCATGGCATCGCCTTTTCCCTTCGAAATCGTGCAGACGCCCGAGATCACTTACATCCTGTTTGAGTACATGAGCCAGATCCGGCGCGTGTACATGACTGGTGCGGCGCCGGCGGCGATGGGGTTGCCCACGTTCAATGGTCGATCGACCGGACGATGGGAAGGCTCGACGCTGATCATCGAGACCACCGATCTGAACCCGATTTCGGTGCTCGACACGACCCATCTCCCGACCAGCGATGCCTTGAAGGTGACGGAACGGCTGCGCCTGCTGTCTGCGGACCAGCTCGAAGTGACGATCACGCTGACGGACCCCAAGGTCTATACGCAACCCTGGACCGTTGTCAGGACCTACAAGCGCAAGCAGGGCGAGCAGATCCTCGAATACGTTTGCGAAGAGAACAATCGCAACCCGGTGCAAGCGGACGGCTCGACAGGATTCATCGGCGCGCCGTAGCTTTCCAGGCTGCCACCGATTCGCAATGAATCCAGCTGCAGGTCAACCAGCGTCGAGTTATCAACAGTCGAGTCACAACCATGGGATGCAACATCACATGGAAGAAGTGTTGCCCACGTACGCAGGCTACTCGACCGGTCGATGGGAAGGCGATGTCTTCATCGTGGATACGATCGGCGTGCGCGACGACGTACTCTTGAACCAGGCGGGACTGCCCAACAGCGGCAACATGCACATCGTTGAACGCTTCTCCATGGCGGAGCCTGGCATCCTGACCATCGACATGCGCCTCACCGATCCGGACGTCTTCACGGAGCCGTGGAATTCCAGCCGCAAGTACCGCTTCCGCCCCGACCTGGATCTGCAGGAGTACGTCTGCCTCGAGAACAACCGCAATGTCGGCAACGACGGGGCACCCGTGTTCAAGTAGACGGGGCCAGCATCGTACCGGTGGAGATGCCGGAATCTCCTCACAGCACGGCGGTACAACGGCGGCGGCAGAGTCCTTGTAGACGATGCTAGACTGCCGTTTCGCACCCTGATGCCCAGTGTGGAAAACGCCCGAAATGACAAGTACCCGAGTAAATCGAGTCAGCGCAGCGAGGCCTGGGTCGCCCGCGGCTGCATCCGGGATTGTCGAGCCGTCGATGGTTCGTGCCGGAAAGGACGAAGCCGACGAGAACAACGTGCTCCCCAATTTGCTTCTGGATGTCCGCGAGGGATTCCTCGGCGCGTTCCGCTCGGTGTTTCGCCAGTTCGGCGTTACCGATCAGCAGTACCGTGTTCTGAGCATCCTGCTGCACAAGGGCGACCTGGAGATCAGCAAACTCGCCCGGCACGCCAGGATCCCCGCACCCAGCATGACCGGCATCCTGGACCGGATGACGGAAATCGGCTGGGTCATCCGCAAAATACAGAAAGGACAAAGATGGGGACTGGTTGGACTGACCGCCTCGGGGCGCAAGTTGATCGTGCAGATCGCGCCGATGGTGATCAGGCGTTTCGCGACCTTTGAGGCAGCGCTAGGGCAGCAGCAGCTGGAGCAGCTCGGCGAGCTGCTTCTGAAGGCACGAACCGCCCTCAGGGACATGCTTGCAACCAGTCCGAAGGATTCCTCGGCAGGGGTGGATCGAGCGCCGCGAAGACGCAAGACCAGCAAGGCGGCGGGTGCGCGACCGAAGGACAGAAGGACTCGTCCCTAGCTGCCGACCACTCCCCCGTCCTTGCGGCGGATCGCGATCACGCTGGGCCGGGGCTGCGAATCGCTGCCGTCGGGCCAATGGCTCTTCGGATCCTTGACCGTGCCGCCCTCGCCCGGATGCTGGATGCT
This sequence comes from uncultured Pseudomonadota bacterium, assembly GCA_903898785.1. Classification (GTDB taxonomy): domain Bacteria; phylum Pseudomonadota; class Gammaproteobacteria; order Steroidobacterales; family Steroidobacteraceae; genus CAIUGU01. Next base: position 9,643 of record CAIUGU010000079.1, on the reverse strand, counting down.
GAGGAACAGCGTGCCGTTGTCCGGCGTGAACTCGCAGCCAGCCACTTCGCAGCCGACCGGCCCGCTCATGAGCTGCTTCAGCAGGCCGCGCTCCGGACCGGACGTGGGACACGCAAAGCAGCCGTCGTTGTTGTCGTGCGGCTGCGTGCCGTCCGTGACGATCCACAGGTTGCCGGCACGGTCGAAGCCGATGTTGTCGGGCGAGCCGATCGGGCTCAAACGCGCGGCGTCCGCGAAGCCTGCGTAGTACGTGTCCTGTCGGTCGACCTTGCCGGGCTTCAGCTCGTCCAGCTTCGTGATGAGCTTGCCGCGGGTCGGGTCGCCCGCCATCAGGAACACTTCCCAGCGGAAGCGCGTGCGCGTGTGGTCGCCGTCGTCCTCGGTGATCTCGATGATGTGGCCCCAGCCGTTGCCGGCTCGCGGGTTGGCGGCATTGGGACCCATGTTGAGCGTGCGGCCAGTCACTTCGAGGACTCCGCCGCTGCGGCTTTCGTTGTTCGTGCAGGTCACGTAGATGCGGCCGTTCACGGGATTCGGTTCGACGTCCTCCGGACGGTCCATCGGCGTGGCGCCCAGCACATCGGCCGCAGCGCGTGCCTTGATGAGCACCTCGGCCTGGTTCGCAAAGCCGCTCGCGGGATTCAGCCTGCCGTTCGCGTCGAACACCAGCGGCAGCCACTCGCCCTCGCCGCTCGCATCGAAGCGCGCAGCGTACAACGTGCCGTCATCCAGCAGGTCGGCGTTGGCGGCCGGATTGCGGGGATCGAGGGGCTTGCGCGTCACGAACTTGTAGACGTACTCGAACTTCTCGTCGTCGCCCATGTAAACCGCGACTCGACCGTCCTTCGCGACGATCGGATTGGCACCTTCATGCGAGAAGCGACCGAGCGCCGTGCGCTTCCTGGGGCTGGATGCGGGATTGCGCGGATCGATCTCGACGATCCAGCCGAAGCGCAGCGCCTCGGACGGCTCCAGTGCGGCGTCGAAGCGCTTGTCGATGAACTCCCAGCCATGGATCGACGCCGTATTCCACAACCAGAAGCGCCGGTGCGCATCGTGCAAGGCAGGATCAAGGTCGCGGCGCGCCATCATCGCGCGGAAGTTGCCGAAGTAGTCTTCGATGTTTTCTTCGCCCGACAGGTACGTGCCCCACGGCGTCTTGCCGCCGGCGCAGTTCGCGATCGTGCCGTTGACGCGGATGCCTTCGGGGTCCGCCCGGGTCCGCAGCAATGGCGAGCCGCGGGCCGGCCCGTTGATCGACATCGGCGTGTCGGCCGTGATGCGGCGGTTGAAGCGAGACGTCTTGTCTGCACCCCAGGGGCCATTGCGCCTCCTGTCGCGGCCGACTGCGACCACGGACACCCCATGCGAAGCCTTCGCGAACGCGACGGACTCCGGATACCTGACCACGAATTTCTCGAGCCACGCATCGCGGCCACCGCTGCCGCCATACTCGGGGAACAGCAGCACGTCGTCGGTGTATTCGTTGTTGACGCAGAGCACGCCGCTCGAGTTGTCCGCGTTGAGCGGGAAGAACGCGATGGCGTCGCAGTTGTAGCCGAACTGGCGGGATTGCCGTGCGGCGGCCGTCGCGGTGAGCAGCCCTCCGCCGACCATCGAACGGGTATCAAGGTCCGGCGTGCCGGGAAACAGGCTGTCGCCCCAGCGGATCACCAAGTCCGCGACATACTCGGGCGGCAACCCGATGCGGTCGTCCTTGCTGCCCTTGATGGCGTTGAACGTGAGCCCGCCGCCGGGCGCAACGGCCGCGCTCGTCACGTCGAAGGGCAGCAGTCCCGCCGCGGCCAGCGCCGGCACGGCGGACAACGCGCCCTGCAGCACGCTCCGGCGCGTCAGCCGCTGCGCAAGGACGTTGCCGAAATACCGGGGATCGTCGGAGGAGTGACTCATGGCGTAACCGTACTGCTTGCCGGTGACGCGAGCATGACACAGCTCTAGGGCGTGGGCACCGGGGCCGTATGCGTCTCGGGGATCGGCAGCGGCGGCAGGTAGAAGAGCCGGACCGCAACAGCCAGCGCGAGCAGCAGCGAGCTGCCCACGAGGAGGGCGACACCGGGCCAGGCCTGCCGGATCCAGAACCAGCCGCCCGCCGTGCCGATGACGCTCGCGCCCATGTAGTAGAACAGCAGGTACAGCGAGGAAGCCTGGGCGCGGGCGGCCAGCGCACGTCTGCCGACCCAGCTGCTCGTGATGGTGTGGCTGCCAAAGAACCCGAACGCGAGCACGACGGCACCGGCCGCCACGGCTGCCAGGGGCTTGAGCGAGATCAGCGCCAGGCCGACCACCATGGTCAGGACCATCCACCAGAGCACCTTGCGGCGTCCGATGCGGTCTGCGAGTCCACCTGCCCACGCGGAACTGCCGCTGCCGACCACGTAGCTGAAGAACAGGAAGGAGATCAGCGTGTGGCTCAGCGAGTACGGCGCGGCCGACAGCCGGAAACTGATGTAGTTGAACACGGTGACGAAACTGCCCATCAGCAGGAAGGCTTCCGCGTACAGCCAGCGTAGCCCGGAATCCTTGAACAGCTGCCCAAGCCCTGGCAGGAACTCTCCCGCCGCGAACGGCTTGGCGACGAAATGCCGCGAATCGGGCAGGAGTCGCTGCATGTAGACCGCGCTGGCAAGCACGAGCACGCCGAACAGGCCCATGCCGACGCGCCACGACGCCACGTCCGCCATCACGCCGAGCAGGACCCGGCCCACCATGCCGCCGATGGCCGTGCCCCCGATGTAGAGCCCCATCGCGAAGGACAACGACCGGGGATCCATCTCCTCGGCAATGTAGGCCATCGCCACGGACGGAACGCCGCACAACACGAGGCCGAGCAGGGTCCGGGCAACCAGCAGCGTGGTCCACGTCGGCGCGGCCATCACGGCGAAGTTGAGCACGGCCGTCAGCCACAGCGAGGTGACCATCAGGCGCTTGCGGCCGGCCGCATCGGACAGCGCACCGGCGAAGACCATGAAGATGCCGAGCACGGCCGACGTGAGCGACAGCGCGAGGCTGCTCTCGTCCGCACGGACGCCGTACTCGGTGACGAAGATCGGCAGCAGCGGCTGCACCGAGTACAGCGAGCCGAACATCGAAAAGGCAGCGAGAAACAGCGCCCAGTTGGCGCGGCGAAAAGCCGGCGTGCCGCGGGCGAGCGTGGCCGCGACCGGGTCAGCGGTCACGGTTTGGGATCACTGTCATTGCGGGACTTGCCCGCACCCCAGTCATCCTCGGGATCGTCCTTCAGCGGGGGCGGCAGGTTCTTCGGCAAGTCCTGCCGCGCGTTCCTGAGGAACGCGAGCAGGCCGCCGGCCATGAACAGCACGGCCAGGATGAAGATGACGATGGCGGGTCGCATGTCAGGGAACCTCTGATTGACCCATACGCGCTCCTCGCTGTGCGTGCCGCCGGCGGTCAGCCCTGGGCCGCCGCGGCCTTCTTGCGCTCGTGCTCTTCCGCGTGGGTTTCGTGGGCTACCCCTAAGCGCTTGTGCATGATCGGGCTCGTCGTCGTGTACTGCAGGTGCACCTTCTTGCCGGGCTCGAGGTACTCCTTGATCGCGAACGCAGCCAGCGCGCCTTCGTGGAAGCCCGACAGGATCAGCTTCTTCTTGCCGGGATACGTGTTGATGTCCCCCACGGCGTAGATGCCGGGACTGCTGGTCTGGAACGTCGCGACGTTCACCGTCAGCTGCTTCTTGTTGAGCTCGAGGCCCCATTCGGCGATGGGTCCGAGCTTCGGCGACAGCCCGTAGAACACCAGCACCTGCTGGGCATCGACCGCACGCACGACGCCGTCCCCCCCCTGGACACGCACGGCCTTCATCGAGCCGGTATCGTCGAGTACGAGGTCCTTCACCTGGCCGACCAGCACGTCGGCACGGTGCTCGTCGCGCAGCGCCAGCAGCTTCGCGACGGACGCCGGCGCGCCACGGAATTCGGGACGGCGGTGCACGACGACGACGCTGTTCGCAATGTCGACCAGCGCGAGCGCCCAGTCCAGCGCGGAATCGCCACCGCCCAGGATCACGATGTCCTTGCCCGCATACGACTGCGGATCGCGGACCTTGTAGTGCACCTGCTTGCCCTCGAGCTCGGCCGCGCCCGGTACGTCGAGCTTGCGCGGCTGGAACGAACCCACGCCGCCGGCGATGACCACCGCGCCCGCATCGAATTGCGTGCCCGTGTTGGTCGCCACGTGGAAGCGACCGCTCTCCTGGCGCAGCACCGTCGTCACTTCCTGGCCGAGGTGGAACTCGGCGCCGAAGGGCTTGATCTGCTCCATCAGGTTGTCCGTGAGTTCCTTGCCCGTGTACACCGGCACGGCAGGAATGTCGTAGATGGGCTTGTCCGGATACAGCTCGATGCACTGGCCGCCCGGCTCCTTGAGCGCGTCGACGAGGTGCGCCTTCAGGCCCAGCAGGCCGAGCTCGAAGACCTGGAACAGGCCGCAGGGACCGGCACCGACGATGACGACGTCGGTAGTGAGGGGGCTCGAGGCAGTTGACTCAGCCATGGGCGCGGATCCGGGGGTCGACACTCTGGATACTCTCGGTGAGGCCCTTCTCCGCAAGCCACTTGCGGTCGAAGAGGCGTGATTGATACTTGGCGCCCGTGTCGCACAGGATCGTGACGATCGTGTGGCCGGGACCTAATCGCCTGGCAACCTGCACGGCCGCCGCCACATTGACGCCGCTGGTGCTGCCAAGGAACAGGCCTTCCTCGCGCAGCAGGCGATACACGTACTTTACACACTCGGCGTCATTGACGTGCACGGCCGTGTCGAGCGGCGCGCCTTCGAGGTTCGCCGTCACGCGGCCGATGCCGATGCCCTCGGTGATCGAGCCGGGGCCGGTGGCCTTGAGCTGCCCGTTCAGGACCCACTCGTACAGCGCGCTGCCTTGCGGGTCGGCCAGCACGGTCAGCACCTTGGAATTCTGCTTCTTCAGGTACCGCGAGATGCCGCCCAGCGTGCCGCCGGTGCCGGTGGCCGTGACGAACGCGTCGACCTTGCCGTCGGTCTGTGCCCAGATCTCGGGGCCGGTGGTGCGTTCGTGGGCGTCGCGGTTCGCCGTGTTGTCGAACTGGTTGGCCCAGACGGCGCCCTCGATCTCGAGCGCCAGGCGCTGCGCCACGCGCTGGTAGTGATTCGGATCGCTGTAGGGCACGGTCTTGATGCGGCGGACATCGGCGCCCAGGGTTTCGAGCAGCCGGAATTTCTCCTCGGACTGGTTGTCCGGCATCGCGATGATGAGCTTGTAGCCGCGCGCGTTGCAGACATGCGCCAGCCCAATGCCCGTGTTGCCCGCGGTGCCTTCGACAACGATGCCGCCGGGCTTGAGCCGGCCGCTGCGCTCGGCGTCTTCGATGATGGCGAGCGCAGCGCGGTCCTTCACGGAGCCGCCCGGATTCATGAACTCGGCCTTGGCGAGGATCTCGCAGCCGGTCTCCTCGCTCAGCACGCCCAGCCGGATCAGGGGGGTGCGTCCGACCGCCTCCGCAAAGCCGTTCACGATGCTGCTCATGCCGACAGTCTCCCTGCAGCCAACGTCTCGTCCGTGGCGGCCTCCGCGCTGAACCACTTCAGTGTCTCGTGCAGGCGCGTGACCTCGCCGACGATCAGCAGGCTCGGCGAATCGAGGCCGGCTGCGGCCACCTCGTGCTCGAGCGTCGTGAGCGTGCCGGTGACGACCCGCTGCGTGGCGCAGGTGCCCTGCTCGACAACCGCTGCAGCTCGCTGCCCGGGTGCGCCGTGTGCGAGCAGCTGGGCAATGATGGTCGGCAGTGACTTGAGGCCCATGTAGAACACGATGGTCTGGTTGGGCCGCGCGAGCGCTTCCCAGTCCACCTGCATGTCGCCATCGTCCTTGGCGTGACCAGTGACGAACGTGAGTGACTGCGCATGTTCGCGATGCGTGAGCGGAATTCCCGCATAGGCGGCACAGCCGGTTGCGGCCGTGATGCCAGGCACCACCTCGTAGCGAATGCCGTGCTGCGCGAGGGCTTCGAGTTCCTCACCGCCCCGGCCGAAGATGAAGGAGTCGCCGCCCTTGAGCCGGCACACGCGCTTGCCTTCGAGGGCGAGCTTGACGAGCAGCGCATTGATGTCGGCCTGCGAACTCGACGTGCCCGCCACCTTGCCGACGTAGATGCGCTCCGCGTCGCGGCGCGCGAGGTCGAGCACGTCGTTCGAGACCAGCCGGTCGTACAGCACGACATCGGCGTTCTGCAGCACCCGCAGCGCACGCAGCGTCAGCAGGCCCGGATCGCCGGGACCCGCGCCGACAAGCGCGACCTCGCCAACGCCGCTCTGGCCGGCGAACGCGGACTCGGCTTGCACCAGCGCCGATTCGACACTGCGGGCCACCGTGGCGGGGTCCCGGCCCGCCAGCACATCGGCAGCAAGCGGACCGTCAAAGAACTTCTCCCAGAAGCGCCGCCGCGCGGGGGCATCGGTGAGCCGTTTCTTCACGAGGGCCCGCAGGCTGCCGGAGAACTTCGCCAGGTCTCCAAGCCGGTGCGGCAGGAAGGCTTCCAGCTTCTCGCGCAGCCGGCGAGTGAGCACCGGTGCGTCGCCCCCACTCGTCACCGCCGCGAGGATCGGCGAGCGATCGATGATGGCAGGCATGATGAAGCGCGACAGCTCGCGGTCGTCGACGACGTTCACGTTGATGCCACGGCTTTCAGCCTGATGGGCGACCCAGGCGTTGACGGCATTGCGATCCGTCGCGGCGATCGCGAGCCGCATGCCGTTCAGGTGTTCGGGCTGGAATTCCTGGGCGACGTGGGCGATGGCGCCGGACTGCAGAAGCGCAGCGAGGCGCGGCCCGAGCTCCGGCGCAACCACGGTGACGTCGGCGCTGGCGCGCAACAACAGATCGACCTTGCGCGCAGCCACTTCGCCGCCACCGACGACCAGCACGGGTTCACCCGCGAGGCGCAGGAAGATCGGGAAGTATTCCATGACGGGGGCTACGCGCCGGCGACCCGACGTGGATCGGGCTTGATCGGAATGACGCGGCGGCGCGGCTGCAGGCCGCATTCGCGGGTCTCGGCATTCTCCCACCACCAGCGGCCCGAGCGCGGGTCGGCTCCCGGCTCCACCGCGCGCGTGCAGGGGGCGCAGCCGATGCTGGGATAGCCCTTGTCGTGCAGCGGGTTGTAAGGCAGGTTGCGGGCGCGGATGAAATTCCAGATGTCTTCTTCGGTCCAGTCGAGCAACGGGCTGACCTTCCACATGTCGTGGCGGTCGTCCCATGCGCGCACTTCGCCCTTGGCGCGTTCGGCAGACTGTTCGCGGCGCACGCCGGTGATCCACGCCTTGTAGCCGACGACGGCGCGCTTGAACGGCTCCACCTTGCGCACGTGGCAGCAGGACTGGCGCTCTTCGAGGCCGGAGTAGAACCCGTTGATGCCGTTCGCCTGCACGTACGCTTCGACCGCGGCGCTGTCGGGGTAGTACACCTTGATGCGGCGCTCGTAGCGGCGCTCGACGCGGTCAAGCAGCGACAGCGTTTCATCCGGCAGGCGGCCCGTGTCGATCGTGAACATGTCGATGTCGGTCGCGAACGTGCAGATGAGGTCCGTCATGACGGCGGACTCGGGCCCCAGGCTCGTCGAGTACACGACCTTGCCGTAGTCGCGGACGGCCTGCGCCAGCTGCGCACCGGAAGCACGCGCGAGCTCCGCCAGGCGCGGAGAAAGTTCTTCAGGGGTGGTCATGACAGCTGGGGAACCTCTGATCAACCTATACGCGCTCGCGTTGCGTCTCAAATCCTCTGCTGCGAGGCATCGGGCCGCAGGCCATATCGGGCCATGTCCGATTTATATGGGGACAAGGTCCGTAAGAGCAGCAGAGGATTGGAGGCGCAACCCATAAAATGTTGATTTCATTCATTTCGGGACGGGATCCCCATTTCTTTCAAACTTGGGCTCAGGGCAGTGTTGCTCCTCCCTTGAGTACATCGAGTACACAGCGGTCGTCGCGCCTCGCCCTGAGCGAAATGGCTCGCCGTCGCGAGTGCGTATAGGTTGATCAGAGGTTCCTTAGCTTCGCCTGCGGCGCAGGTGTTACCACATGGTTATGGAAGTGGGCATTGCTGCACTGTACTCAACGGAGAGGCGTGCCCGGAAAGACCCTTTTGTTCTGTGTTGATGCGGGGGTGTTATCAACGTCGCCCGCCCCCGTGGGGCCCGTTCCGGCCGCAGCCGGGCCGGCGTGCGGACTTACGTACCGAGGCGCCTGCGCAGGCTCAGCCCCTGATCGCTAGAGTCCTGATACTTAACGGAAAAGTCATTCAACGCAGCGATAGCGACCGCCGTGTCGGCGTCGTCCGGCAGCTCGAACGCATCGAAGCCGCAACGGGCCATGTAGAACAACTGGTCGCGCTGGACCTTGCCTACGGCACGAATCTCGCCCGTGAAATGGTAACGGCGCCTGAGCAGCTGGGCCTGGGTATAGCCGCGGCCCTCGCCGATGCCGCCGAATTCGATGGCGACCAGCGAGATCCGCAGGAAGTCGCGCTCCAGTGCGTCCACGGAATCGGTCGGGCCGATGCGGACCCCGAGCTTGCCGTCCCACAGCCACCACTGGTCGCGCTCCGCCTGCCAGCGGGCGAACGGAATGATGAGCGCCCGCTCGCGACCCGTGGGGTCGTCGTCGATGCTGCGCCAGTCGTCGGCGACGACCTTACGCTGCCTGATCAGCTGGGGCATACACGCGAGCCTTGAAGGGAGCCACGCCAATGCGGCGGAACGTATCGACGAAGCGCTCGCTTTCGACGCGCTGCTCGAGATACACGCGAATCAGGCGGTCCAGGGTTTCCGCGACATCGTTCTTGGCGACGGACGGACCGATGACGGTGCCGAGCGCCGCATCCTGGCCGCCGGCCGAACCGCCCAAAGTGATCTGGTACCACTCTTCGCCGCTCTTATCGACGCCGAGGATGCCGATGTGGCCCACATGGTGGTGACCACAGGCATTCATGCAGCCGGACATCTTGAGTTCGAGGTCGCCGACGTCGTACAGATAGTCGAGGTCGTCGAAGCGTTCGTTGATCTGCCGCGCGACATCGAGCGTGCCCGCGTTCGCGAGGCTGCACAGGTCGAGGCCGGGGCAGGCGATCATGTCCGTGAGCGTGCCGATGTTGGGCGTTGCGAGATCGATGGCCTTCAGCGCCTGCCACACGGCCTTCAAGTCCTGCTGGCGCACGTCGGCGAGGATCAGGTTCTGGTCGTGCGTCGAGCGCACCAGGCCGAACGAATACTGGTCGGCGAGATCCGCGACCTTCTCCATCTCGACGTCGGTAATGTCCCCGGGCGGGCGCTGCGGCGACTTGAGCGACACGACCACCGCACGGTAGCCGGCGATCTTGTGCTTGCGCGTGTTGCGCTGGTACCAAGCACGGAACTCGTTGCCGGCACCGGTGACGACATCGATATCGACGAGCGACTCGTACTTTGGCGGCACGAAATAGGCCTTTACGCGGGCGATCTCGGCATCGGTGAGGACGGGCGCAATATCGCGCGACTTCTCGAACTCGGCATCGACCATCTCGCGGAACTTCGCGGGGCCGACCGCCTTCACGAGCACCTTGATGCGCGCCTTGTGGATGTTGTCGCGACGACCG
>CAIUGU010000078.1 GCA_903898785.1 uncultured Pseudomonadota bacterium | reverse complement strand
GACGTGAACTCCGGCTTCATCGCGTTCAGCCGCGACGCACTGATCGCCCTCAATCGCTCCACGTTCGAGCGATACCCCGAGCCGCAGGTTCTGATCACCGCCTGCCGCCTCGGCCTGCGCGTGCGCAGCGTGCCGGTCGAGCAGGACGCCCGCCGCGACGGACGCACTACCCTCGGCGTGCTGCCCGCGCTCCGGATGTTCTACCGCTTCAATGTGTTCATCTTGGGAGAGCTGCTGCGGGGGCGCGCACGATGATGCACGTACTCATCATCCTGGCCTTGGCCCTGATCCTCCTCGCCCTTGTATGGCGTGGCGCGATACATGTGGACGCGTCGTTCCCGTGGCTCCTGGCCATCCTAGTGCTTGGGTTCCTCAGCACCAGCGAGGCGTTCGTGGCGTGGGTCGCGGCCCGGCTCGGAATCCTCTATCCGCCGATCGCCATCGTGCTGCTGACAATCTTCGTGATCTTAGCGCTCATCACTGCGCTGCTGATTGGCTACAGCCAGCTGCGCCAACGCCAGCTGCAGATAATCCGCTATCTCGTCGCTAAAGACCTCGCGGAGCAGGAACGCCGTTTGCGCGGCGTTGGCTGAGCCAGGCCTGGAACATCAGGATCGCCCACAAGTGGTGCTGCCGATTGGCGCGTCCCGACAGGTGATCCTGCCAGGCTCGCCGGATGGGCGCGGGGTCGAAATACCCGTCCTCGCGCAAGCGCCGGACGTCGAGCAGATCCTCCGCCCAGTCGCGCAACGCGCCCCGAAGCCACACGCGGATCGGCACCTGGAAGCCCCATTTGGGCCGCCGCGTGAGCGCGGGCGGCACGTAGCGATCCAAGACCGCGCGCAACACCGCCTTGCCGCCGCCGTCCGCGAACAGGTGGGCGGAGGGCAGCGTGGCGGCGAACTCGACCACGCGGTGGTCGATCAGCGGCACGCGCACCTCGAGGCTCGCGTGCATGGAGGCACGATCCACCTTGGTCAGCAGGTCGTCGGGCAGGTAGGTCGCGGCATCCGCCGCCATCATGGCGCGCACGTCGTCGCCGAGCGGCGGCCACAGGCCGGGATCGTTCCACGGATCGGTTCCCGCGGTCCCGCCGATGGCAGCGGTCGGTGTCCAGAATCCCAGGATGCGATCGCGCATGGCACGGGGGTCGCCTACGGGCAGGACGTTAGCGAGACGGTGCAGCCGCTCGCCCACGTCAACCTGGCGCATCCGGCGCGGCAGCAGCGGCTGCAGCGCCGCCCCGATGCCATCCCAGGTGCGCGGCGGCAGCGAGCGCACGAGCCCGGCTCCAAGCGCCTGTACGGAGCGCGGAACGCCGCCGAGACGCGCCTGCAACTCCGGGAACCAGAGGTATCGGTTATATCCGCCGAACACTTCATCGCCGCCGTCGCCCGACAAGCACACGGTCACGTCGCGGCGTGCCAGCTCCGAGACGAGCATTGTCGGAATCTGCGACGAATCGGAGAACGGCTCGTCGAAGATCTCTGCGAGGCGCGGCAGCACCGAGCGCAGGTCGCCATCGGACGCGACAATCTCGGTGTGCTGGGTGCCGATGTGCTGTGCGACGGCACGGGCCGGCCCTGCCTCGTCGAAGGTCGGATCGTCGAAGCCGATCGTGAACGTGCGTACCGGCCGGCTGTCTTGCGCCTGCATCATCGCCACGACAGTGGACGAATCGACGCCACCGGAGAGGAATGCG
>CAIUGU010000077.1 GCA_903898785.1 uncultured Pseudomonadota bacterium | reverse complement strand
TGCTGGGCGGCGCGTTGCTGGAGGAGGGCGACTACAAGGCGGCGGAACCGAACCTCAACGAGGCGCTCGCGATGCAGCGTCGCCTCGCAGGCCCCAACTCGGAGCCCGAGGCCGACATCGTGCATACCCTGGGACGCGTGCGCCAGCTCGAAGGACGGTACGACGAGGCGGAGAAGCTCTACAACGACAGCCTCGCGCTCTATACAGAGGCCTCCCGCGGCGATACGCCCGCGGTGTCATCGGTGATGAACGACCTGGCGCAGATGCTGGAGCGCCGCGCCGATCTCGAGGGGGCGGTGGCCATGACGCGCGAGGCGCTGGCGATGGATCGACGGTTGCTCGGCCCCGACCATCCGCGCGTGGGACAGCAGCTGCACAACCTGGCGTACTACCTGTACCAGCAGGGCAGCCTGGATGAAGCGGGCCCGCTGTTCGAGGAGTCGCTCGCGCTCCTCAATCGCGTCGTCGGCGCGCAACATCCCGATGCGATCCGCGTCCTCGGCAGTCATGGCCGCTTCCTGCAGCGGCGGGGCCGCTTTGCCGAAGCAGAGCGGGCGTTGCGCGAAGCCCTCGAGCGGCAGATCGAAGTGAGGGGCGCAGGCGACTACGAGGTGGCGTATGACCGCGTGAATCTCGCGCTGCTGCTCGAGGAGACCGGGGCGTACGGTGCCGCCATCGAGGAGCTGCGCAATGCGAGGCGCATCTTCGAAGCCACGTTGCCTGCCGACCATCAGTACCTGGCGAGCGCGCTCACCGGGTTGGGGCGGGTGCTGGCGACCACGGGCCGAAGTGCGGAAGCGCGGCCGTTGCTCGAGCGGGCGCTCGCCATCTGGCAGGCGCAGTTGCCGTCGACGCATCCGCAGATCCTCGTCACGCGTGCAGCATTGGCGCATGCGGCAGCGGGGTCCGGCCAGAGGGCCGAAGCTCTCTCCGTCCTTCAGGAAGTCGAACCGCTGCTGTTGGAATCCTACGGGTCCGGGCACATCGACACGCGGCGCGTGCAGGCCTGGATCGAGGAGCTGAAAGGGGGCTGACCCGGTCAGGGCCTGGATTCAGCCGCGCCCGCCCTTGGGCGGCCGAACTTGTCGGCGAAGAAATCGCGGCGATTCCAGCGGGGGCGCTCCCGCGCATCTGCGACCTCCAGAGCCATGCGGACGTGCATGCGCGTGAAGGCGGCGGCCGTCGGATAGTGCAGCGGCAGGGAGCCATCGTCGCTGGGCTGGTGATAGTGGTTCTTGAGGTACTCCTGCAGCTGCGCCTCCACATCGGTATCCCGGAAGCGCGACTTGTATCCGCCGATCACGTACAGCGACGGGATGCCCTGCCGCACGAACGAAAACTGGTCGCTGCGGATGAAGTTGACTTCTTCCGGCATGTTGTCGGGGCTCAGCACATAGCCTTCGGCGCTCGCCGCTCGCCTCGCAATCGGGCCCAGCGTTGAATGCTCCGCACCGAGCGCGACGAAATCGAGCATGGGGCCGACGAGCAGCGGCATGTCGATGTTGAGGTTGGCCACGATCCGGCTCCGCGCCACCGTCGGGTGATGCGCGAAGTAGTCCGATCCCAGCTCTCCGCGTTCCTCGGCAGTGACGGCGGCAAACACGATCGAACGTTTCGGTCTCGCGCCGCCGGCGGTGAGCGCGCGAGCGGTTTCGAGCAGGATGCCGACGCCCGACGCATTGTCGTGCGCGCCGTTGTAGATCGAATCGCCGTTCACCGGCGCGCCTCGTCCAAGATGGTCGAGATGTGCGGAGACCACGACCAGTTCCCGCTTCAGGACCGGGTCCGATCCTTCGAGCATGCCGATGACATTGGCGCTCTGCGTGCGCCTGAGGCCCGTCGTTGCGGACAGCGTCATCGAACCCGGCAGGTCGAATCCCTGTGGTGTGCCGGCTGCCGCGGCATCCAGCGCCTGGTCCAGGTCCGTGGCGGCCCCTTCGAACAGACGCGCGGCGGCGCCCTGGCTGAAGCGGAAGCGCGCCTTCAGTTCGGGGAAGGCATCGACGGGCTGGCCGTCAGACCCCAGCCAGCGCATCTGCGGCATCCAGCTTGCGGCCACGCGCTGCTCCCAGGGATAACTCGCGTCACCCTCGCGCGTGTCGATCGTGATGAGGCCGATGGCGCCGCGTCGCACGAGCGTGGCGACCTTCCCGACAGTCGATGAGTAGTACGCGCGTTCGTTGTGTGCAAACCGCGCAGGTGCGCCGTCGAAGATGACGGCGATCCGGCCGGTCAGGTCGATCTTGTCGAGATCGTTGTAATTGAGTTCGGGTGCCTCGATGCCGAAGCCCGCAAACACCAGCGGCGCCGTCAGCGCCGCATTGGTCGTGAAATAGTCGGCTCCCGGCAGGAAGTCGTTGCCATAGCTGAACCGGACCGTGTCATCGTTGCGCACCAGTTGGGCTGCCGATCCCGGCAACACGGCCGTCGCCTCGAGGAGCGGGACGGATTGCAGGTAACTGTCGCCGTCGCCCGCAGGTTTCAGGCCGATCTGGCGGAACTGTGCAACCACATAGGCTGCGGCCGTGTCGAATCCCTTGGAGCCCGCGGCCCGGCCTTCCAGAAGGTCGTCCGCAAGAAACTGGACGTGCGCACGGAGGGCATCGGCGCGGACCTGGGTCCACGGCTCCGGGTTCTGGGCGAGCGCGGTCGACGCGGCCAGAGGTACTGCCGCAGCCACCAGGAACCCCAGCGCAGAAATGGCGCGCGCGGCAACGGGAAGGGCACGGGGGGCGGGGCGCATCGATTGATTGTAGTATGGGTCAACGCGGCGTTCGAGGGGAACGAGCGGTCCGTTGCAGGCGACGCGGAGGGACAAGGGTGCGATTGGCGGTGACACTACGCAACGAGCATGGCGAGTCGCCCGGACTGCGTGTCGACTGGCGCACCCTGCCGTGGATCGCCGCCCTTGCCGTGCTGGCCGGATGCAGCACGCCGCAACCTCGCACTGTGCCGCCGCCGCCGACCAGCGTCAGCAGGCCGTCACTGGGCGATGAGATCGTGCTGCGGGCGATGGCGCAGATCGGTACCGCCTATCGTTACGGCGGTGCCGATCTCGAAGGGTTTGATTGCAGCGGCCTCGTCTACTTCATCCATCAGGAACTCGGTTTGCCCGCGCCGCGCACGGCCCGGCAGCAATTCGAGTCGTCGCAGCGGGTTGTCCGTGGCGACCTCGCGCCCGGAGACCTGGTGTTCTTCCGCTTCGAGGGCACGCGCATCTCGCACGTCGGCATCTACGCCGGCGCCGGTCGCTTCGTGCATGCCCCGCAGTCCGGCCGCAACGTGGAACTCAAGAGCCTGGACGATGCCTACTACGCCCGCCACTTTGCCGGCGGCGGCCGCCTGGCACGCGCGAGTCGATAATCGCGAACGACTAGGTATTGCCGGTGGCGGCGTTGAGCGCGGACCAGATGGCGTCGAACACCGTCGTGCCGATGCCCATCGCCATGGCCGCCTTGTTGGCCTGGATGCTGCGCTGGTTGCCCGGCGGCGAGAGGGAGAGCAGCGCGCAGCAACGCCCTGCCTCGAGGGCTTTTCCGAGGGGACTCAGGTTCTGCAGGTGGCCCGTGCCGTGCGATTCGTACAGCGCCAGCACGAACGTCTCCGGCAGTTGCCAGTGCGATGCGATGGCGCTGGACGTCGCGTCCGCCCGGTTCTCGATCAGACGGACATAGACTTCGGCGCCAGGCACGAGCTGCGCGCGTTCGCGGTAGGCCTCGCTCGTCGCGCGGAAGACGGCCAACGGTCCCAATGCGGACAGCAGTCCGAGCAGCTGCGCGGTGGGCGGGTCGGCGGTGCGCGTGCGTGTCGCGTAGATGCCGGCTGCCGTTGCGGTGCGCATCGCCAGTTCCCACAGCGTGGGCGCGAAAGCGTCGAACTGGCCCTTCGGCGTGCGGAACACGGGCTGCATGATCGAGGCCGCCACCACCGACTTCAGTCCCTCGAACCCGAGCAGCACGATCGCGCGGTCGAGGCTGTCCACCGGCTCGCGGGCAATGCGATAGAACGGGCTGTTCGCCGTGCGCAGGACGTCGGCCGCGAGAACCGGATCCTGCAGGATGATCGCGGAGAGATCCTCGCGCGTGCTTTCCGGATCGTTCAGGGCCCGTAGCAGCTGCGGCAGCAGCAGCGGACGACGTGGCAGCGTCCGCTCGCGGTCGGCGAGGGTGGCCAGAACGCCGTCAACGGCATCGAGGATCGGCTGGTGTGTGTCAGGGACGTCATCGGCAATGGCCGGAGCGCCGAATGCCGTCCGGTAGTACTGCTGGCGGGTCTCCTGCAGCATGCGGTTCGCGTGATCGGCCAGCGGTGCTTCGACTTCCCGCTGCGCCGGTGCTTCGACCACATCCGTGGCGGCAGTGTCTGCCTGCGGGCGTTTGCCGCTGCGCAGGACGAAGAACAGTCCGCCGCCGAGCAGCAGCGAGATGACGAGTGCAATCAGCGCCGCATTGCTCAAGATGTCCCTCTCTTGCCGGAATCCGCGGCACCGCATTGCCTGCGGACCGCGGTATGCCAGAAGAAAGGGCCGGCAGCTTGCGCCACCGGCCCCGTTGTCACTTCCCTGCCGCCCAAGATCGCTTGGGTGTCAGTCTTCCATCAGGAAGCTGCGCAGTTGCTCGGAGCGCGACGGGTGACGCAGCTTGCGCAACGCCTTGGCTTCGATCTGCCGGATGCGCTCGCGCGTCACGTCGAACTGCTTGCCCACTTCCTCGAGCGTATGGTCGATGTTCATGTCGATGCCGAAGCGCATGCGCAGCACCTTGGCCTCCCTCGGCGTCAGGCCCGCGAGCACGGCGTGGGTGGTCTCGCGCAGGTTCGACTGGATGGCCGCATCGATGGGCAGGATGGCGCTCTTGTCCTCGATGAAGTCGCCCAGGTGCGAGTCCTCCTCGTCGCCGATCGGCGTCTCGAGGCTGATGGGCTCCTTGGCGATCTTCAGGATCTTGTGGATCTTGTCGACCGGCATCTCCATCTTCTCGGCGATCTCTTCG
>CAIUGU010000076.1 GCA_903898785.1 uncultured Pseudomonadota bacterium | reverse complement strand
GCTCGTGCTCGCCGGCGCCATCGTGGATCATGGTGCGCATGGCGTCATCGACCAGCGCCAGTTCGTAGATGCCGGTGCGTCCCTTGAATCCGTGTGCATTGTCCACACCCGGGCGGTACAGGACCGGCGAAGTAGCGCCCTCGGGAATGTTGAGAAGGCGGCGTTCATAGTCGCCCGCTTCGTAGGCCTGCTTGGTGTCCGGGTTCAGGACGCGGACCAGCCGTTGCGCCATGACGCCGAGCAAGCTGGAGGACAGCAGGAACGGCTCGACGCCCATGTCGCGGAGCCGGGTGACGGCGCCGACGGCGGTGTTTGTGTGCAATGTCGACAGCACGAGGTGGCCGGTCAGCGATGCCTGTACGGCAATATGAGCGGTTTCAAGATCGCGGATTTCGCCGACCATCACGACGTCCGGGTCCTGGCGGAGAATGGCGCGCAGACCGCGTGCAAACGTCATCTCGACCTTCGTGTTGACCTGCGTCTGGCCGATGCCGTCGATGTAGTACTCGATCGGATCCTCGACCGTCATGATGTTGCGTGTGTTGTCGTTGATGCGCTCCAGCGCGGCATATAACGTAGTCGTCTTGCCCGACCCGGTCGGGCCGGTGACCAGGATGATCCCGTGCGGCTTGTGCACCAGCTCATCCATGAGGTCCTGCGTGTGGCGTTCCATGCCGAGCGAATTCAGATCGAGCCGGCCGGCCTGCTTGTCGAGCAGGCGCAAGACGACGCGTTCGCCATGTCCTGCGGGGATTGTAGAGACTCGGACATCCACGGCCCGGCCGGCGATCCGCAGGCTGATGCGACCGTCCTGCGGCAAGCGCTTCTCCGCGATGTCGAGCTTCGACATGACCTTGATGCGCGATACGACCAGCGGTGCCACGGCACGTCGCGACTGCAGGACTTCGCGCAGGATCCCGTCGATCCGGAAGCGGATGACGAGGCGGTTCTCAAACGGTTCGATATGGATGTCGGACGCGTTGTCCCGGACGGCCTGGGTGAGGATTGCGTTGATCAGCTTGATGATCGGGGCGTGGTCGTCGCTCTCGAGCAGGTCCGAGGGTTCCGGAAGGTCCTGGACCAGGTGGGTGAGATCCGTGTCGTCCTCGAACCCGCCGGCCATCTGCATCGCCGTGCTGGACCCGCCTTCATAGCGTTCACGCAGCAGCTGGTCGAACACGTCGGATTCCACGCGCCGCAACCGCAGGGGTACGCCGAGGAAGCGGCGGACCTCGGCGATGCTGGCCGGAGTCGCGCCTGACCGGTAAATGGCTTCGGCTACACCGTCGGTCACCTGTTGCACCAGGATGCCGTGCCGCTTCGCGAACGCGAAGGAGAGCAGTGGCGCCGCGCTGTTTGCCGCGGCCGCAGTGGCCACCGCAGCGGCTGCCGGCTCGGCGCTCATCGCGGGCCGAACCTCTGCGGTGTGCCGCTATCTGCCTCGGTCGGCGCGGCATTGTCGGCCGGTGCCGGCTTCTCTGGCGTGACCACGGCGGGCGTTGCACCGGCCGCCGGGCGCTTCGTGAGTTCCTCGATGGGAGCCAAGGTCGGCTGCCTGTCGCCGGGCAACATCCGCACGTTGCCGTTGCTGCGCTGCAATTGCTGGTCGCGAATCAGGTTGTACTTGCTGTTGGTCTCGAACGCGGCATCGACGCCGTCGCGGATGATGGTCGGGCGGATGAAGACCATCAGGTTGGTCTTGACCTTCTTCACGCTCCGGGTCTTGAACAGTTCGCCGATCAGGGGAATTGCGCCGAGGAAGGGGACGCGATTCTCGCCTTCCCTCAGGTTGTCCTCGATCAGGCCACCGAGCACGATGATGCCGCCGTCGTCGACGAGGACCTTCGTGTTGATCGTCCGCTTGTTGGTGATCAGGTCGACCGCGCCGGACGTGCCCTGCGCAAGGCTCGATGCCTCCTGCTCGATCTTCATGAGGACGGAGCCGCTGTCGTTGATCTGCGGCGTGATCTTCAGGATCGTGCCCACTTCCTGGCGCTGGATGGTCTGGAAGGGATTCACCGTGCCGGTCGTCGCACCGGTGGTGCTGCCGGTGGTGTTCGTGTACTGGCCGGTGATGAACGGGACTTCCTGTGCGATCTTGATCTCGGCTTCCTCGTTATCGAGGGTCATGATCGACGGAGTCGAGATGATGTTGGTGTTCGCATCACCCCGCAGTGCCCTCAGGATGACAGCAAAATTGGTACCAGAAGCTGCGTCTTCGAATCGACCGCCACCGAGTGTGAGTCCGTTGGGGAGGCTCGTCAGTGAGGACGGATTGGCGATGCCGCGCAGGATATCGCCCAGGCTGGTGCCGCCCACGGACTGGTTGAACACGCCGAGCGGGACCGGATTCCCGGCGGAATCGGTGCCGGTTGCCGCCCAGTTCAGGCCGAGTTCCGAGGCCTTGTCCGAATCGATCTCGACGACGATCGCTTCGACCTGCACTTGGGCGCGGCGGATGTCCAGCTTGTCGATGATCGACATGACCTGGCGCATCATCTTCGGTGGCGCCGTGATCACGAGTGCATTGGTCTGCGCATCCGCCCAGATCGTCACGCTGCGATCGACAGCTGCCTGGCTCCCTGCCGCAGCGGGGCCGGCCGGTGCTGCCTGTGCCACGCCCTGGATCTGCTCCTTCAGCTTGGTCGCGATCTTTTCCGAATCGGCGTAATGAAGGTAACGGACCTGCGTATCCCCGCCGCTCTCGAGCGGCGTGTCGAGGTGCGTGATCAGCGTCTTGATCCGCAGGCGCTGCGAGGCCTCGCCGGTGATGAGCACGCTGTTGCTGCGGTCGTCCGCGACCACCTTCACCTGCATGGCGCCGCCACCGCCCTCCGCGGCGGCTCCGCCGCCGGCCGTGAACAGCGTATTGACGACCCGGACGATTTCCCCGGCGCTCGCGTTCTGCAGCTGGATGATGTCGATGTCGCCGTCACCTGCCTGGTCGATGCGGGCGATGATTCGCATGATCCGGTTCACGTTGTTGGCGCGATCGGAAATGATCAGGACGTTGGATGAGGGTGACGCGACCAGGTGTCCTTCCTGCGGGATCAGCGGCCGGAGAATGGGCACCAGCTGTACCGCACTGATGTTACGGACGGTGATGACCTGCGTGACGATCTCGTCGGAAGTCGCGCTGACGCGATCGGGCAGGTCGATGGACGGCGAGGTCCGGGCATTGGCCATCGGGATGACGCGGACGATGTTGCCGGTTTCGACGGCGGTGAAGCCGTGGACCTGCAGGATCGACAGGAAAGCCTGGTAGAACGCATCCGGCGACATCGGCGTCGACGACAGCATGGTCACCTGGGCGCGGACCCTGGGGTCGATGATGAAATTCTTGCCGGTGATGGCGCTCACTGCATCGACGATCTGCGCGAGGTCCGCGTCCTTGTAGTTTGGCGTGATCGTGGCCTGCTGTGCCGACGCACTGGGCCCGGCCAGGACCAGGGCTGCGCAGGTGGCGGCGATGAACCGGCGCCTGGCCTGTCCGGTGAGGGTCTGGAAGGTCGAGAGTTTCATGGACGGGCCTGTTTACTGTGCGGCAGGGGGGCCGGCGGGGGCCGGTTCGCCGGTCGTGGGGGCTGAAGCATCGGCTGGCTGGTCGGCAGGCAGCGCCGCTTCCGGGACGGTCAGTTGTGCCGTATTGAGGGACAACTGCTGGGTCTGCCCGTTCCGTTCGATCGTGACATTGACTTGTGCGGCGCTATTGAGCGAGTTCAGGATTTCGGGGCCGCGAGACGGATCGTCCAGCGGCGTGCCATTGACGGACGTGACGAGGTCGCCGGGCTGCAATCCCAGCCGCGTGAATTGCCGGCGGTCCCGTCCCGGATAGACGCGGTACCCCCGTTGCACTCCATTGGCGAAGACGGGTTGGGGGCGGACTGCCGCAGAGAATGCGCCTGGGTTGGTCTCGGCAATGCGTCTGAGTTCGTCGCCCACGCCGTTGCCGGTCGCTGCTATCGGGGCGGGGCGTGCCATGACGGCGCCGCCAGCGCTCTGGCGCGGCAGGATCAGCGTTTCCAGGCGGCCGCCGCTGTCGAGCACGACGCGATCCGTATACACGGAATGCAGCTTCGTCCCGGGACGCAGCGTCGCACCCGTTGGATACGTCTTGGCTGTGGTCACGCTCTCACCGACGATGGCAAACCCCTTGAGCGGATCGGCGCTCGCCATCGTCCCGGTCAGAACGAGGTTCATCTGCGTCTGCGGTGCCGCGCTGACATCGGCCGGATTGGGGTCTTTCGACGCGATGCCGAAGAGATGCGCATTGACGATGCTGTTCAGGTCCAGCGCGGTCGACGTGGCGGGTTGGCGTGCCGCCGGACCACTGACCGGCGCACTCACGTTGCCGCCGGCACCGAAGAAGATCCATGTCAGCTGAACGAGTTGCCACGCCAATGCGACGACAAGGATCGCTGCCGCGACACCGGGTGCCACGCGCAATAGCGTCTGCAGCCACTGCTCGGGTGACTGGGAGCGAAGCGTCTGCATGTTCATTGCTAGGGCGGGCATGCTACCGATCATGATACGGAGTTGAGATAGTAAGCCTCAAGGGATTGTTCCCGTTAGTGAAATCAGGTGGCCGGGCGGGCACTGTGAGGCGGGTCACGGCGGCTTTGCCGGGGGGTGGGTTGCGTCGGGCAGGGTGGAGCGGCGGGTGATTGGGGGGTGGGGGCCTATTCTGCGCGATCATTTGGACACTTATATGAATGGCAGCCTCGAAAGCGGCAACCTGGCGCCAGCTGCCGACACCCCTCGCCAGCACGCCTTGCCATCCCTGGTCCCTGCCTTGTAATGCCCTGCAAACCCCCCTATAAAGTGTTGCAATGAATCATCCGATGAGGCCATGAGCGACGAGCGAACGGGGAATGAGCGAGGACTGGTCCTCGAGGAGGCCACCCCCAAACTGAAACGGCCGCCTCTGTACCAGGTGATCCTGCTTAACGACGACTATACCCCCATGGAATTTGTCGTCGATGTGCTGCAGCAGGTCTTCGGGCTGGACCGCCAGAATGCCACTCGCGTCATGCTCGAAGTCCATACCCGCGGCAAGGGCGTCTGCGGGGTGTTCACGTACGAAATTGCGGAGACGAAGGTGGCGCAAGTGATGATCTACGCGCGCCAGCATCAGCATCCACTCCTCTGCACGATGGAAGAGGCCTGAGTGTTAAGCAGCGAACTCGATATCTGTCTGACTGAGGCTTTCCAGTCGGCTCGCGAGGCCCGGCACGAATTCGTGACGGTCGAGCACCTGTTGCTCGCCATCGTCGATACGCCGCGGGTTCGGGACATCCTGCGCGCCTGCGGGGCGGACGTCGCCCGGCTGCGGGGCGACCTCAGCGATTACATCGACCAGATGACCCCGCGGCTCAAGCAGGGCGACGAGCGGGAAGTGCAGCAGACGCTGGGATTCCAGCGAGTCCTGCAGCGTGCGGTCCTGCATGTCCAGGCCAGCGGCAAGAAGGAAGTCACCGCGGCCCACGTTCTCGTCGCAATCTTCAGCGAAAAGCATTCCCATGCCGCTTACCTGCTCTCCATGCAGGACGTGGCGCGACTTGACGTCGTCAACTATCTGTCCCACGGGCTGTCGAAAGTGTCCGACGAGCGCGCGGAGAAGGACGAGTCGGGTACCACACAGGAAGCCGAGCGGGAGGGTGAGGGCGGGACTGCGCTGGAGAAGTACGCCACCAATCTCAACAAGCTGGCGATGGAAGGGAGGATCGACCCGCTCATCGGTCGCCAGCTGGAAATCGAGCGCACCGTCGAGATCCTCTGCCGCCGCCGCAAGAACAATCCGCTGTTCGTCGGCAAGGCAGGCGTCGGCAAGACTGCGATCGTCGAGGGTCTGGCCCGCCTCATCGTCGAGAACAAGGTTCCGGACGTCCTGCTCGACTGCACGGTCTATTCGCTCGACATGGGCGCCCTCATTGCCGGGACCAAGTACCGAGGCGATTTCGAGAAGCGCCTGAAGGCCGTCGTGAGCGAGATCAAGAAGAATCCCGGATCCATCCTCTTCATTGACGAGATCCATACGGTCATCGGCGCGGGTGCCGCGTCTGGCGGTGTCATGGATGCCTCCAACCTGATCAAGCCGGCACTCGCGAACGGTGAACTGCGGTGCATCGGGTCGACCACCTACACGGAGTATCGGGGCATCTTCGAGAAGGATCATGCCCTCGCGCGACGCTTCCAGAAGATCGACGTGGTCGAGCCGTCGGTGCCGGAAACGGTCGAGATCCTGAAGGGCCTGCGCTCGCGCTTCGAGGAGCACCACGGGGTGCACTACACGGACGAAGCCCTGCAGACAGCCGCGGAGCTTGCCGCCCGCCACATCAACGACCGGCAGTTGCCCGACAAGGCCATTGACGTCATCGACGAGGCCGGGGCGCGTTTGCGCCTGAAGCCGCCCGCGGAGCGCGGCACCGACGTGACCGTGAGCATGATCGAGGAAGTCGTTGCCCGTATCGCGCGCATCCCGCCAAAGAATGTGTCCACTTCGGACCGCGATTTGCTCAGGAACCTCGAACGCAACCTGAAGCTCGTCATCTTCGGGCAGGACGCGGCGATCTCGACGCTCGGCGCCGCGATCAAGATGTCGCGCGCGGGACTCGGCGACCAGCGCAAGCCGGTCGGGTCGTTCCTGTTTGCAGGTCCGACCGGTGTCGGCAAGACCGAAGTAACGCGTCAGCTGGCCCTGGCCCTGGGCGTCGAGCTGGTGCGCTTCGACATGTCGGAGTACATGGAGCGGCACACCGTATCGCGCCTGATCGGCGCGCCTCCTGGGTATGTCGGGTTCGACCAGGGCGGTCTGCTCACCGAAGCGATCACCAAGCATCCGCACTGCGTGCTGCTGCTGGACGAGATCGAGAAGGCCCATCCGGAAGTCTTCAACCTGTTGCTGCAGGTGATGGACCACGGCACGCTGACTGACAACAACGGGCGCAAGGCCGATTTCAGGCACGTCATCATCGTCATGACGACCAATGCGGGGGCGTTCGAGATGAACCGGCCTTCCATCGGCTTCACGCAGCAGGACTCCGCCACGGATAGCATGGAGGCGATCCGGCGCCTGTTTTCCCCGGAGTTCCGCAACCGGCTCGATGCGGTCATCCAGTTCGGCCAGCTCGACAAGCGGACGATCGAGCGCGTGGTCGACAAGTTGCTGGTCGAGTTCGAGGCCCAGCTCGAGCAGAAGGGCGTGCAGCTGCACGTCGACGAGGCTGCGCGGGCCTGGCTTGGCGAGAAAGGCTACGATCCGAAGATGGGCGCGAGGCCCATGGCGCGCCTCATCCAGGATTCCATCAAGCGTCCGCTCGCCGAGGAACTGCTGTTCGGCAAGCTGGCCGACGGTGGCCATGTCTACGTCAGCGTGGGACCCGACGGAGCACTCAAGCTCGAGACGCGCTCGAACAGGGAACCGGCGTTGCTCGAGGAGCGCGAGGCCTGAGCGGCATGTGCAGCGGGTAGCGATTCGCAGTCAATGGGCACGCAAGAATGACAAAGGCCGGCAATGCCGGCCTTTTCTCGTTCTGGCTACACCCTCCGCCAGCCACAGTCCGCACGCGATCACCTGCCGCGATAGACGATTCGTCCCTTGGTCAGGTCATACGGGGTGAGTTCGACGGTCACCTGGTCGCCGGTGAGGATACGGATGTAGTTCTTGCGCATCTTGCCCGAGATGTGCGCGATCACCGTATGGCCGTTCGTCAGCTGGACCTTGAACGTCGTGTTGGGCAGCGTGTCGACGACACGGCCTTCCATCTGAATGGCATCTTCCTTCGACATGAATACCTGCTGGACGGGGGTAAAAAGCACGCGTAAAAGCGCGCGAATTGTGCATAAAGGGGCGACCCAATGCAATGAACGTCGGTCAAACCCACGCTTCGGGCAGATCCGGCCAAGCGCCGGCGGCCGCCAATCGGGCCAGATACTCCGCCCTGGGTACCGTTCTGGCACCCAGGCTGAGCAGGTGGGGAGTGGTCATCTGGCAGTCGATCAGGTCGTAGTTGCGCGCGATCAGTTCTTCGCAGAGCCGCTGCAGCGCGACCTTCGATGCGTCGCGCTCCAGGCTGAACATCGACTCCCCGCAGAAGATCCGGCCGAACGCCACGCCATACAGGCCACCGACCAGCTTGCCATCCCGCCAGGTCTCGACCGAATGGGCATAGCCCGTCGCGTGCAGGCGCGAGTAGGCGGCAATCATGGCCGGCGAGATCCACGTGCCCTGCGGCCGAATCGCGGAGCTGCCACAGGCGCGCATGACGGCCTCAAACTGGCTATCCAGCCGGGTTTCGAACCCGCGGTTGCGAATGCTCTTGTCGAGGCTCCGGGAGCGCTTGAATTCGCGCGGATAGAGGACTGCCCTCGGGTCGGGCGACCACCACAGTATCGGTTGGCCGGGCGAGTACCATGGGAAGATGCCGCGACGGTAGGCTGCCAGCAACCGCTCCTGTGAAAGATCGCCCCCGGCCGCAAGCAGGCCGTCCGGTTCACGCAAGGCGCGCTCGACCGGCGGGAAGCAGTCAGGGGGGTCTTCCGCAGTCAGCCAGACGATGGCAGGCATCAGCGCGGCTCCAGATCGTCGGGATCGGCAGGCGTGCCCTCCGCGCGACGGAAGGGCAGGTGGTCGCGAATGCCGGCCATGTACTCGTCCACCGCGATGCCTTCCTGGCGCAGGTGCGCTGCGATCGCACTCGCGAACCGGGCGTCCGCGACCCAGTGTGCCGAGCAGGTCGGCGAAGGCTCGAATCCCCGGGGTACCTTGTGCTCGCCTTGGGTACCAGGCTCGAAGCGGGCGAGGCCGCGTTCAATGCAGTACTCGATGCCCTGGTAGTAGCAGGTCTCGAAATGCAGGCTGTCGAAGTCGGCCGCTGCGCCCCAGTACCGGCCGTACAGGGTGTCCGCGCCCACAAAGAAGATGGCGGCCGCCACCGGGCGTGACCGATACCTCGCCAGCTTTACCATGATCATCCCGGGTAACACCTGTGCAAGACGCTTGAAGAAGGCTGCGGTCAGGTAGTGATCGTGTCCGTGGCGCCTGAAGGTATTTAGCGAGAACCCATGGATGACATCCCATAGCTCAGCATCGATCTCCGCGCCTCCCAGCGTGCGGAACTCGATCCCGGACTCCGCGATGCGGCGTCGCTCTCGGTTGGCCTTCTTGCGCTTGTCCGCACGGAATCCGGCGAGGAATGCATCGAAATCAGCAAAACCGCGGTTGTGCCAGTGGAACTGGCAGTCGCGACGGGGAATGAATCCGCGATTCACGAGCGCGGACTGCTCTGCCTCGGGCGGGAACAGGACATGCAGCGACGAGACGTCGAGTTCTGCCGCAAGCGCAAGGGCGCCCGAGATGAGCGTCTCGCGAACGGCGGCAATGTCGGATCCCGGCGCACACAGCAGCCGGGGTCCCGTCGCCGGCGTGAAGGGGATGGCACTGACCAGCTTGGGGTAGTACTCAAGGCCGGCGCGCGAGTAGGCGTTG
This sequence comes from uncultured Pseudomonadota bacterium, assembly GCA_903898785.1. GTDB lineage: Bacteria > Pseudomonadota > Gammaproteobacteria > Steroidobacterales > Steroidobacteraceae > CAIUGU01. The sequence goes on along the minus strand of CAIUGU010000076.1, from coordinate 3,379 downwards.
GCCCACCCCCAGTCGAACACGAACTCGCCCCAGGAGTGGGGCTTGAGATACAAGGGCATGGCACCCAACAAGACGCCGGCGTCATCTTCGACGGCGAGATGTTGCGGCTTCCAGCCGGTGTCCGGGCAAGCACACCGTTCGCGCTCCAGCAGACCCAGGAACTCGTGCCTCACGAAGGGGCAGCCGTCCAGGTCCAGCGAGTTCCAGCGTTCCGGCGCGATCGCATCCAGCGTCTTGAGTATGCGAACGCGCACCGGGCGGTTCCTTGGGATCGCGCGTCAGGGCTTGGTGGCGGCGTCCAGCTGGTCCAGGTACTTGTCGGCGTCGAGCGCAGCCATGCAGCCGCTGCCTGCGGAAGTCACGGCCTGGCGATAGACGTGGTCGGCCACGTCCCCTGCGGCAAAGACGCCAGGCACGCTGGTAGCCGTCGCATTGCCTTGCAGGCCTGATTTCACGACGAGGTAGCCATTGCTTGCCATCTCGAGTTGTCCCGCAAACAGGGTCGTGTTGGGTACATGGCCGACGGCGATGAAGACGCCCGTCACGTCCAGGTTTTCCGAGGTGCCGCCCCCGGTCGCAGTGACCTTGAGGCCGGTCACTCCGCTGTCGTCGCCCAGGACTTCGTCCACGACGTGGTTCCACACGACGCGCACCTTGCCTTCGCGTTCGCGATCGAACAGGTGGTCCTGCATGATCTTCTCCGCGCGCAGGCTGTCACGACGGTGAACCAGCGTGACATGGCTTGCGATGTTCGACAGATACAGCGCTTCCTCGACAGCGGTGTTGCCGCCGCCGACAACAGCGACCTTCTGGTTGCGGAAGAAGAATCCGTCGCAGGTGGCGCAGGCCGAGACCCCCTTGCCGCGGAACTCCTGCTCCGAAGGGAGCCCGAGATAGCGGGCCGTTGCGCCGGTCGCGATGATCAGCGCGTCGCAGGTATATTCACCGCGGTCACCCTCGAGGCGGAATGGGCGCTTCGACAGGTCCACCTTGTTGATGTGGTCGTTGACGATGTCCGTGTTGAACCGCTCGGCGTGCTTGCGCATGCGTTCCATCAAGCCCGGGCCCGTCAGGCCGTGCACGTCGCCCGGCCAGTTGTCGACCTCGGTCGTGGTCATCAGCTGGCCGCCTTCCTCCATGCCGGTGATGAGCAGCGGCTTGCGGTTGGCACGGGCGGAATAGACGGCTGCAGCGTAACCCGCAGGGCCGGAACCCAGGATCAGCAGCCGCGAGTGGCGGGGGGTGGACATGTATACTTCACCTGCATTTCATCAGCACATTGCGATTCACTATCCAAAGCGGCGCGGCCTCCGCTGCGCGTCGACTTCCCGCACGCCGGAGCCCGGGACAACTGCCCACCTGACAAAGGCCAGCACGTGGTCTTCGCGGTCAACGGCCGTCGGCTGGAGTTCAGGGCACTTCCGGATGGAAGCGACTGGGAGCGACGGTCAATGGTAAGGAAAACGACCGTGATCGGCAAAAGCCGAGTCGATTGCCCCCTGTCGCGTCCCGGCGAACGTTGCAGCGGGTGATGCCGGAGGTATGGTGGCGGCGCGGGGCGGATCAAGGGTTGGCATCGTGCTATATTGCAGAAAATCATGGGTTTAGTCTGAATTCTCTCCACGGCCGGAAGCGATACAGTTGACTGCCACCACCGAGACACGCACAAGTTCCAGGGAGGCTGCCGGCCTCGGCAAGACCGTCATTCGCTCCCTGCGAGAGGGAGCGTTGTGGGTTTTCGGCGCAGTGGCGCTGATTCTCCTCGTAGCGCTCGCGAGCTACGACCGAAATGATCCTTCGTTCTCGTCCACCGGCGTTCCCGGGCCGGTCGCCAACCTGATCGGTCCTGCCGGCGCGTGGGTTGCAGGGCTGCTCACGATGCTCTTCGGGCGGCCGTCCTTCCTGCTGCCGATCATGATCGCGCTTGCAGGCTGGTTTCTCTACGCGGGGCGTGCGGGAGCCGAGCACCAGAACCGGGCGACGCTCGCATTTCGGGGACTCGGCTTCCTCATCACGCTGCTGACGAGCTGCGGGCTTGCAACGCTGCATTTCTCGAGCGAGGGATATCCCAGCTCGGGCGGCGGTGTCCTGGGTGCGCTTGTCGGGCGCGGCCTCGAGTCCTCGCTCAGCTTCCTGGGCGCGACCCTGTTGATGCTGGCGCTGTGGCTTGCAGGCGTTTCCTTGTTTGCCGGCATTTCGTGGATCGAGATCATGGACCGCACCGGGCGCTTGACGCTGCGCGCCTATGACTGGGTCCGCGGCAAGATCATGAGCGCGCGCGAGCTCAAGGCGGGGCGTGAAGTGAAGGAGGCCCGCGCCGAGATCGTGCGGGAAGAACAGAAGAGAGTCGCCAAGCGGCCGCCGCCCAAGATCGAGCCGGTCGTGCAGAAGGTCGAGGCCAGCGAACGCGTGGAGCGCGAGAAGCAGGTGCCGCTGTTCGAACGGCCCGCTTCCAAGGAGTTGCCCGCGCTCGCGCTGCTCGACGACCCCGCGCCCCAGAAGGCCGGATACTCGCCAGAGGCCCTGGAGGCCATGTCACGGCTGGTAGAACTGAAGTTGCGCGACTTCGGTGTCGAGGCGGAAGTGGTCGAAGTGCACCCGGGCCCGGTCATCACGCGGTTCGAGTTGCGGCCGGCCGCCGGCGTGAAGGTCAGCCAGATCAGCAACCTCGCGAAGGATCTGGCGCGCGCGCTGTCCGCCATCAGCGTGCGCGTCGTCGAGATCATCCCGGGCAAGTCGACCATGGGCCTTGAAATCCCGAACGAGAAGCGGGAGATCGTCACGCTCGGCGAGATCATCAAATCGCGAGCCTATGACGAGATGTCGTCACCCATTGCGCTGGTCCTCGGCAAGGACATCAGCGGCGCACCGATGGTGGCCGATCTCGCCCGGATGCCTCACTTGCTCGTGGGCGGCACGACGGGTTCGGGCAAGTCGACAGCCGTGAATGCGATGATCCTGTCGCTGCTCTACAAGAGCACGGCAGAGCAGGTCCGGTTGATCATGATCGACCCCAAGATGCTGGAGCTGTCGGTCTACGAGGGGATCCCGCACCTGCTCGCGCCCGTGGTCACGGACATGAAGCAGGCGGCCAATGCGCTCCGCTGGTGCGTGGCCGAGATGGAGCGGCGCTACCAGTTGATGGCCGCACTGGGCGTTCGCAACCTCGCCGGCTTCAATCGCAAGGTGAAGGAAGCCAGTGACGCCGGCACGCCGATTCGCGATCCGCTGCTCGCCAAGCTCCTCGGGCCCGAAGGACGCGCCGAGGAGGCGCCGTTGCTCGAGACGCTGCCGTTCATCGTCGTCATCATCGACGAGTTGGCCGATCTCATGATGATCGTCGGCAAAAAGGTCGAGGAACTCATCGCGCGGCTGGCGC
>CAIUGU010000075.1 GCA_903898785.1 uncultured Pseudomonadota bacterium | reverse complement strand
GACTCGCTTTGCGCCCGCGCCCACGGGCTACCTTCACCTGGGCCATGTCGTGAATGCCCTGCAAGTCTGGGGCACCGCCGATGCGCGGGACGGCCGGGTGCTGCTTCGCATCGAGGACCACGATCGCCAGCGCTCGCGTCCAGAGTTCGAGGCGGCCATCCTGGAAGACCTCGACTGGCTCGGCTTCCAGCACGATGCGCCGCTGGTCCGGCAGAGCGAACGCGACGCGTTGTACCGCCAGGCGCTGCGGCCGCTGATCGACCGGGAGCTCGTGTACGGCTGCCGGTGTTCCCGGGCCGAAATTCTGGCCGTGACGGGCGAGCAGGCCGCGTCGGAACTTCGCTATCCGAATACCTGCCGCGATCGCGACATCGCGCTCACGGACGATGTCGGGTGGCGCTTGCGGATGGAACCGGGCACCGAGTCGTTCTTCGATGAAATCTGCGGACCGCAGGTGCAGGACCCAGCCGCGCAGTGCGGCGACCTGCTGATCCGCGATCGCCTCGGCAACTGGACCTACCAGTTCGCCGTAACCGTGGACGACCACCTGCAGAAGATCACCGACGTGATTCGCGGCATCGACCTGCTGCCATCGACCGGCCGGCAGATCCGGCTGGCGCGATTGCTGGGGCGCACGACGATGGCCCGGTTCGCCCACCACGGACTGGTGATGAAGTCGGCGACCGAGAAGCTGAGCAAGTCCGACGGCGACACGGGCGTCCGCGACCTGCGCGCGGCCGGCTGGTCGGCCGAGGCGGTCCTGGACCTGGCCCGGAGAGCGGTGGCTGTCTTCGTAGTGTGTGTGGCGCTGTGCGTGCCCGCCCTGGCCCAGACCACGCGCTTCATCGTCCCCGAGTATCTCGCGCCGCAGTTCACCGCGCCTCCGGATGCGCCGTTCGCCATCGTGATCGCGGGCAACGACGAGCCTGGGGCGCGAATGGAAGTGACTGGCCGTACGCTGATCGGGGACAAGCCGGTGGCTGGTGTCTCACTCTATGTGTTTCACACCGACTCGAAAGGCAACTACTCAAGCACGACCTTCGACAACAAGGTTGCCGAGCTCAACCCTCGACTGAATGGGGCGTTGCGAACAGACGCGCAGGGGCGGTATCGCTACGACACGACGCGCCCCGGTAGTTATGAGAACGGACCGGCACATGTGCACTACGTCGTCCAGGCGGACGGATACGAGCCACTGCTCGTCGCGTTGCAGTTTCAAGACGACCCGATTGTCGTGGGCAGGCTGAAATTCGGGCTACCGCTGTTCGAGCCGTTGTCGTTTAAGAGTGGGCCTTGCCAATCACGGCCTGATTGCGTGCTGACTCAGCCGGTGACGCGCGACCCCCAGGGCGTGTTGCACGTGACTCGTGACATCCAGATGGTGAAGAAATAGCGGCATCTGATACCCTACGCCCATGAAGAACCTGCTTCTGGCCGCTCTCGTTCTGGCTGTGCTGGCTCCCACCGTGTCGTTCGCCCACCCGGGTCATGAACACAAACTGCTGGGCACCATCACCGCCGTGGACGGCAGCAAGATCACGATGAAGACCACCGAGGGCAAGGACGCCACCTTCACGGTGACGCCGATCACGACCTTCAAGAACGGCAAAGCGAAGGGCGCGCAGTCAGACCTCAAGGTCG
>CAIUGU010000074.1 GCA_903898785.1 uncultured Pseudomonadota bacterium | reverse complement strand
GTTCACCGGGACATCAAACCGGCTAATATTATGTTCGGCCTCGACACGGACGAACTCAAAATTACAGACTTTGGTATCGCCCGCCTCACCGACACGAGCAGGACGAAGACAGGAATTGTCCTCGGCACGCCTTCTTTCATGTCCCCCGAACAACTCGAAGGCGGCGCCCTCGATGGCCGCACCGACCTCTTCGCGCTCGGGGTCAGCCTTTACCACCTGCTCGCCGGCCAGCTGCCGTTCCGCGCCGGTTCCATGACCCAGCTGATGCACAAGATCGCGAGCGAGCCGCACGTGCCGCTGCGCACCATCCGGCCCGAGCTGCCCGAGTGCATCGAGACCATCGTCACGCGCGCACTGGAAAAGAACCCGGAAGACCGCTACCAGACCGGTGCCGAGCTGGCGGCCGCGGTGCGTAGCTGCGCGAAGGCACTGGATCACTGATGCCCACCCTCCAGAACCTGCGCGGCAAGATCCGCTCCGTCGGTTCGACGGACGTGGGCAAGGTGCGCGAACACAACGAAGACACCATCGGCGTCGATGCGGACATCGGCCTGCTCGTGCTGGCCGACGGCATGGGCGGCTACAACGCCGGCGAAGTCGCGAGCGGCATCGCCGTGAAGACCGTCATGAGCCTCGTCAAGGAAGCCATCGAACGGCAGGACCTGACGGCGGACGACAAGGAATCGGGCCTGTCGCGACCCAGCATCGTGCTGCGCGACTCGATCATGCGGGCCAACAAGATCATCTACCAGACGGCCAAGACCCAGCCCCAGTGCGAGGGCATGGGCACGACAATCGTGGCCTGCCTGTTCTTCGACAACAAGGTGGCCATCGCCCACGTCGGCGATTCCCGGCTGTACCGCCTGCGCGCCAGCCGCTTCGAGCAGATGACCCTCGACCACTCCCTGCTGCAGGAACTGGTCGACCGGGGCTTCTACTCCCAGGAGGAGGCGGCCCGGGCCAGCAACAAGAATTACGTCACACGCGCCCTCGGGGTGGAGCCGTCCGTCGAGGTCGAAATCCACGAGGAACCCGCCCTGAAGGGCGACTATTACGTCCTCTGCTCCGACGGGCTGTCGGACATGATCGAAGACGAAGATATTCACTTAACGATCAGCACCTTTAGTGCTAGTCTTGAAACCATTGCTAAGCAATTGATCCAGCTTGCGAACGACAACGGCGGTCGCGACAACGTCTCGGTAGTGCTCGCGCAGGTCGCCGAAAGCTTCGCCGCCCGCAAGGGCGTCATGGATCGGCTGCTTGGGTGGTTTGACTAGGGACTTGGGGCTGGCGGGTTCATAACGGAGTCGAGGCAGACACATGGCACGGTTAATCCTGAGCCTGGACGGTCAAGTTCTGGCCGAATACAACATGAACAAGGAGCGGTACACGGTCGGCCGCCTCCCCGACAACGACATCCGCATCGACAACCCGGCCGTCAGCGGCCATCACTCGCTGATCATCAACATCCTGAACGACTCGTTCCTGGAAGACCTCAACAGCACCAATGGCACGTACGTCAACGGCAAGCTGATCAAGAAGCACGCCCTGCAGCACGGCGACGTGATCACGGTCGGCCACCACCAGCTGCGGTTCGTGGACAGTCAGTCGGGCGAGACGGAGCCGGACGAGTTCGAGAAGACCATGGTCATCACGCCCGGATCGGCGATGGCAGCGCAGGCTGCCCAGCGCGCATCGGACGTCGGCCAGCCGCGGCGTCCCGGCGCGGATGCCGCACCCGCCCCGGTCGCACTGATGAAGGCGAAGCTGCAGGTATTGAGTGGCGCATTTGCCGGTCGCGAACTGGAACTGAACAAGGCGCTGACGACGCTCGGCCGTCCTGGCGTGCAGGTCGCCGCGATCACGCGTCGTGCCGATGGCTACTTCATCGTCCATGTCGACGGCGGCGCAGAAGGTACGTTCCCGCTCGTCAACGGCGTCGCGATCGGCCAGCATGCCCGTCGCCTCGAAGACAACGACGTCATCCAGCTCGCCGGCGTGAAGATGGGTTTCTTCGAGTCGTGATGAGCGGAGCGACTAGCGACTAG
>CAIUGU010000073.1 GCA_903898785.1 uncultured Pseudomonadota bacterium | reverse complement strand
CGGGACCATCGTCGCGAGCGCCCGCTTCTCTGCCTGCGCCGCCGGGTCAAACCGGAGGTGGTGGTTGCAGGCTGGGCAAACGCTGGCGCTATCTAGGATCGTGGCCTTGCAATGCGGGCAGATCCGGGTCTTGCCTGGCGCAGCGAAGCGCCCGGTGCTCATCATGTGGCGGACCCGCCTCCAGCGGCCGCGAGGCCCGCAGCCTTCACGGCCTTCTCATCCCAGCCGAAGGCCACCTGGCCGCGCATGCGCGAACCGGCCGCCACGGTGAGCGAACCGGCCTTGACGTCGCCTTCGACGATGCCGGTCTCGAGCAGTTCGACACGCACGGCGGCTTCGATATTGCCCTGCAGCGTGCCGGCAATCACGACCGTGCTGGCGCGGACCTGCCCGGTGACGCGCGCGCCCTGCTCGATCGTGAGGTTGCCCTGCACGTTGACGTCGCCCTTGAACGAGCCCGCGATACGGATGTGCCCCGAACCTTCGATCTTCCCTTCGATCGTGAGATCGGCGGCGATGACGGATTCCTTGGCGTCGGCTTTCTGGTTCATACGACGGGGTGACTCCTGCTGTGCGGTGTGGGCGACCATCTTTTCCGGCTCTTTAGGAAACAGATCCTTGGGGGGCGGCGGCGCCGCGGTCGGCTGGGGAGCGGGGGCCGGGTCTTTCCACAATGCCATGAGTCATTCCTCCAGAACGCTTTCGGTAACAGTGTGCAAGGGTAAATACACAGCGCGACGGAGAGTGTCAACGAAAGGCCGAAACCTGTCGTTGCACAGAGACATTCAGGGATGCCGGGGATGACCTAGGCCTTGCGGGTGCCGAGTCGCTTCACTGCGTCGAAGTAACGCGTCTCGCATTCATCGGCAGAGCGTGCGGTGACACCGAGATTGCGGATGCGGCCATCAGACAGACGATAGACCCAGCCGTGCACGGCGAGCTTCTGGCCGCGAGCCCAGGCGTCGCCCACGACAGTCGTGCGGCACACATTGCGCACCTGCTCCATGACGTTGAGCTCGCACAGCCGGTCGGCGCGCAGGTCCTGCGTACTCATCACATCGAGCAACGCACCGTGGTGTTCGCGCACGTCCTGTACATGGCGGATCCAGTTGTCGGCCAGCCCCAGGCGGACGTCATCGAGTGCCGCACGCACGCCGCCGCAACCGTAGTGCCCGCACACGATGACATGCGGCACCTGCAACTGGTCCACGGCGAACTGCAGGACCGACAGGCAGTTGAGGTCCGCGTGGACCACGACGTTGGCAATGTTGCGGTGGACGAACACCTGGCCCGGTTGCAGGCCGGTGATCTCGTTGGCCGGTACGCGGCTGTCGGAACAGCCGATCCAGAGGTAGTCCGGCTTCTGGATGCCGGTCAGCTTGTTGAAGAAGTCGGGATCGCGCGCAAGCTGGTCTGCAGCCCAGCGCCGATTGTTCTCGAAAAGGTGCTCAAGGGAATCGTGGTTGTCCATTGCCACGATTATTGTCGAAATCCTGCGAGCTGTCGCCAGTAAATGCCGGCGCGCGGCAGCAGCCGGGCGTCCCCGCTCCCGCGGGCATCCCGGTGCTGCCTCCGATGTGCTGTCCCGCCGTCAGGCCGACACGATCGCGATCCGCCGCGGCTGCGCCTTCGGCTGTTTCGGGATCACGACTTCGAGAACGCCGTTCGTGCCCTGTGCGGTCACGCTGGCCGCATCGACCGTGTCCGGCAACGTGAACCGCCGATGGAACCGGCCGTACACCCGCTCGGACCGGCTGCGCTCGACACCGCTCGCCTTCGCTTCCTTCTCGCGCTGGCCGCTGATCGAAAGCACGCCCTGGTCGAGCGTGATATCCACGGCAGACAGGTTGACGCCCGGCAAGTCCAGCTTCAGCACGAAGCGGTCGGCGTATTCCTCCACGTCGGCGGGCGGAATCCAGTCTGCAGTGGCGGCCGACGTGGTCGAGCCGTTCTCCAGCTGGCTTTCGAATATGCGGCTGATCTGTCCCTGCAGCTGGCTGAGCACATCCCAGGGTTCGTAGCGGGTCGCGGCCATGGCGGTTCTCCTTCGGCAACGTGAATTCAAGGGTTGGCAGGAAGCCGCAGGCCCGTCACCTTCCGGGGTCGTACCGGTGGCACAACTGCTTCGCGGCTTCCCATGCCCTCGACATAGGGACCGTGACCGCAATTTCAAGCACGCGACCGCATCGCCCGGCTACGGACTGGCGTCGGCTGCTAGAATCGCAGCATGAATCGATTTTCCTCCCGGGTGCGTATCGCCGCACTGGCTTGCCTGGTGTGCGCAGGCTTCAGCGTTGCCCTGCCTGCGGACGCCGCCGCCAGACGCAAGACCTATGCGGTGGCGTACGAGGTCGAATTGCGGCCGCAGAGCGGCATCGCCCATGTCACGATGACCCTGACCGGCCCGGAGCTGCCGAGTCGCCTGACCTTCAACATCGACCCCGAGCGCCATCGGAATTTCTCCGGGAACGGCGATCTTGAACGGGGTCCGAAGAGCGTGGCGTGGTCTCCGCCGCTCGACAAGGGCACGCTGACCTTCGACTTCAAGGTCGACAATGTACTGAAGGGCGGGACCTACGACTCCCGCATGACGGATGCGTGGGCCGTCTTCCGCGGCGATCGCCTCATCCCGCCCGTCCGCAGCCTCGCATCGACCCGCTTGTACGCCGAGACCACGCTGCATTTCACGCTGCCCCCGGGCTGGTCGATCCTGACGCGCTATCCGGACCGGGGCGGTCACCGCTATGTCATCGAGGACCCGGCACGCCGATTCGAGCGTCCTACCGGCTGGATGCTCGCGGGCAAGATCGGATCGAGGCAGGCCGCCGTGGCAGGCGTCAGTGCGATCGTGGCAACGCCGGCGAACGATGCCGCACGCCGGCAGGAAACGCTCGCGTTCCTGGGCTGGAACCTGCCGCACGTGACGTCCCTGTTTCCGGCCTTCCCGAAACGGCTGCTGATCGTGCGTGCCGGCGAGCCGATGTTCCGTGGAGGGCTGTCCGGCCCCGCGTCGCTGTTCCTGCATTCGGCGCGGCCGCTCGTCACCGAGAACCGCACGAGCCCCCTGCTGCATGAACTGGTGCATGTCGCGATGGGCATCCGGGGCGACGCCACGAGCGACTGGATCGTCGAGGGCCTTGCCGAGTACTACTCGATCGAGCTGCTGCGTCGTTCAGGCGGCATCAGCGCCCGACGCTTCAGGGAAGCGACCGCCTTGCAGGGAACGCGGGGACAACGCGCGCCCGACCTGTTCGTGGGTGCGTCGACGGGTGCCGTCACTGCCCGGGCCGTTTCGGTGATGCTTGCGGTGGATGCGGAGATCAAGGAAGCCACCCGCGGCAAGGCCAGCCTCGACGATGTCGCACGGGATCTCGCGAAGCGCCGCGGCGAGGTCTCCCTTAGTCTCTTCCAGACGCTGGCGGCCAAGGCGGCCGGTCGTCCCGTCCGCGCGCTTGAGCGCACGACGCTGATCAACGACCGGTAGCAAAAACCCGGGCTCAGGCCGCGGCGTTGCCGGCCTGCACGAGCTTGGCGATGCGAATGGCCGTATCGAGCGCCCGCAGCCCGTCCTCTCCGCTCACGACGGGCGGCGATCCTTCGCGGATCGCGCGCAGGAACGCCTCGATCTCCACCTTGAGCGCATCCCCCTGGTCGAAGGATTGCTCCTCGATCGCCACCTGCGCCGCGGATTCCACCGGGGTGGCCGCGTCCTTCTTGCGGATGACGGTCAGGATCTTCTGCTGCAGGTCGATGGAGAAATAAGCGTCGTCCTGGAAGATGCGGAGCTTGCGCTCCTGCTTGAGGCTGACGCGGCTCGCCGTGGTGTTGGCCACGCAGCCGCCGACAAAGCGGATCCGCGCATTCGCGATATCGAGGTCGTCGGAAAACACCGAAGACCCGACGGCATCGATGCTTTCGATCGGGGCGCCAACGAGGGTCTGGATCAGGTCGATGTCGTGGATCATGAGGTCGAGCACGACGCTGACATCCGTTCCCCGCTGCTTGAACGGCGCGAGGCGATGGGACTCGACGAAACGCGGCTTGCCGAGCATCGCCTCGGCCGCGAGGATCGCCGGATTGAATCGTTCGAGGTGCCCGACCTGCAACACCAGCTTGCCTGCAGCTGCCAGATTGACCAGTTCCTGCGCCTCTGCCACCGTCGTGGTGATGGGCTTTTCGACCAGCACGTGCACGCCGTTTTCGAGGAACGTCCGCGCAACGGCAAAGTGCAGGGGTGTCGGCACTGCAATGCTGACTGCGTCCACCTTGCCGAGTAGCTCGCGGTAGTCACTCAACCCCGGTACACCCAGCTCGGCACCCACCTTCTGCGCGGTCTCGGCGCTCGCGTCCACCACGGCGACCAGACGGCTCCCCGGTACCCCGGCGTACTTCTGCGCATGGAATCGGCCGAGGTAACCCACGCCGACGACAGCGGTGCGCAAATCGGCAGGTGCGGCGGCAGCAGTCATGAGAAGTCCCTTGGGGTCACGCCATGGAAGGAATGGCGCAGGATCATAGCCGTGGATCGGGACTGCCGCACTTGCGATGGCGAAAACTCGCAGCCAAGATGCGCCCAGTCCTTCACCCGAACCCGGCCTTTTACCCAGGATGCGCATGGCCCTTCCAGGCGAACCGTCAGCGAGCCCTCCGGCGGGGCGACATTCCCTTCGATTCGAAGCCTGGCTGGCACTCGGCCTCATCGGCTTCGGGTTGTTCGTCCTGCCCGCGCTGATCTACGCGACCGGCAGCCTGCTGCTCGGCGCCTACGGCGGCGGGGAGCACATCGGCTCGTTCTACGGCGACTTCTTCCGGGACCTCGGCGCGACCCCGCAGACGTGGGGGTTGGTGCTGGGGCCCTATGTACTCGTCCAACTGGCCAGGCTGATCTTCAGGGACAGGAGCGAGCCCGGGACGCCGGCGGCCAGCCGCGAGCCAGCGCGCCCCTCTTCTACGCCCGCCCCCCGGGAACGTCGGGAGCCGACAATCAAGCTGTGAGACGTGAGCGGACTCACAGTTTCGACAGCGACGAGTGTCTAGATTACGGCCCTGCACCAGTGCATCGTCGCTGGCCTGGTATTGGCTCCTTGACGGGGAAGTCCACCATGATTCTCGCAAAGCTCTTTGGCATCCGGCCGGAAGATGCGGACGACCCGCCTACCCATCCGCCCGTGGCGCGGCCCGCCCAGCGGCCCGGGTCTGCGGACGCAACCGGCACCCACGCTGCGTTGAGCACGGGCTCACGGCCCGCCCAGCCCAAAACCCGCATCGCATCGACCGGGACGCCGGACGCGCAAGGGTTCGACCCCTACAACAGCGGTGCCTTCAAGAAATCCAACGCGTGGGAACGGATCAATCGCCGCTGACCGACCCCGGGGGACGCCTCAGGCAGGCGGCCACAGAATCCACCCACCCCCCAGCATAATCAGGCACATAGCCACCAGCGCGCCGCTGCGCCAGCGAAGCGACCTGAGCGTCGAATACAGGCTCGCACCCGCCGAGGCCGTCATCACCAGGACGACTACGCTGCTAAGCAGCAACTGCGGCAGCTCCGCAGCGAACTCCGGATGCTTGTTCCTGAGGAAAAAGAAAACTATCAGCGTCGACAGCAGTCCGAAGCTGATGGCAGCCGACGATCCGAAGACAATGGCGATGAGGACGGCGAGTGGCCGCAAGGCAGGCTCCTGCTGTTCGCGAGGCGATGGCGCCAACTAAATCTGCCGTAGCACTTGATCGGCACGAGCCGTCTCTCTAGCCTACGGGACAGTAACGGGTTTCGAGTTCACTTCCGGGCCGCCGCACCGTCGGCAAGGAAGATGGAGGCAACGCAGTGTATCAGCCGGATTCCCATAGCGACGCACGACCCACGACCCCACCCCCAGGGGCGCAACGGCGTTCTCTGCTGGACCGGTATTCGCGGCCCCTTCTGGCCCTCGGGGCCCTCGGCATCCTGCTGAGCGCGATCCTGGCCGGCACTGCGCCGGCACCGGTGTCGACGGCCGAAGCGGCCGCCGCCCCGACAGGCCTCGAGCCCACCGACCGCCAGCGCCGGGTCGCCAAGCTGGTCAGCAACGTGATGGAACGGTCCCACTACCGGCAATCCCCGGTCAACGATCCGGTCTCCTCGCTGGTGCTGGACCGCTACTTCGAGGCCCTGGACGCGTCGCGCAGCTATTTCCTTGCGAGCGATGTCGCCGAGTTCGAGCGGTTCCGCTACCAGCTCGATGATGCCCTGATGTCAGGCAACGTAGAACCCGCATTTGCCATCTTCAACCGCTTCCAGACACGCAATCGCGAGCGCATGGACTACGCGATGAAGCTGCTGGAGACGGAACCGGACTTCTCAGTGCAGGAAACGTTCGAGTTCGACCGCGAGAAGACCCCCTGGGCCACCTCCCGCGCCGAGCTGGACGAACTCTGGCGCAAGCGCGTCAAGAACGACGCGTTGTCGCTGCTGCTCACCGACAAGACGTGGCCCGAAGCCCGCGACCTGCTAAAGACCCGTTACGAGCGCGTGATCAAGCGGACCGACCAGGTCACAACGGACGATGCCTTCGAGGTGTTCATGAACGCCTTCGTGCATGTCTTCGATCCGCACTCGAGCTACTTCTCGCCGCGCAATTCCGAGGAGTACAAGATCCAGATGAGCCTGTCCTACGAGGGCATCGGCGCTTCGCTGCAGCTCGTGGATGATTACGTCACCGTCCTGAACGTGCTGCCCGGCGGCCCGGCGGCGATCAGCGGCCAGCTCAACATCAACGACCGCATCATCAGCGTCGGCGAAGGCAAGGACGGCAAGCTCGTCGATGTCATCGGCTGGCGCCTCGACGACGTCGTGCAGATCATCCGCGGCAAGGTGAACACCCTCGTCCGCCTGCAGATCCTCCCTGCGGGTGCCGCCCCCGGGTCGGGCGAGAAGATCATCGAGTTCACTCGCAACAAGGTGACGCTGGAGGGCCAGGCCGCCAAGAAGGAAGTGCGCAAGATCAAGCGCGGCGACCGCGAACTCACCATCGGCGTGATCAACGTGCCGAGCTTCTACCAGGATTTCGACGCCCGCTCGAACGGCGAGAAGGACTACAAGAGCACCACGAAGGACGTCCGCCGGCTCATCGAGGAACTGAAGAAGGAAAAGATCGACGGCCTCGTGATGGACCTGCGCGGCAACGGCGGCGGCCACCTGACGGAAGCACAAGGCCTCACGGGCCTGTTCATTCCGTCCGGCCCGGTCGTGCAGCTTCGCGAAACCGGCGGCCGCATCGAAGTACTGGACGATCCCGAGCCCGACGTGGCGTGGGACGGTCCGGTGGCCGTGCTCGTCGACCGCTTCAGCGCCTCTGCGTCGGAGATCTTCGCCGCTGCGATCCAGGACTATGGCCGCGGCATCGTCGTGGGCCAGCAGACCTACGGCAAGGGCACGGTCCAGAACCTGTACCCGCTCGATCGCTACGCCCTGGGCAGCGAGCCCGGCTTCGGCCAGCTGACGGTCACGATCGGCAAGTTCTACCGCGTGACGGGCGAAAGCACCCAGCATCGCGGCGTGCTGCCGGACATCCAGCTGCCGTCTGCGATCAGCACGGAGGAAGTGGGCGAGAGCACCCGCGAAAGCGCCCTGCCCTGGGACCGGATCCGTCCGGCCACCTTCGGCAAGGATGCCAACTTCAAGCAGGCCTTCACGCAGCTCTCCACCGAGCACGACCAGCGCATTGCCAAGGACGCGGACTTCCAGTTCCTCGTCCACGAGATCGATGCGTACGAACAGGAGCGCGCGGAGAAGTCCGTCTCGCTGAACCTCAAGACCCGCATCGCGGAGCGTGAGGCACTGCAGAATGAGCGCCTGGCTCGCGAGAATGCCCGTCGTCAGGCTTTGGGCCTGGCGCCCGTTGCAAAGCTGGATGCGATTCCTGCAGAGGATTCGCGCGACGCGTTGCTGACGGAGACGGCGCAGATCGTGGGCGACCTGCAGGGCATGGGTGGACGATTCGTATCCAAGGCAGCGACTCCCGCTCGCTGAGCGGGGGCTCGCCGGGGATCCGGCGTCAGGCAAGCAGTGCCTTGTAGAGGTCCCAGTAATCGTCGACCAGCACGTTGATTCCGGTGCTGACGGTCGAGTCGAGGTCCGAAACGGGTGCAGCCGGCATGGGCAACAGGCCGATCGAATCGGTGAGCGGAACCGTGTCGGCATCCCCGCGATAGGTGGCTGCGGTGCGCAAGGCGTCGATCCGCGCCTTCAACGCAACCAGGTCTTCCTTGTCATCCGCCAGTGACTTGAGTGCTGCCTTCACCAGCGACATCAGCCGCAGGCATTGCTCCTGCGAGCCGTACTGCACGTCATACACCCGCTTGACCGTCGTCTCCTTGGCCAGCATCGCGAGGCCGCCTTCCGACAGCTGCCCTACCAGCTGCTGGGCGTAAGCGATGACGGCCGTGTTGACCGCCCTGCGCCCTTCCCCTGAAATGCCCGGAAAGGCCGGAGCCGGCTCGGATTCGACGAGCGCACGGTCGTCGGAAGCGTCGGTGACTTCAGTTGCCGCGACGTCCCACTGCATGCGGGCGACGCCGATCTGCTCTGCCAGCGCACGCCGCTTGAAGTAGTGCCAGAAACCGCGCAGCGAGTCATGCTTCATCTCAAGCGCCCGCACCTGTCCTTCCAGCGTGCTGGCGGCCGACTGCAGCTCCAGCAGCCGGCGATCCGCATGGGCAAGCTTGGTACGCCGGGCCTGGTCGAACTCGATCATCTGCCTGCGCCGTTCCCGCTCTTCCTGCTGCTTGCGCAGCTCCTCGGAGAACCTCGCCAGCTTCTCGGCGCAGACGCTCCACAGGCCCTTGAGCTGGAAGTACGTGAGGGACTGCAACCCGACGTCGGGATTGCCCAGGAACTTCTCGAGCTTCTCGGCCTGTTCGCGGGCGCGCTGCGTCGCCGCTTCCTGCTTCTTCAGTTTCTCGAGCAGTTCGTGCCGCTCGTCCTGCAGGCCGGTGTATTCCTTCTTGAGTTCGGCACGATTGCGGAACAGCTGCAGCAGCCGCTCCTCCTCATCCGTCGTGCGGGTGGCGCCGGGCAACCGCTGGCGCAGCATGCTGAACTGATCCGCGATGCTCATTGAAAGCGGTGACCGCGCTCGACACAGTAGTCCAGCCACTTGTTGAGCATGACATTGCGGAGCCACCGGTCGCCCAGTTGCCGCCCCAAGTCGGAACGCAAGGCGCTCAGGACTTCATGACGGTGCCAACGGGCACATCGGCTCACTTCCGCCAGCCGGGCGTCGTGGTAGATGCGGATCTCGAGGTCGGGGTCGGCGATGACGCCGGCGGGGTCGTCGAACAGGTACGTGAGCGCGAGCGTGGTGGTGTAGCGGCTGCGTTCTTCCAGCCTGAGCGTCAGCGGGCAGTCCCCCTCCACGCGCGAGACCTGCGAGCCGACCACGGACGCGAAGTCCGGGACCAGCCAGCCAAGGCGTACGTAGTTGCTCTCGTAAAGCGTCATCAGCCCGACAAAGCTGCCGGGTCGGGCGGTCCACGCGACGGGGCAGAGACTGTCGGTGATCATGGCCCGAATATATCAAACCACGCGCAGGAAATGCTGGCGGTAGTGGGCCAGTTCGCGAATCGAATCACGGATATCGTCGAGCGCCAGATGCGCGGAACTCTTCTGCACCCCGTCCAGCACTTGCGGTGCCCAACGGCGCGCCAGCTCCTTGAGCGTACTCACGTCGAGGTTGCGATAGTGGAAGTAGCGCTCGAGCAGGGGCATCTCCCTCGCGAGGAAGCGACGGTCCTGGCAGATGCTGTTGCCGCACATCGGCGACACGCCCGCCTCCACCCAGCGCGACAGGAATGCGATCGTCTGTTCTTCGGCGGCCGCGACGGTGACGCTGCTCGCCCTGACGCGCGCGGTGAGGCCCGACGCGCCATGCTGCCGGGTGTTCCATTCGTCCATTCCGGCCAACACGGCGTCCGCGCGATGGATGGCAAGCACTGGGCCTTCCGCAAGGGTCTCGAGGTTGCGGTCCGTGACGATCGTGGCGATCTCGATGATGAAGTCCGTATCGGTCTTGAGCCCGGTCATCTCAAGGTCAATCCAAATCAACCGGTCCAGATCGTGGGTGCCCATCTGCCTGCCTCAGGTTGCGTAACGTCGTGCGCCTCTCTGACCGTAGAGTACCAGCTGTCGTCGCGTCCGTCGGATGGTAGTTGGGCGGGCAGGAGAGCGCAGTTGCTAGAATGCGGGCCATGCACGGCCTGACCCTCGCCTTCATCACCCTCGCCCTGGCTGGCGCCATGGTGCGGCAGTGGCTGCTCGGTCGCCAGGTGGACGCCGTCCGGGCGCACCGCGAGTCCGTGCCTGCGCCGTTCTCCTCGAACATCACCCTGACGGACCACCAGCGCGCGGCCGACTTCACGGTGGCCCATGCCCGCCTGAGCTACATCGACATCATCGTCGGCACACTGCTGTTGCTCGCGCTGACCGTGGGGGGAGGCATTGATGCGATTGACCGGATGTGGGGCCAGGCAGGCTGGAACAGCCTGTGGCAAGGTGCCGCCGTCATTGCGAGCGTGGTCGTCCTGATGTCGGTCGTGGGCCTCCCGCTGTCCGTGTGGCGCACGTTCCGCATCGAAGGCCGCTTCGGCTTCAACCGGACCACTCCTGCACTGTATGTTGCCGACCTCTTCAAGGGCCTGCTGCTGGGCGTGCTGCTCGGCGGTCCCCTGCTCCTTGCCATCCTGTGGTTGATGGAACACGCAGGAACGGCGTGGTGGATCGTCGCCTGGGGTATCTGGGTGGCTTTCACGCTGCTGGTGACCTGGGCGTGGCCGACGTTCATCGCGCCGCTGTTCAACAAGTTCGAGCCCCTGGCCGATGCAGCCCTGCGTCTGCGCGTCGAGGCGTTGCTGACACGCTGCGGCTTCAAGGCAAAGGGCGTGTTCGTGATGGACGGGTCGCGCCGCTCGAGCCATGGCAATGCGTACTTCACCGGCTTGGGCCGCAACAAGCGGATCGTCTTCTTCGACACGCTCATCGAGCGACTGAAGCACGAGGAGATCGAGGCAGTACTCGCGCACGAACTCGGGCATTTCAGGCTGCATCATGTCCGCAAGCGCCTGGTCGTGTCGCTGGTGATGAGCTTTGCAGGACTCGCCCTCCTCGGCCAGCTGGCAAGCTGGCCTGTCTTCTTTCACGCGCTCGGCGTCACGACACAGTCCAGCCATGCCGCGCTGCTGTTGTTCATGCTGGCCACGCCGGTGGCAACTTTCTTCCTGACGCCGCTGGGCGCGTGGTGGTCGCGTCGCCACGAGTTCGAGGCAGACCATTTCGCCAGCACCCAGGCAGCGCCGCTCGACCTGGCGGAAGCACTCGTGAAGCTGTACCGCGACAACGCATCCACGCTCACGCCGGATCCGGCCTACGCCGCGTTCTATTACTCGCACCCTCCCGCATTGGCCCGCATCGGGCGGCTCAAGGCCCTCACCGGTGCAAGGCCGTGAGCCGCGCCACGGCGTCGGAGGCGCCCGGTTCGGCCGCTCGCGTCGTCGAGTGCTACGGCCGTCGGGTGATTGTCGAGACGACGGCGGGCGAACGGCATGCAGCCGTGCTGTTCGGCAAGCGCTTGCAGGTAGTGTGTGGCGACCGCGTGCAAGTGCGGCGCGAAGCGGGCAGCGACGAGTGGCAGGTCACTGTCGTCGAGCCGCGAACCACGGTCATCGCGCGCACCGACAATCGCGGCCGCACGGAGCCCCTGGCCGCCAATGTCACGCTGGTCGCCATCATGCTCGCGCCGGAGCCCGAGCCGGACCTGTACATGATTGACCGCTATCTTGCCGGTGCCGAGTACGCGGGCGTGAAAGGTGCAGTCCTCATCAACAAGGCGGACATCAAGGGCGCTACCAATCTGTCTGCTGCCATTGCAGATGAGTACCGGCGTGCGGGTTACCCCGTGGTCTGGCTGTCGGCACTGGGCGGGGACGGACTCGACGAACTCCGCGCATTGCTGCGCGATGAAGTGACGCTGCTGGTGGGACAGTCCGGCGTGGGCAAGTCAACGCTGTGCAACGCACTGGTGCCCGCATCGATTCGCCCCACTCGCGCCCTGTCTGCATCCACGGGCGAAGGCACGCACACCACAGTGGCGGCGACGCTCTTGCCGTTGCCGGGCGGCGGCGAACTGGTCGACTCTCCTGGCGTTCGCGACTTCGCGCCGGCTCCGGTTTCGGAAGCCATGGTACAGACGGGCTGGCCGGAGATTCGCGCCGCAGCGATCGGCTGTCGCTTCAACAACTGCCTGCACCTGCGCGAACCGGGGTGCGCGGTCCAGGCCGCGGTGGAAGTGGGTGCGATTTCAGCGAGGCGTTTCGAGGGCTATCGGCGACTCGTCAACCTGCTGCGACAACTGCAGCCTTCGCACGAACGCCCGCGCTAGGAACTCCCGGACAGCGTGTGGCGTCCCGCCAGTGCGTGCGCTAGCGTCCCGCCGTCGACATACTCGAGTTCGCCGCCCACCGGCACGCCGTGGGCTATGCGGCTGGCGCGCACGCGGCTGCGCGCGGCGATTTCGGCCACGAAATGCGCCGTGGCATCGCCTTCCACTGTCGGATTGGTGGCCAGGATCACTTCCTTGATGCCACCTTCGCGCAACAGGCTTTCGAGCTGCGACAGGCCCAGCTCCTCGGGGCCGATGCCGTCCAGCGGGGACAAGTGCCCCATCAACACGAAGTAGCGGCCGCGAAAGCTGCCCGACTGCTCGACTGCCGCCACATCGGCAGGCGACTCGACGACACAGAGCAAGGCCCCGTCGCGCGCCGGTGACTCGCAGACCGGGCACAGTTCGCGCTCGGCGAACATGCGGCAGCGTCGGCAGCTGCCGACGCCCTTGACCGCCGCAGACAGCGCGGCAGACAGCGTCGCAGCGCCGTTGCGGTTGTGCTCGAGCAGGTGGAACGCCATGCGCTGCGCTGACTTCGGCCCGACGCCGGGCAGGCAGCGCAATGCGTCGATCAGCTGCAGCAGCGACGGTGGGTAGAGCATGGCGAAGGTCAGTCAGTGCCGTTCAGAACGGCATCTTGAAGCCGGGCGGCAGGTACATGCCCGCCATCAGTCCGCCCATCTTCTCCTGGGTCGTCCGCTCTACCTTGCGCACGGCGTCGTTGACGGCCGCCGCAATGAGGTCTTCGAGCATGTCCTTGTCGTCGCCGATCAGGCTCGGGTCGATCGAGACACGGCTCACTTCATGCTTGCCGTTCATGGTCACCTTGACCATGCCGCCACCGGACTCGCCGACCACTTGCATGCTCGCGAGTTCGGCCTGCGCGCGCTGCATGTTGGCCTGCATCGCCTGCGCCTGCTTCATCAGATTGCCGATTCCACCTTTCATGACTGCTCCAGACTCCGCCAATGAACTTGATGCTGCAGAAGCGCCCGCCTCTCGCGGCGGCACACCTCAACCAACCGGCTTCACGGACTCCGGCTGGATCGTGGCGCCGAACATGTCCTGCATGGCCCGTACGTTCGGATCAGCCTCGATCGTCTGGCGCGCGGCCAGTTGCCGGTCTTCGACTTCGGCCTGCTTGCGCCTCGCCGGCGTATCCACTACCGCCCGGACCACCTCGATCTCAAGCTTGACCGGCTCGCCGAAGTAGGCATTCAGAGCGGCGGCCAGCTTCTCTTCAAGTGCCGGTCGACGGAACGGCTCGCCATCCGCGTCGAGCTTGAGTTGCACGCGGCCACCCTGCCGGCCGTTCATCGTGCAGTGGGCGGCAAGCTGGCTCACCGGTCCCTGCAGATTGAGTTGCGCGACGATGCCGGGCCAATCGCTCGCCGCCACCGCGGTCGCCGGACGCGCGACAGGGGCGGACACGGCGGCAACAGGAACGCCAGCAAGCCGGGGCCGTGCGGGCTGTGCCGCCGTCGCGGCGCGGGGTTCCCCCGCGGCCCCCGACTCGCGCTGGAACGCCAGCATGCGCAGCAGCGCCATTTCGAAGCCGGCGCGCGGATCGGGAGCGAGTTCGAGGTCCCGCCGCCCGAGCAGTGCGATCTGGTAGTACAGCTGCGTGTCTTCGGGTGTAAGCGCCGCCGCGAGGCGTCGGAACAGCTCGATGTCTTCGTCCTCGCCCGCGTCCCAGTCTGGAACCGACTGCACGATGGCGATCCTCTGCAGCAACGCCGCGAGTTCGCCGAGCGCCTCTCGATAGTCGGGAACGTGCTCGTCCATGCCACGCACGACGTCGAGCATCGCGCGTCCGTCCCTGGCAGCCAGCGCCTCGAGCACGGCAATGATCTGCGAGTGATCGACCGTTCCGAGCATCGCGCGGGTATCCGCGGTACTGACGCGGGCGCCACCGAACGCGATGACCTGGTCCATCAGGCTCAGCGCGTCGCGCATGCTGCCGTCTGCCGCCTTGGCAACGAGCCGCAGGGCTTCCGGTTCGGCATCGATCTTCTCGGCCTGCATGATGTCCGTGAGGCGCTTGCCGATGAGGGCGGGCGACAGGCGCTTGAGGTTGAACTGCAGGCAACGCGACAGCACCGTGACCGGCAACTTCTGCGGGTCCGTGGTGGCCAGCAGGAACTTGACGTGCGGCGGCGGCTCTTCGAGCGTCTTCAGGAGCGCATTGAACGCCTCCGGCGTGAGCATGTGGACTTCATCG
>CAIUGU010000072.1 GCA_903898785.1 uncultured Pseudomonadota bacterium | reverse complement strand
GCATTCGGCATCCCGTTTGAGCAACGATTCGCGCGGCTCGAGGAGTCCATCGGCGTTCTGCGTGGGCTGTGGTCGGGCGAGGCGATCACCCACCGCGGTTCGTTCGGCGAGCTGGAACGCGCGCGCCTTTTCCTGCAGCCGTATCGCAAGGAAGGTCCGCCCATCTGGCTGGGGGCATTCGGGCCGGTGGGCATGCGTCGCGCGGCGAGGCTGGACTGCTCCTGGGCGGTGGCGCCGAACGGCGACGTCGCGGAGGTTGCGGAGCGCATGAAGTCGTTCGCGCAGGCGTTGCGGGACGCGGGCAAGGGCTTCGAGCGGGACTATCCCCTGCTGCGCGAAGGCTGCATCGCTCCCACGACGGAACGGGCCGTCGAGGCGGCCAAGCCCTATCTCGCGGAGCAGTACGAGAGCTATCGCGGCTGGAAGCACGGCGCGACCATCGAGCAGATGATCCAGGGTCAGGCGGTGATCGGCTCCCCCGAGCGCGTCGTGGCCCGCCTCAAGGAGTATGCGGCGATGGGTTACACGGATGTCGTGATGCGCCTGCAGTGGACCGGCATGCCAAACGAAGACGTGATGGAGTCGATCCGTCTGCTGGGGCGCGAGGTGATCCCCGCGCTCAAGGACGTGGTGCCCGCGCCGGTCGGCGCGGCATGAACCAGGAGAGGAATACGCAAATGCGAGCAATGAATTTTTCGCGCTTCGTCGACCTGCAGCGGCTGCGCCGCTCGGACAAGCCGGCGCTGATCGGAATCGAGGAGACCTGGACGTTCGAGCGCTTCGCGCACGACGTCCACGCGGTGGCCCACTTTCTGCGGGCTCAGGGCATCCGCAAGGGCGACCGCGTCGCGATATTCGCGATGAACTCGCCGGAGTTCGTGATCATCGCCCAGGCGATCTTCCGCATCGGCGCGATCAACGTGCCGCTCAACTACCGGCTCCAGCTGGAAGAGCTCCAGTACCTGCTGCGCGACTCTGGCGCGACGCTCATCTTCTGCGACGCGGAATTCACGCCGCTGCTGGAGCAGGCGAGCACGGACATGCCGATCAAGGCTCGCGTGCAGGTCAACGAGCCGGCGCGTGTCTCGCCGGGCTGGCTGCCGCTGCGGCAGGTCATCAGCGCGTCGTCGGGCAAGGAATCGCCGATCGAGGAGGTCGAGTTCGACCATCCGCAGCGCATCATGTACACCTCGGGCACGACGAGCCGCCCCAAGGGCGCGATCATCACCCACGGCATGTGCGCGCTGAACGCTCTGGTGCAGACGAGCGAACTGGAGCTGAGCGCCGGAGACTGCGCGCTGATTTCGGGGCCGCTATACCACGTGGCCGCGTGGGATGCGCCCGGGATGTCGGTGCTCTTCAACGGCGGGTCGCTGGTGATCATGCACAAGTTCGATGCGCCACTCGCGCTGGAACTGATCCAGAACTACAAGGTGACCGGAGGTATCTTCGTGCAGGCGATCCTGCACAACCTGAGGAATGCCGGGGCAGAAGGCACGCACGACCTGTCGTCGCTCAAGTGGATCATCTTCGGTGCGGCCGCCGGGGAACTGTACCGGGAGATCCGCGAGATGCTGCCCAACGCCCACATGGTGCAGGCCTTCGGCATGACCGAGGCCTGCAGCGCCGTTTCTTATATGGACCGAGCCCACGCGGTGTCAAAGCGCGGCTCGGCGGGCAGCGCGGTTCCATACGTCGAATTCAAGATCGTCGATCCCGACGACAAGGACCTGCTGCCGGGTAAGGACGGCGAGCTCGTGCTGCGCGGTCCGAAGGTCACTCCTGGTTACTGGAACGATCCGGAGCGCACCGCGGACGCGATGCGCAACGGCTGGTTCCACACCGGCGACGTCGGCCATGTGGACGAGGATGGATTCCTCTACATCACCGACCGGCTGAAGGACATGATCCGGTCCGGCGGCGAGAACGTCGCGAGCCAAGAGATCGAGCGGGTGTTGTACCAGCATCCCGGCGTCTCGGAAGTCGCCGTGATCGGCATCCCGCACCCGAAGTGGCAGGAGGTCCCCGAGGCGCACATCGTGCTAAAGTCCGGCGCGAATCCTACCGCCGAAGAGTTGATCGCGTTCTGCCGCGGCCAGCTTGCCTCTTTCAAGACACCGAAGTCCGTCAAGTTCGTGGACGAACTGCCCCGCAACGCCTCGGGCAAGGTGCTCAAGCGCGTGCTGCGCGAGCGCTCGGTTCAGAGCCCCGGCTGATGCCTGAAGAAATCCAATCATGCTGATGAAGACTGCATCCAGGGCAAGGAAATCCGTTTCCGGCTCAGCCAAGGTAAAGAAGGAGCGCGCGCCAGAGCAGCTGCGGCGGTCAATCCTGAAGAGCGCGCTGAAGCTGTTCGAGATCCACGGCTACCACGCGACCTCCGTCGATGACATCGTGAAGGACGCTGGTTTCACCAAGGGCGCCCTCTACCACCATTTTCCCGGCAAGGAGGACATCCTCCTCGAGCTCCAGCGCGCCTATATCGACAATCGCGTCGAAAGCGCTCGCACGGTGCTTGAAAAGCACGAGAGCGTTCAGGATCGGCTCAGGCACCTCATCCTCGAGGGCGTGATCGCCATCGGGAAGTTCCGCGCGCCTGTCGCTGTCTTCTCGCAGGAGCGACGGTTCCTGTCGCAGAAGCGCTTTGCCGAAGTGAAGCGCAAGCGGGATGAGCTCGAGCGGATCTACGTGTCGGTGGTCGGGCAAGGCATCAAGGAAGGGATGTTCAATGAATCGGTCCAGCCGCGCATCGCGAGCTTCGCCATCCTCGGCATGCTGGCCGGTGCCTATGGCTGGTACCGCCCGAACGGGCCGCTGTCGGCGAATGAAGTGGCGGATCAGCTCTGCAGGCTGGTGATCGACGGGCTTGCCAAGGGCAGGAAGGTCGGAGAAAAGCTGCCGTAAATTCAGAATGAGATTTGACATCATTCATTCTGTGAAATAACATACCGGCTGGTCGGAATGTACCAATGTTACCAATACACGAGGAGGGTCGTCGCATGAAATTCGGCATCATGAATCTCTTTCCCGCGGACGGGGAGGACAGGCAGGTTCTGCTCGACACCCTCGAGGAGATCGAGATCGCCGACCAACTCGGCTTCGACTCATGCTGGCTGGCGGAGCACCATTTCTCGCGGTACGGGATCCTCGGCAATCCGTTCGTCGTCGGGGCCGCCATCGCACAGCGGACCAAGCGCATCAAGATCGGAACCGCCGTGGTCGTCGTGCCGTTGCACGATCCCCTGCGCGTCGCCGAGGACGCGGCCACCCTGGACATCCTGTCCGACGGGCGCCTCATCCTCGGCGTGGGCCGCGGTTATCAGCCGAAGGAGTTCGCTGGGTTCAAGAAGAACCGGGACGTCAACAAGGAGGTTTACCTCGAGGTGGTCGACATCCTGAAACTCGCCTGGAACAACGAGACCTGGTCGTACCAGGGCAAGCACTTCCAGTACGAGAACATGAGCATCTATCCCAAACCCCAGACCAAGGGCGGGCCGCCGATCCTGCACGCGACGACGTCGCCGGAGAACTTCCGCGAACGCGGCCTCGCGGGTGACCACATCGTCTGCTCTTCGAGCTTCACCCCGATGGCGCGCCTCAAGGCCAATTACGACAATTACCGGCAGGGCCTCAAGGATGGCGGACATCCCGTGACCGGTTTCGACGTGCCGTTCATGCAACAGATCTGGTGCGGCCAGTCGCAGGATGGACTCCAGGCGGCGGCGGAAGCGGCGCTCGCCTATTACCAGTCCGTCGGCCGGATCATTCCCGGATCCGAGGAGGCGAAGGCCGAGGAGCGCGAGTATTACGAGAAGGTTCGCAAGAACATCG
>CAIUGU010000071.1 GCA_903898785.1 uncultured Pseudomonadota bacterium | reverse complement strand
GCAGATGTCCGGAATCGGCGTGTTCAACACCGCATGTCAACCGCCGGTCGGGAGTCCACCCGCCGATCTAGGGGATTACGCTCCGATCGAGCTCACCGGGAGTCTGCACGGCTGCTGGTACACGTACGTGGAGTCATCGAAGTTCAATCGGAGCGGTACGTATCAAGAGACGGGAACCGAGATCTTCGTCGGCTGCCACGAGAGCGGCGCGTGCGGAACATTTGAGACGACCTACACCTTCACGGCGAAGTACGTGGACGACACGTTCGCGGAGGAGATCCACGGTCGCTGCCATCACCCGATCGTGCGCGGCACAGGGGGCTTCGCGGGGGCGAAAGGGCTGGTCAACTTCAAGGACGACGTCGTCAACCTCAAGCTCGACTACAGGGGCCACATCAGCCTGGAGTGACCAGCTAGCCAGGAGGCATCGCAGCACAACGACCCCGGCCCGCGCCGGGGTTTCTATTTCTGCACGTTCCCGCCACAAATGCGCGGCGACACGCGCCATCGCAGCCGACACGCTGCGGGGGTGGGCGATCTGACCGACGAGCTGTTCCTCAATGCCGTGGACTCAATCGTGCTGGACGCATTGGCGAGGATCGGGGACGACCCCAGAGCAAGGTTCGCGTTCTTCAAGCGGCTCCTGGCGGTGGCGCAGGAGGAGGGCGGCAGCAACTTGCCGTAGGCGGCTCCATCCAACCGCCCGGCCCGCGGGTTGGCACCGGAGGCCGAACCTGTAACCGGCCGGTCGCACCGCACCAGCGGCACCTAACCGTGAAAGGCAGCCGACGCGATCCCTGGCCGGCGGCGATCATCGCGGCGAGCGGCAGGACTGCCCAACGATCACAACGCGGGCAGTAGGCGTGTAGCTGGTGGTCGTGGACCTGTAGTCCCGCGATGCGGCCGAGGTCGATCATGGGGCGAGGGTAGCGCCGGGGCAGGGCTCAGGGTGTGAGCCGAACAACCCGTCCAAGCGTGTCGGGATTTTTTACATGATGCGGTGCCGCAAGACTGCATCTGGTTCAGCTCGACCACGTAAGTGCTTGACGAAACTAGTACCGTCTTCAGTTGGCAAGAATCTTGCATGTTCCTTCTGTTAAACCCGACGGACGCGCCGGGAACGCACAACGCACAACAAGGGTAGCGACATGAAGTCGATGATTCTGGGATTGCTGGCCGCGGGACTGCTCGGTGGGCCGACCATGGCGAACGCCGTGACGGTCTTCACGGACAATTTTGCTGGTGTGTCGACAAGCCTAAACACGGCACCGGCAGGCTGGCAGGTCGTGATCGGCACAGGCGCGGTTGACACGATCGCGAACGGCGGCTTTGGGATTACCTGTCGTGGTGCCACGGGAGGCTGTGTTGATCTGGACGGAACGACCAGCAACGCCGGTAACTTGCGCACGACAGCGACGTTCGGGTTCTCGTCGGGTGTTGGCTATTCGTTGACGGCGTACCTGTCGGGCAACCAGCGGAGCGGAGCGCCGGATTCGCTCACGTTCGGCATTTCAGACGGGTCGAGCAACCTGTGTTCAACGGCTGTCTCTGGCGTGGCGGCGAGTGCGCCATTCGCGCAGTACACTTGCTTCTTTACGGCTGCTTCAAACTTCTCCGGCTTCATCTTCTTCGATCACGCCGGTGGCGACAATATCGGCATGATCCTTGACGACGTCCGGCTTGAGTCGCGGGAAAACGGAAAGTCCGTCCCCGAACCCGGCACGCTCGCGCTGCTCGGCCTCGGCCTCGCCGGGCTCGGCCTGAGCCGACGACGCAAAGTGAACTGATTTGGCCCGCACGGTACGCCGCGACAACTGAGAGCCGGATACTCTCCAGCTCCAGATCAGCGAACAGGACATTCTCCGGTTCCTGTACGGCGCACCGAGCGGTGCCACCGACTCACGACCCCGGCCACGCGCCGGGGTTGTTTTATGCGAGCGGGGCAGCCGAATCGTCCAAGGACATCCGAGGGCAGCGCGACCAACGCGGGGGTAGATCTGGGGGTAGGTCGCGCAACGACCTGGCGCGATCTTTCCGCATGTCATGCACTTAGCCCGACTTTGCGGGCGTGACCCTAGCCTCCACATCGTCTTTTTCGGCCTCCCGGACGTGCCGTCCGGGGCTGTCCATCGAAAGCCAGCCTCGGGCAGCAGGCACGCTCGGGACATGGACGAACCAACCCGAGACGAACTGTCCCTCGACGCTGTGGACGCAATCGCGCTGGCTGCCGTCGAGTAGCCATGATCCGTCAAGAAAGGCGCCGTCTGGTGGCCCCGATGCGCAGAAAGCCGGTTACCGCCGATCGATCGGCGCCACCGGTGCCGCCGCACCTACCTTCAGGCCGAGATCGCCGGCCAGGCGATTGATCAGGTCATCGGTCTGTTTGGCCAGGACGACGAGGACATATCGCTGGAACCCCGGCCAGCCGTCTGGATCGAGCTCGCCGTTCGCAAGCTTGATCAGCTGCAAGTCAAGTGACAACAGGTCCTGCTCGTAGTACCGGCGCAGTTCCTCGTACATCGGCTCCGGCGTAAGCCGGATCGACTTGCTGATCTCGGCCCGGATCTGCCCCAGCAGTTCGCCGGATGCCTGTTCGTAGGCCGCCAGCGCCTCCGCGTAGCGTTCGCGTTGCGGAAACTGGCGCCAGTACGGAACTGCCACCAGCAGCAACTGGTACTGCCAGAGCAGGCGGCATAGCGCTTCGAGCAGCGCCACTTGCGCGTCGACGATGCGCTGCTGGCGCGCCAGTTCGACCTCAAACACGGTCTGGGTGCGCTTGCGCTGCTCGTTGATGCGGCCGACCACCAGCGGCGCCACAAGGCCGGTTAGACCGGCTGTGAGCAGCAGCAGCAACACCTTCTCCATCAGGTCGGCGCTCAGGCTCATCTCGGCATGCTAATCGAAAGCCAACCAAGCTTAGACCGCCGAGGGGGCGGCGCGCCAACCCTAGTTCGAGTGAGCGACTGCAGCGCTGCAAGCTGCTCGCGGTCGTCGCCGGCACGGGCCACAAGATTCGTCTTGCGAACACCGTGTTCGAATGGCTGGAAGCGACCTGATACTGCATCGCCGCTGAAGAACGAGAGGCGCTCCGACCCTGCCCGGTCGAAGCTCAACCAGAATCCTTCGAGCGCGCCGGTCGCGACAAACGCGGGATGGCGGCGGCCGCGCGTTCGGCGACGCGTGCGTCGCCTTCAGGCGGCAGAGTGGCCACGATGGCGCGCCAGGTGGCGAGCGAGTCCTCGCGCAATCCTGCCGCTTCCTGCAGCAGCGCCAGCATTGCATCCCGCAATGGCGCCATGGCCGGGTCGAAATCCGGCTCGAAGTACAGCGCGCGGATCGTATGGATGTGCTCCTGCGCAGGGAGCGTGGCGAGCACACGCTGCAGGTACTGCTCCGAGTTGAACGCCGCGTAGTAGAGTCCGAACACGTGACGGCGAGTGGCGGCGTCGATCTCCTCGCCGTTGCGTCGCATCTCGTCGACCGCCCGCAGCAGGCCGTTCTCGGCCGCCACCGAGCCGCTGTTGCGCAGGGCCGCAATCTGCAGCTTGCGCACGTACGCGCGTTCGCGCCCCGAGGCCACGGCCGCCGCGAAATGCCGCTCCGCCTCCGCATCCGATCCACGCTTCCAGAGGATCCAGTGACCCCAATGTGCGTGGGCGAAGGGATTGGCGACGTCGGCCTCGAGCGCCTGCGCGTACGCCTGTTCCGGATTGCCGCTGGCCGCTCCATCGCGTGACTTGAGAAAATAGGCCCACCCGAGATGAGCGAGCAGGTCCGCCTTGCGCACGCCGCTCGTGCCGACGATGCCGCGCGTGATCACCGTCATCAGCGGATCGACCACGTCGCCGAATGTCTTGCCGTCCGGCACACGGGCGTCGCGCAGCCATGCCATGGCCACGTCCTCCTGGGCGGCACGAAGTTCGAGTCTGGCCGGGTCTAGCCGACCGCTGAGCTTGGCGAAGTAGCTTCCTTGATCGGCGGCCGCCAGAGCCTCGTCGAGGCTCGCCCAGGCCGCCGTGTAGTCGCTGCCCTCGAGTTGCTGGGCGGCCACCGCCTGTAACTCGGCAATCTGCCGTTGTCGCTCGCCGAGTTCGGAGAATACCCGGGTGACCTGGTTGAGCCCGAGCACGAGCGACACGACGGCGGCGATCGCGCCGATCCACTTGAGCGGAGTGTCGAGCACTTTCATCGCGTACTGCACGGTTCTCCTGGCCGGCGAATCCTAGCACGCGCCCGTCGGTGCAACGTCCGGCGCGCCACGGGAAGGGCGTGCAGTACGGGATGTATCTGTTCAAAGGCGCGCATCCGCCGGTGTTCCGCCCCGTGGCAGGGCCGAGCGCGAACGAGCTGCAGCGGCTGGTCGAGCAGATCGCCGTGGGTGTCGGCCAGGCGCTGGAACGTCGTGGCCTGATCGAGCGCGACATCGAGAACGCGTGGCTTGCTACTGATTTCGAGGCCGGTCCGCTCGATGATCTGATCGGTCACTCCATCACCTACCGGATTGCGGTGGGCCCGAGGGCGGCCCGGGCTACACGCAAGGACACCTTCACCGACGACGACCTGTTCCTCGACGCGGTGGAGGCAATCGTGCAGTACGCGATGGCGAGAATCGGGGACGACCCCAGAGCCAGGTTCGCGTTCTTCAAGCGACTCATGGCGGTGGTGAAGGAGGTTTCCAAGGAGCGCGGTCAGTGATCGCCGTGGACGGTGCGATTCGGACCATCCAACAGCACAACGGCGCAGGCCCTCCACGTAGG
>CAIUGU010000070.1 GCA_903898785.1 uncultured Pseudomonadota bacterium | reverse complement strand
TGATTGGAAAAGAGTGAAGTAGAAAGGCAGAAATGGGCTTCTGGCCCATACCTACCCTCCTTTGCCTTTCTTTGAATTGGCAAAGAAAGAAGTAGATGAGCAGCATCGGGTCTTCCCGATCCCTGCCCTGGTTCCTGCCTTCTCTTGCGGTTGTCCAAGCGAAGAAGTGGGGAAGAGCGGGTTGGTCTTTCACTCAGGATCCCGTTCTTCCTCTCCCGACCCGCAAGGCGCAACGCGCGCCCATCCGTTTACCGCGTCGCCGTCACCGCTCCACTTTCAGCCTTTCCCTGTCACCGTCGCACCGCTTCGCGGCATTCGGCTACGCGCTCGAGCCCAAGATGGGGCGTCGCTTGCCAGGACGATACTGCATGCCGGCGCGTGGTTGTCAGCGAGCGTGGGCACGGTGCATGACCCCTGATTTTTCGTCATCTACGGGGTTACTGCCTCGCAACCTCCCTGCTACAATCCCGGCCCGTTCAGGGAAGGGGATCACGAGCGGGTTGCGATGCTAGAAAACTATCTCCCGATATTGATTTTCCTGGGGGTTGCCAGCGTCCTCGGCGTACTGCTGCTGGGGCTCGGCTTCCTCCTCGGTCCGCGCAAGCCTGACGACGCCAAGCTGTCCGCCTACGAGTGCGGCTTCGAGGCCTTTGAAGACTCCCGGATGAAGTTCGACGTGAGGTACTACCTCGTCGCCATCCTCTTCATCGTGTTCGACCTCGAAATTGCCTTCCTGTTTCCGTGGGCGGTCTCGCTCGATTCGATCGGCGGCCTCGGCCTTGCGGCAATGGGGATCTTCCTGCTCGTACTCGTGGTTGGCTTCATTTACGAATGGAAGAAAGGGGCGCTCGAATGGGATTAGCAGCCCCGAACCAGGTGGAAGCTACGCCAGAGCAGGTTGCCCAGCGCGGCTTTGTCGTCACCACGGTCGACTCCGTCCTCAACTGGGCCCGTACGGGTTCCATGTGGCCGATGACGTTCGGCCTCGCGTGCTGTGCTGTCGAAATGATGCAGGCGGGCGCCGCCCGCTACGACCTCGACCGCTTCGGCATCGTGTTCCGTCCGAGCCCGCGCCAGTCCGACGTCATGATCGTGGCCGGCACGCTGGTCAACAAGATGGCCCCGGCGCTGCGCAAGGTGTACGACCAGATGCCCGAGCCCCGGTGGGTCATTTCCATGGGGTCCTGCGCGAACGGCGGCGGGTACTACCACTATTCCTACGCGGTCGTGCGCGGTTGCGACCGGATCGTACCGGTGGACGTATACGTCCCCGGTTGCCCGCCCACTGCGGAAGCCTTGATCTACGGCATCATCCAGCTGCAGAACAAGATCCGCCGCACGAATACCATCGCGCGTTAGGAGCTGACCCGCATGTCCCGGATCGAGACATTGGCCTCGAAGGTGGAAGCGCGCTGTGCCGGCCAGGTCACGCGGATTCCATCCAGCTGCGGCGAGCTCACTTACGAAGTTGCTGCCGAGAACCTCCTGACCGTCGCGCGGCTGCTGCGCGACGACGCCGAGTTCAGGTTTGAACAGCTCGTCGACCTGTCGCCGGTCGACTACCTGGCCTTCGGCCAGACAGAGTGGAATACGTTCGAGTCCACGGGCACCGGCTTCAGCCGCAGCGTCGAGCGCGAGCTGCCGACTGCAGACGAGGCAGCGCCACGTCGTTTCGCGGTTGCGTACCACCTGCTGTCGGTCACCCATAACATCCGCCTCCGCTTGCGCAGCTACTGCGTGGAAGGGGAGCCGCCCGTCATCGATTCAGTGGTCGGCATCTGGGCGTCGGCCAACTGGTATGAGCGCGAAGCGTTCGACCTGTTCGGCATCTTCTTCAACGGTCACCCGGACCTGCGCCGCATCCTCACTGACTACGGCTTCATTGGCCATCCGTTCCGCAAGGACTTCCCGCTGATCGGCAACGT
>CAIUGU010000069.1 GCA_903898785.1 uncultured Pseudomonadota bacterium | reverse complement strand
CCACCGGCGGTCGCCTTGATGATCACCGGATAACCGATGCTGCGGGCGATGCGGAACGTCTCGTCGTGGTCGGCCCCGATCGGGCCGTCGGAACCCGGTACGCACGGTACGCCGGCCTTCTTCATGGTCTTGATGGCCGACACCTTGTCGCCCATCAGGCGGATGGTCTCCGCGCGCGGGCCGACGAAGATGAAGCCGCTCTTCTCGACTCGCTCGGCGAAGTCCGCGTTCTCGGACAGGAAGCCGTATCCCGGGTGGATCGCGACCGAATCGGTGACCTCTGCCGCGCTGATGATCGCGGGCATGTTGAGGTAGCTCTCCTTGGACGAGGGCGGGCCGATGCAGACGGTCTCGTCCGCGAGCAGGACGTGTTTCAGGTTCTTGTCGGCCGTGGAATGCACGGCGACGGTCTTGATGCCGAGCTCGCGGCACGCGCGCAGGATGCGCAGCGCGATCTCGCCGCGATTGGCGATGACGACTTTCTCAAGCATGGTGTCTGGTGTCTGTTGATGCGGTGGCGAGGCGGCTCATTCGATGATGAAGAGCACTTGGCCGAACTCGACGGCTTCGCCGTTCTTGGCGAGCACCGAGGTGACCTTGCCGGCGCGGTCGGACTCGATCTGGTTCATCATCTTCATGGCTTCGATGATGCAGAGCGTGTCGCCCACCTTCACCTCGCTGCCGATGTCGACGAAGGGCTTCGCGCCGGGGGCCCCGGAGGCGTAGTACGTGCCCACCATCGGCGCCGTGACTGCGTGGTCGTTGTTCGGGGCGGCGGCGGCCACCACGGGAGCGGCGGCAGGGGCCGGCGCAGGGGCACTGGCGGATTGATGGGGAGCGTAGTGCACGGCGGGCTGCTGGTAGATCGGCTGCGAGCCGCCCCGGCTGATGCGGACGGACTCCTCGCCCTCCTTGATCTCGATTTCGGCGATACCCGATTCCTCGAGCAGCTCAATGAGTTTCTTGACCTTGCGAATATCCATGCAGTCTCCCTTCGAGAAGCTGATCTGATTGCCGCCGTCGGCGAGGGGCGCAAGCGCTCCCCGCAACGCGAATTTCCAACAAGTCATTGGCCCGGGTTCGACCTGCGGTGCCCCGGACTGCCTGCCGGATGCCCCGCTGTATTGCCCGCGCAACATCCCGTCTCCG
The DNA here is from genome assembly GCA_903898785.1 of uncultured Pseudomonadota bacterium. Classification (GTDB taxonomy): domain Bacteria; phylum Pseudomonadota; class Gammaproteobacteria; order Steroidobacterales; family Steroidobacteraceae; genus CAIUGU01. The sequence goes on along the minus strand of CAIUGU010000069.1, from coordinate 44,652 downwards.
CCCCCCGGGGCCGAAAACAGCCGCTCCCCGGCCCGGATTCGGGTTGCCTGGGGCGATTGAGCAACAGGGTGCGCGCCGTTACTGGAGGTCTGATAGTCGAACTTAGCCGCAGATAGGCGCGAGTTTACCTGCGGATTGACTTAATTTGCGATAGTGCCCGTGTCTTTCGCTGCCCGTTCGGGCAGGGCGGCCAGTTGCTGCGCGACCGCCGTCCGGGCCGTGGCGGGGGTCAATTCTCCCGAATTCACGCGCGTGATGGTATCCAGAATCACCTTGGCCTGGGGTGCCGTCAGCTCGCCGATGTGCAGGTTGATGATGCGTCCCTGCGAATCGGTGAACGCGGTAAAGGGAAAACCGACAGCCTCGACCCCGAACGAATTGACGGCGTTGAGTCCGTCCTGTTCGCCGATCAGGATCGGATAGTCGATGCCGATCTCGTTCGCGTACTTGAGCACGTCCTCGCGGAAGTCGACCGCGACCCCCACGACCTGGAAGCCCTCGGCCGACCGCGTCCGCTGGAGCTCGTTCAGCAACGGGATCTCGCGACGGCAGGGCGCGCACCACGTGGCCCAGAAGTTCACGATCATGGATTTTTGCGGCCAGTCCTTGATCGACTGGAGCTGGCCGTCCCGGTTCTGCAGCGAGAACGCGGGCAACACTTCGGGCATGCCACCGGTCGGCCGCTGCAATTCGGCCACCACCGGCTCGGCAGGCTCGGGCGACGCGATCAGCCGGTAGGCAAAGAAGCCGACGACGCCCGCGGCCATCGCGATCGCGCCCAGCACGAGCTTGTTCATCGAATGCCTCGGATCAAATGGCGGGGGCAAACGCCTCGGCGACATGATCGCGGAATCGTGCCGCCGGCACAAAGCCCACGAGCCGGTGGTTCTGGCGTTCGACGCCGTCCGCACCGAAGAAGGCGATGGTGGGCGGGCCGAAGATGCCGAATCGCTTGAGCAGGACCTGGTCCACTTCGTCGTTGGCGGTGACGTCCGCCTGCAGCAGCACGCCCGCGGCCAGTGTCTCGCGCACGCCGGCATCGGTGAACGTGTATTTCTCCATCTCCTTGCAGGACACGCACCAATCCGCATAGAAATCGAGCATCACGGGCCGCTTGGCTGCGACGGCAGCGGCAATCTCGCGATCGAGGTCCTCAACCGACTTGATGCGCTTGAGTTCGATGCCCTCTGCCGCGGCGGCACCCGGCACGTTGCCGGCGAGCAACGTACCCTTGAGCGGTTGCAGCGGATCCTTGCCGCCGGCCGCCGAGCCGATCAGCAGGATGATGCCGTAGAAGATCGCGAGCAGCCCGGTGCCGCGCAGCGGGGCGGCAGCGGGGCCGCCATCGCGGGACTTCATCGAGAACACCCAGAATCCGCTGATCACGGCCAGCGCCGACCACAGCAGCATGACGAGGGCGTCCGGCAACAGCGGCGTCGCGACGTAGATCGCTACACCCAGGAACATCACGCCGAACAGCGACTTGATCGTGTCCATCCATGGGCCGACCCGCGGCAGCAGGGAGCCGGCCGACGCGCCCACGACGAGCAGCGGCACGCCCATGCCGATGCCGGTGGCGTACAGCGCGCCCGCGCCGCGCGCGAGATTGCCCGTCTGCGCGATGACCGACAGCGCCGCGACGATCACGGGAGCGACGCAGGCGGTCACGATCAGCGACGACAGCGCGCCCATGGCGAACGTACCGATGTACGTGCCCGAGCGTTGCCGGTTGCTCACATCGGTCAGCCGCGACTGCAGCGCGCTCGGCATCTGCAAGGTGTACGTGCCGAACATCGCCAGCGCCATGGCGACGAACAGCACCGCGAACAGCGTAATGATCCACGGTTGCTGGAACGCGGCCTGCGGGGCGGTCTTGAACACGAGCGCGAACACGGCGCCGGCGGCGGCATAGGTCAGCGCCATGCCCTGCACGTAAGTGAACGCGAGCGAGAAGCTGCGGGCCGGCGTGATGTGGCTGCCCTGGCCGGCGATGATCCCCGAAAGGATCGGGATCATCGGCAGGACGCAGGGTGTCAGCGAGAGCAGGATACCCAATCCGAAAAACGTCACCAGCATCAACGCGAGGTTGCCATCACGGACGAGGCCGGCGAGGCGGTCCTGCTCCGAGATCTTCACCGTGTCTCCCGTGGCGCCGGGGGCCGCGAGGCCATCGACGGGGGGCAGCGAACTGGCGGTGTCCGTGGGCGGCAGGTCGAGCGCAACCGTCTTCGTGATCGGCAGGTAGCACAGGCCGCCTTCCGCGCATCCCTGGTAGGTGACTTTCAGGTTCAGCGTTCCGCTTGAACCCGCGGCGCGGGCGACCGGGACCGTGCCCTGCAGCGTCTCGAAATACACCTCGCTGTCGCCGAAGAACTCATCCGTGTGGGCCTTGCCCTGCGGGAGCAGCGGCTGGCCGACCTGCGCCTGGTCGCTGTCCGTCGAGACGCTGACTCGCTTCTTGTAAAGGTAATACCCGTCGGCAATGGCCCAGTTGAGCTCGACCGAATCGGGCCGCTTCATCTCCGCGACGAAGCGGAAGGCCTCGTCCGGCGGCAGGAACTCGTCATCCTGCTGCGTCGACGCTGCCGGGCTCTGCAGTCCCCCGGTTGAGCCGGCAGCCGAGCGGGAGAGCAACGAGCCCCCTGCTGCGGGCGGGGACGCGGCGTTGGCGGCGGCCGGCAGTGCAACTGTCTCGTTCCAGGTCGTGGGCGGATAACACAGGCCCGCATCCGCGCAGCCCTGGAATTTCAGCTTGAGCTCGAGAGTCCGCGGCTGCGTGCCGCTGACGGTGAAGGGTACGGGAAACTCGTTCGACCCCCGGAAGACTTCCTGTTCGCCGAAGAACTCGTCCTTGTGGCTTTCGCCCTTGGGCCAGGCAGGGAGCCCGAGCGTGACGCCGGGCGTGGCTGCCGCGAAGCCCATGCGCTGCTTGTAGAGGTAATGCCCGGGCTCGACGCGCCACGTGACGATGACGCGATCGCCGTCGACGCGGGCGCTGTGGTGGAACACCTGTTCCGGCGGCAGGAAATCGTCAGCGGCCATCGCGGCCGTCAACGACCCAGCGAGCATCGCCAGCAGGGCGACTCGCCCCGCGCGACCGAGCATCTTGAAAGGAGTCGACAGGCTCATTCGGTTCTCAAGAGGTTCCCTGGACGTCCGGGCCGACACTTTGCCTCACCCAGTCAAGGTACCGCTGGCTACCACCGCACACTGGGAGTGCAACGACCTCGGGAAGTTCGTATGGGTGCAGATCATGAACTCGCCGGGTCAGGGCCGCCAGTCGGGAACGGGCGGTCTTGGCGAACAGCAGCCGTTCGGTTTCGGTCTGGAGCCGGCCTTCCCACACATAAGTAGAAGTGATTTCCGGCAGCTGGTTGACGCAGGCAGCCAGACCCTCATTGACCAGGGTGGTGGCCAGCCGGGTGGCGGTTTCCCCGTCCGGGCAGCTCACCATGACGACCAGAACCTCGTCTTCCTGCACCGCGATGCTCCTGAATTCTTCGTCGGGGCGGGTGCTCCCCGCAGATCGCCCCATCGGGTCCGGGTCCCGGAACAGGGGCGGTCGAGGGGGTGACCCGAGGCGACCGGCCGCCATTATGTCGCCCAAATGGTGACCCGCCCCTTGAATTTCGATCTTTCTCCCCTAAGATTGGCAGCCGCTAAGGGAGAGTGCTAATAGCCTCCCCACCGCGTTCAACCGAACTCTCTTTCAACCTGCCTTATTCAATTCGGGGTTACAGCAATGGCTGAGAAACTGAAAATCCGTCCGCTTCACGACCGCGTGATCATCAAGCGTCTCGAGGAAGAGCGTACCTCCCCGGGTGGAATCGTGATCCCGGACTCGGCCACCGAGAAGCCCATCAAGGGCAAGGTCATCGCCGTCGGCAAGGGCAAGATCCTTGAGAACGGCTCGGTGCGCGCCCTCGACATCAAGGTCGGCGACAACATCCTGTTCGGCAAGTACAGCGGCACCGAAGTGAAGGTCGACGGCGAAGAGCTCCTCGTCATGCGCGAGGAAGACATCATGGCCGTGATCGAGAAGTAATCGATCCCGCCAGCTCGTCTCCTATTTACTGAATCAAGATTAAGTTTTTTTAGAGGTCCAAGACCATGGCTGCCAAAGAAGTACGCTTTAGTGATGATGCCCGCCAGCGCATGCTGAAAGGCGTCAACATCCTCGCCAACGCCGTCAAGGCGACCCTCGGCCCCAAGGGCCGCAACGCCGTGCTCGAGAAGAGCTTCGGCGCCCCGACGATCACCAAGGACGGCGTGTCCGTCGCCAAGGAGATCGAGCTCAAGGACAAGTTCGAGAACATGGGCGCGCAGATGGTGAAGGAAGTCGCTTCCAACACGTCTGACGAAGCCGGCGACGGCACCACCACCGCCACCGTGCTGGCCCAGGCGATCGTCCGCGAAGGCAGGAAGGCCGTCGCTGCCGGCGCCAACCCGATGGACCTGAAGCGCGGCATCGACAAGGCCGTGGAAGCCGCCGTCGAGGAGCTGAAGAAGCTCTCGAAGCCCTGCAAGGACCAGAAGGCCATCACGCAGGTCGGCACGATCTCCGCGAACTCCGACGAGTCGATCGGCAAGACGATCGGCGACGCGATGGAAAAGGTCGGCAAGGAAGGCGTGATCACGGTTGAAGAGGGCTCGGGCCTCCAGAACGAACTCGACATCGTCGAGGGCATGCAGTGCGACCGCGGCTACCTCTCGGCCTACTTCATCAACAACCAGCAGACCCAGGTTGCCGACCTCGACAACCCCTATGTGCTGCTCTATGAGAAGAAGATCTCGAACGTCCGCGAGATGCTGCCGTTGCTCGAAGGCATCGCGAAGGCCGGCCGTCCGCTGCTCGTGATCGCCGAAGACGTCGAAGGCGAAGCGCTGGCGACCCTCGTCGTCAACACGATCCGCGGCATCGTCAAGGTCGCGGCCGTCAAGGCGCCGGGCTTCGGCGACCGTCGCAAGGCCATGCTGCAGGACATCGCGGTCCTCACGGGCGGCGTCGTGATCTCCGAGGAAGTCGGCCTGTCGCTCGAGAAGGCGACGCTGAGCGACCTGGGCCAGGCCAAGAAGATCGTCGTGGACAAGGAAAACACCACGATCATCGACGGCAAGGGCAAGGCCTCCGAGATCAAGGCTCGCGTCGAGCAGATCCGTCGCCAGGCCGAGGAAGCCACGTCGGACTACGACAAGGAGAAGCTGCAGGAGCGCGTTGCGAAGCTCTCGGGCGGCGTAGCCGTGATCAAGGTCGGCGCTGCCACCGAGATCGAAATGAAGGAAAAGAAGGCCCGCGTCGAAGACGCGCTGCACGCAACCCGTGCCGCCGTTGAAGAAGGCGTGGTCCCCGGCGGTGGCGTTGCGCTGATCCGTGCCCAGAAGGCGGTCGAGAAGCTCGAAGCCTCCAACGAGGATCAGGCGTTCGGTATCCGCATCCTCGCCCGCTCGATCGAAGAGCCGCTGCGCCAGATCGTCACCAATGCCGGTGAAGACGCTGCCGTGGTCCTGGCCAAGGTCAAGGAAGGCAAGGGCACGTATGGCTACAACGCAGCCAGCAGCAAGTACGGCGACATGCTCGAGATGGGCATTCTCGATCCGACCAAGGTGACGCGTCTGGCCCTGCAGAACGCCGCTTCGGTGGCCGGCCTGCTGCTGACGACGGAAGTGATGATCGCCGAGGCTCCGAAGGACGAAGAGCATGGTCACGGCGGTGGTGGCGGCGGCATGGGTGGCATGGGCGGAATGGGCGGCATGGACATGTAAGTCGCCTGATGAACCCGCGTGGAGGCTTGGGTAAACCGGCCTCCGCGTTCAGCCCAGGTTCATGAACAAAGCCCCGCCTCGTGCGGGGCTTTGCTTTTCTTGTCTTGCGAACATCGCGACGACTAGGCTAGCTTTCCGTGAAAGCCATAAAGGGGACGCACATGGATCCGAGAGCGCTCGTTACCCGCCGTCGCGCCATGGTCGCCACGCTGCTGGCCACCGTGTTGCCCTTTGTGGCGGCTGCCCAGCCCGCCGCGCAGGAGACCTTCGAGCCCCGCGTGGGCCAGGCCGGCAAGGACGTCATCTGGGTGCCGACGCCGAACGGGTTGATCGACCGGATGCTGCGCATGGCCAATGCAGGGCCCAGCGACAAGCTGGTAGACCTGGGCTCGGGCGACGGTCGCATCGCCATCGCTGCAGTGCGCGACTTCAAGGTCGCCTCGGCGACCGGCATCGAATACAACCCTGCGATGGTCACGCTGTCGAACCGCAATGCCACCGAGCAGGGCGTTGCGCCGCGCGCGAAATTCATCGAGGGCGATATCTTCGCCACGGACTTCTCGGACGCGACGATCGTGACGATGTACCTGCTGCCGTCCCTGAACCTGCGTCTCAGGCCGACCATCCTCAACATGAAGCCGGGGACTCGCGTCGTGTCCCATGCCTTCACGATGGAAGAATGGCGGCCGGATGACCGCGCCGAGGTCGAAGGCCAGAACGCCTATTTCTGGATCGTGCCGGCGCGCGTGGCAGGCACGTGGAGGGTCCAGGCAGGCGCCGAGACCGTGGAGCTGAAGCTCACGCAGTCGTTCCAGGACTTCAGGGGCACGGCCGCGCCGATGAACGCCACCGTGCAGGGATCGCTCAAGGGCGATGAAATCCGGCTGACATTGCCCGACGGCAGGGGCGGCCAGCGCGAGCTCGTAGGCAAGGTCGCGGGTGAACAAATGTCCGGCAAGCTGGGTGCCGACAACTTCACGGCCACCCGGATCGCACAGCCGGCGCCCTGAATTCCAGGCCTCCCTTGTCACTGCCAGACGCCTCGCCGGCAGTGAAGTCCGGCTCCCCGGCGCGGACGCTCGGCCTCGTCACGGCCGTGGCGATGGTCGTGGCGAACATGATCGGCACCGGGGTGTTCACCACGAGCGGTTTCCTGCTCGCGGACCTCAAGACGCCGGAGCGCGTGCTGTTCGTGTGGGTCCTGGGCGGCGTGATCGCGCTGCTCGGCGCGCTCAGCTATGGAGCGCTCAGCCGCCGCATCCCGGAGTCGGGCGGCGAGTACCTGTTCCTGTCGCGCACGCTGCATCCGTCGCTGGGCTATGTGGCCGGCTGGATCTCGCTGCTCGTCGGCTTCTCCGCGCCGCTGGCGGCGGCGGCCTATGCCTTCGGCCAGTATGCCGCGCCGTGGACCGGGCCCGTCTCTGCGCAAGCGTCCGGTTCGCTGCTGCTCGTCCTGTTCTGCCTGCTGCACGCGTTCAGTATCGAGCGCGGCGCGTGGGTGCAGAACCTCGCCGTGATCGTCAAGGTCGTGCTGATCGCGGGATTCATCGCGTTCGGCGCGTTGCGGCTGCCCGAACTGCCGGCTCTGGAACCGACCACGGTTCCGGCCGGCACCGTCGCCGTTTCGCTGGTCTGGGTCATGTTCAGCTATTCCGGCTGGAACGCCGCGATCTACATCGGCGGTGAAGTGCGCGACCCGGAGCGGAACCTGCCGCGCGCGCTGTGGATCGGCACGCTGCTGGTCATGGGGCTGTACGTCACGTTGAATGCCGTCTTCGTTTATGCGGCGCCCGTCGCGGCGCTCGCCGGCAAGCTCGAGATCGGTCGCCTCGCCGCGGAGGCCTTGGGCGGGCGCGGCTGGGGCATCGCCGTGACGCTCATCGTCGTGCTGGCACTCGTCACGTCCGTGTCATCGATGATGATGGCGGGTCCGCGTGTCTACGCACAGATGGCGAACGACGGTTACTTGCCGCAGCGGCTCGCTGCCGAAGCCGGACAGCCGCCGCGCAACGGCATGCTGCTGCAACTCGCGCTGGCGCTCGTCATGCTGTGGAGCACGACCTACGACGGCCTGCTGACCTACATCGGCTTCACGCTGGGACTCAGCACGGCGCTGACGGTGGCCGGACTGGTCAGGCTCAGGCGCAGGGAGGGAGCAAGCGTGCAGGTGCCAGGCTGGCCGTGGGTCCCGTTCGCCTTCCTCACCGCCATCGTCGTGATCACGGTGCTGACAATCCAGATGCGTCCTGCCGTGAGTCTGTACGGTCTTGCGACGCTGGCGCTTGGCTGGGTCGTCTGGCGCGTCCAGCAGCAGATGCGCTCGCGGCCGGGCTGACGCCCATAGCCACTCGCGGAAGCACAGCAGGCTCAAGGCCCGCAAGGCATACTGTCTCGGCCGGGGCGTTCGCAGTCCCGCGACGTTCCCATGCCGAACCTTCTTAGCCGCTCCAATACCGTTCCGCTGCTCGTTGCCTGCGCGCTGTTCATGGAGCATCTCGACTCCACGATCATCGCGACGGCCTTGCCGGAGATCGCCCGCTCGATGCAGGAAGATCCCCTGCGGCTCAGCCTTGCGATCACGTCATACCTGTTGAGCCTCGCTGTCTTCATTCCGCTGTCCGGCTGGGCGGCAGACCGCTTCGGGCCCAAGCGCATCTTCCGCAGCGCCATCGTGCTGTTCACGATCGGCTCGATCCTCTGCGGACTGTCGCAAAGCCTGATGCAGCTGGTTGGCGCCCGCATCCTGCAGGGGATCGGTGGCGCGATGATGGTGCCGGTCGGCAGGCTGGTGCTGCTGCGCCAAGTGCCGAAGAGCGAACTCGTGCGCGTACTGGCTTACGTCACGATGCCCGCCGTGCTGGCCCCGATCATCGGTCCGCCGCTCGGCGGGTTCATCGCCAGCCACACCTCGTGGCGGTGGATCTTCTTCGTAAACGTGCCCATCGGTGTCATCGGCTACCTGCTCGTTGCGCGCTTCATCGCCGGTGGACCCGAGCCTGAGGTTCCGAGGCTCGACCTTCTGGGCTGGGTGCTGATCGGCAGCGGCCTGGCCTCGTTGTTGTTCGGCTTCGAGAACCTCGGTCGCAACGTCTTCGATGCGAGCGTCGTACGGACCTTCCTGCTCGGGGGCTTCGCATTGATCGGGATCTACATCCTGCGGGCCCGACGGATCGCGCAGCCGATCGTCGACCTGTCGCTGCTGCGCGTGCCGACCTTCGGCATCGCCATGCTGAGCGGCATCTTCTTCCGCATCGGTGTGGGTGCGCAGGCGCTGCTCATGCCGCTGTTGCTGCAGCTCGGCTTCGGGCTCACGCCGCTGCAGTCGGGCCTGACGACCTGCGCCGGCGCCGTGGGCATCTTCCTGATGAAGCCGACGGCCACGCCCATCGTGCGCCGCTTCGGCTTCCGGACGGTCCTCACGCTCAACGGCATGGCGTGCGGTTTGCTGGTTGCAGGCTGCTCGCAGTTCTCGCTGGCAACCCCGCACTGGCTCCTGGTGAGCTATCTGCTGCTGCTCGGGTACCTCCAGTCGCTGCAGTTCACGGCCATGAATGCCATGAGCTTTGCCGACATTTCCGAACGCGGCATGAGCCAGGCCGCGAGCTTCTCGAGCACGACGATCCAGCTTTCCCTGAGCATGGGCGTCGGCATCGCAGCCCAGCTGCTGCACCTGTCCATGTCCCGGCGGGGCCTGACGACCATTCAGGCGGGGGACTTCTGGATGGCCTTCCTGTTCTTCGGTGCCTGCACGGTGCTGTCTGCCTTCCTGTACCTGCGTCTCGCTGCCACTGCGGGGAGCACCGTTAGCGGGTATCGCGGAGATTGAATTCCGCATAAGCCAGCTACAATTCGCTGATGTCCTCCCTCGAACCCGAATTCAATCTTCCTGCCGACCTCGCGCAGGCAACGGCTCACCAGATCGCCACCGCGCAGGCTGGCTCGCCCGATGCTTGGGCGGTTGCCCTCGCCGACGCGCGGTTAGCGACGACACTGCCGTTTGTCTGGACGATGAGCGAATTCATTTCGACGGCGGCCAAGCGTGATGCCGGCCTGTTGCCGGCGCTGCTGCAGGACGAGTTCCTGTTCCGCACTGTCGACCGGGCCTCCCTCACGGCGGCCCTCGCCGCCGAGCTCAAGGACGTGGCCAACGAGAGTGAGGTCATGCGGGTGCTCCGGGTCTTTCGCCGCAACCACATGGTCCGCATCGCATGGCGCGACCTGTGCGGCTGGGCACCGGTGGACGAGATCCTTGCAGACCTGTCGGCGCTGGCCGATGCCTGCATCCAGGCGGCCTGCGACTATGCCAGCCACCTGTTCAGCGAGCGCCACGGCCAGCCGCGCGATGAAGCAGGCATCCTGCAGCCGCTCGTGATCCTCGGCATGGGCAAGCTCGGCGGCGGCGAACTCAACTTCTCGTCCGATATCGATCTCGTGTTCCTATATCCGCAGGGCGGAGAGACGGACGGCCCGCGCCCCATCAGCAACACCGAGTACTTCATCAAGGTCGGGCAGCGCGCGATCCACCTGCTTGCGAATACCACCCCGGACGGTTTCGTCTACCGCGTTGACATGCGACTGCGGCCGTTCGGCGAGAGCGGCGCGCTGGCGTGCAGCTTCGACTCGTTCGAGACCTACCTGCAGCAGCATGGCCGGGACTGGGAGCGCTACGCCTATGTGAAGGCGCGCGTCATCACGGGCACCGACTTCGAGGCGGACCTGTATCGCAACCTGTTGCGGCCCTTCGTCTACCGGCGCTACCTCGACTTCGGCGTCTTCGAGTCACTGCGCAGCATGAAGGAGATGATCGCCCGCGAGGTGGAGCGACGCGACCTCAAGGACAACGTGAAGCTCGGGCCCGGCGGCATCCGCGAGATCGAGTTCATCGTGCAGGCATTCCAGCTGATCCGCGGCGGCAGCGATCCGCGGCTGCAGTCGCGGCAGCTGTTGCCGACGCTGAAGCTGCTCGTCGGCCAGAAGCTGCTGCCCCAGGCCGCCGTCGAGGAGCTCGCGGAGTCCTATCGCTTCCTGCGGCGCGTCGAGAACCGCCTGCAGGAGTGGAACGACGAGCAGACGCATTCTCTGCCCACGTCGCCCGACCGCCAGGTGCGCCTGGCGCTGGCGATGGGGCTGCCCGACTGGGACCAGTTGCGCGTCCAGCTCGACTTCCATCGCCAGCGGGTGAGCCGGCACTTCGACTCCATCGTCTTTGCGCCAGCCAACGGCGCCAGCGAGTCCGCCGCTGCCTTTGAAGCCCTGGTGGATTTACGTACGAATCCGGCGGATCGACACGCGGAACTCGTGAAGCAGGGCTTCGAGCATCCCGAGGGGCTGCTCGAACTCATCGACAGGCTGCGCGACAGCGGCTACTACCGTCGGCTCGACGAGAATGGCCAGAAGCGACTGCACGTGCTGCTGCCTCGGCTGCTCAAGGCGGTGGCGCAGGATGTTCACCCGCAAGTCACGCTCGGCCGTCTCCTCAAGATCGTCGAGATGATCGGCGGCCGCACCGTGTACCTCGCGCTGCTGAACGAAAACCGGATTGCGCTCGATCGGCTCATCCACCTGTGTGCCCGCAGCCAGTTCCTCGCCGACCAGATCGCTGCATTTCCGCTACTGCTCGATGAGCTGATCGACGAGCGGTTGTTCGAGGCGCTGCCGAGCCGCGAAGAGTTCAAGGCGGAACTGAAGGATCGCATGGAGGGGGCGCGGCAGGAGGACCCTGAGCGACAGATCGACCTGCTGAAGCAGTTCCAGCGCGCGACGCTGTTCCGCATCGCCGTGGCCGACCTGAGCGGGCACCTGCCGCTGATGAAAGTCAGCGACCGGCTGACGGACCTTGCTGAGCTGATCCTGGGCGAAGTCTTTGCGCTTGCGTGGTCGCAGGTGACCGAGCGTCACGGCTTGCCGCTGTGTGGGCCCGACGAGTCGAACCTGCGCGCAGCCGGCATGGTTGCGGTGGCGTACGGCAAGCTAGGCGGCATCGAACTCGGGTACGGTTCCGACCTTGACCTGGTGTTCCTGCATGACTCGTCGGGCGAGGTGCAGCGAACCGACGGCAGGCAGTCGATCGACAACGCCGTGTTCTTTGCACGCGTCGGGCAGAAGATCGTGCACCTGCTGACCGTGCACAGCGCGGCGGGGCGACTGTACGAAATCGATACGCGCTTGCGGCCGAGCGGCAAGGGCGGCCTGCTTGTGCAGAGCCTTCACGGCTTCGAGGACTACCAGCGCAAGGAAGCCTGGACATGGGAGCATCAGGCCTTGCTCCGGGCGCGGGCCGTTGCCGGCGGCGCCTCGCTGCGGGAGGAGTTCGAGCGGATCCGCATCGACACGATCCGCACGGCGGTGCGGCGTGACACGCTGCAGGAAGAGGTCCGGAACATGCGCGCCCGCATGCGCAACGAACTGTCACGCGCCAAGGCCGGGCAGGTCGACCTGAAGCAGGACGCCGGCGGCATCGCCGACATCGAGTTCCTGACGCAGTACTGGATGCTGAAGTGGGCCGACCGCTATCCCGAGATCATCTACTTTTCTGACAACATCCGGCAGCTGGAAAGCCTGGCCTCCGGCAACCTCGTGCCGCAGGCCGACGTGGACTTCCTGACGTCCACCTATCGCAGGTACCGCGAACGGATGCATCATCTGTCCCTGGATGAAGGCGGCGGCATCATCGATGCCACCGAGTTCGTCGATGAGCGCAAGCGTGTCGTCGAGATGTGGAAGTTCGTGATGGGGGAATAAGCAGGTCTCAACGTCTGGCATGAGTGCGGGAGGGTGTGATGGACATTCCGATGTTTCATGCAGGATCGCGCCACTGGCAGGAGCGTTTCGGGAGTCGTTTGCTGGCCGACCGGTTGGTGGAGCGCCTCGCACGCAACCGGTTCACGGATGAGGATCGGGCCTTCATCGAGTCGCGGCCGTTCTTCATGCTGGCAACGGCGGACGAGCAGGGCAGGCCCGACTGCTCGTACAAGGGTGGCTTGCCGGGCTTCGTGAGCGTGATCGACGCCGCGACGCTGGCATTTCCGAGCTACGACGGCAACGGCATGTTCAAGAGCCTCGGCAATCTCAAGGTGAATCCGCAGGTGGGCCTGCTGTTCATCGACTTCGAGAGCCCCAAGCGGTTGCGCGTCAACGGTCGAGCGAGCGCCGACGACAGAGATCCACTCAAGGCGCGGTTTCCGGGGGCCGATCTCATCGTGAGGGTGATGCCTGAGGCCATCTTCCCCAACTGCCCGCGCTATCTGCACAAGATGCAGCTAGTAGAGCTATCGGCATATGTGCCGGAGAAGGACAAGCAGGCGCCGATCCCGAACTGGAAGCTGCGCCCGGAATTCAATGAAGTACTGCCGCCCGGCGATGTGGCGCGGGCGACCTCGGGCGAAAAGAAGGACTGACCCCGCATGAAGCGAGTTTTCGGTGTGGCGATTTCGGGCAACTGCTACAAGGTGCGCCTTGCGCTGGAGCAGCTGCGCCTGCCCTACGAGTGGGTGGAAGTCGACATGATGAACGACGGCACGCATACGCCCGAGTTCCTCGCGATGAACCCGAACGCGAAAGTGCCGGTACTCGAGATCGAGCCCGGGAAGTGGCTGCCCGAGTCCGACGCCATCCTGTACTACCTCGCAGAAGGCACCGCTTTGCTGCCTGCCGAACGCTTTGCCCGCGCACAGGTGTTGCAGTGGATGTTCTTCGAGCAGTACTCGCATGAGCCCTATATCGCGGTGGCGCGCTTCATCGTGAAGTTCCTGGAGCCAACGCATCCGCGTCGCGCCGAGCTGCCGCGCCTGCGTGAGCGCGGGCACCAGGCGCTTGCCGTCATGGAATCCCATCTCGGCACCCGCACCTTCTTCGTCGGCAATAGGTATTCGATCGCGGACATCGCGCTGTATGCGTACACGCACGCAGCACCCGAAGCCGGCTTCGACATGACGCCGTATCCGGCCGTGCGTTCGTGGCTCAAGCGTGTCGAGGCCAGCCCCGGCTTCGTGCCGATGGCCGGCACTGCCTGACGCCCGCCACGCGCTCGAGAGGCGCGTTGTCTCGCCACGGAAGCGGCTTCCGCCGTTGGCGCTGCGGCTGTGCGCGTTGATGCATCGCGGGGCGCAACAGCCTTCGCACCTTCTTGTTGCCAGCGTCGACTTTCACCACATGTGAGTCGAATTATTCCACCCGCGGCGCGATTCCCGCAGTCCGTTGCTTTGCTGCGCTGAACTCCCCTATGACTCTTGCAGCGCCGTGCAGGAGTGCCTGCCCATCAATGCGACACCGGAAGCGGTGTTCAAGAACATGGGCACTTTGCGCGGCGCGGCTTGCTGCATAACGATATTCGAATAAAGAGGGGGACTCCAAAGAAACAGGTGAGGGCATCCATTGCCCCGGGGAACGTGCGTCTGCGCCAACTGCGCAGCGTGACGTCATGTCCCGAGGCAAGCCGGTGTTCGTTTGACGATCCAACAGACAAGCAGGCTCTTGAAGTCAGAACAAACATGGGGAATCAAGAAAATGACCAGAAAGACCAAGTCATCCACTCAAGCAACAAACGCTGTCCGACGCCATGGACTCACGGTGTCAGCGACAGTCGCCATGCTGCTGGCCGCCGCCGCGGTGCAGGCTCAGGGCGGGCGACCCGCGCTTGAAGAAATCATCGTCACCGCCGAGCGGCGCGCCAACACGGAACAGACCACCTCGATCTCGATGGAAGTGCTGTCGGGCGACGACCTCGCCGACCAGCAGGTCAGGACTGTCACCGACCTCGTGAACGAAGTGCCCAGCCTGCAGGTTCAGGCAGCGGGTACCTCCAACTTCGTGAACATCCGCGGTGTCGGCAACAACATCAGTTCGCCCGACGTGCAGATGGGCGTGCAGGTGGTGAGCGACGGCTTCACGCAGGGTGAGCCGATGGGCCTGAATGGCGCGTTCCTCGACGTCGGTTCTGTCGAAGTGCTGCGCGGCCCTCAGGGCATGTTCATCGGCCAGTCCGCTGCCGGTGGTGCCATCCTGATCAACTCCGCAAACCCCAACTTCAAGGGCGTGAACGGCTATATCGAGGGCACCTACGGAACCTTCGATCGCATGAAGATCACCGGTGCCGTGAATCTGCCGATCAGCGACACCCTCGCCGCCCGCATTGCCTTCAACCAGGATCGGCGCGAGAGCTTCTACAAGAACCTCGGCATGGATACCCAGGTCGGTGGCAACCAGCTCACGGCGCCGGGTCAGCTGGATGACCGTACGATCCGTGTCGGACTGCTGTGGCAGCCAAACGACCGGTTCTCCGCCTTGTTCAAGTTCGAGGACAATGCGGTTGACAACGGCGGCATCATCACACAGCCGAACCCGAAGTCGTTTACGGTCTTTACGAGTCCGCTCAATATCCCGATCGGGGGCGTGGTGCCGGCAGGCGCCGTCAAGGTGCCGGTGACGACCTATTCGCGCCTGCTGAGATACGATCCGGCCGATCCGTTTGTCATCTGGCACAACGACCCTGGCCAGACCCTGCAGACCAACCGCCTCGAAACGCTGAAGTTGACCTATGAGTTCGGCAACGGCATGACGCTGACGTCGACGGCCGGCTACAACAAGATCTACAACCGCCAGTTCAATGACAACGACGGCACCCAGGTGGCAACGTACATGAATACGTACGAGCTGGGTCCGATCAATCACTCATGGTCGGAGGAGATCACCCTGGCATCGCCGGATGGCCCCAACAACTGGATCGTCGGCGCGTTCTACCAGACCCGCAATACGCCGTTCCGCACCAAGGGGTATCCGCAGCAGCTCAACAACGCTTGCGGCTGGCAGGCGGCCGATACGGTTACCAACGGGATTCTGGTCAGGCGTGCCGGCACGCACCAGGACTGCATCACGCCGCTGAACTATCCGGCGACCATGACCTATACGAATACGCTCGGCGTGGCGACGATTGAAGCGTTGGCGGCATTCGGCCAGTACAACTGGGCGATGACGGACACGCTGGAATTGTCTGTCGGCGGACGCGTCAACCACGACGAGGCCGGACGGACCAACACGATCTGGACCGCGGTTCAACAGCCGGTGGGTACCTTCATTGGCAATGCCTCCTATGTGGACGGCACCACGTCACCCCCAACGACCGGCCCGGCCACGACGGTGGACTGCGCGAGCGAAAGCGTCGACCTCTTCGGCCAGCCATTCACGGGCCTGCCCTGGAGCTGCTACATCTCGTCTTACGGTCACTGGGACCTCGCGGGAGTCAAGCAGACCAACCTCACGTACAAGGTCGGCCTGAACTGGAAGCCGGACGACAACAACTACATGTACGTCTTCTATGCGCATGGCTACAAGGCGCCTCGTGTCAATCAGGCTCGTCCCCAGCAGTCGGTCGTCGCGGAACAGGTGGACGACTACGAGTTGGGCTGGAAGGGCTCGGCGTTCAATGGCGCGCTGTCGGGCGACATCGGCTTCTTCTACATGAACTACCATGACATGCAGGGTCAGCAGTTCACGACGGGTCGGTCTGACGGTTCGGGAAATGAATCTGCCACGGTGGCCGATGCCGTCATCAAGGGTGTCGAGGCGTCGTTCCGTGCGGTAGCGGGCAACCTGGCGCTCTCGGGATCGGTGGGTTACGTGAATTCCGAGATCGGGAAGTTCCGCGACCTGAATACCGCGCTGCTGCCGTTCCAGGTGTTGAGTCCCACGAACGTCGTTACTAACGTGAACAGGGGCGGACCTGCTGAAACCCAGTATCTTCCCCAGTGCGGTGTTGCGGGTGTGACCGGGGCTTGCGTCGACTACACGCCGTTCTTCAGCGACCTGACCGGCGCGCAGCAGACCTATGCGCCGGAACTGTCGTGGAATCTCTCGTTGACGTACGACTGGGCCATCGGTACCGGCACCCTGACCCCCCGCGTGCAGTACACCCATGCGGACGGATCGTGGGCGTCGTACTTCCAGTCGGAGAGTTACTACAGGAGCGACGACCGTGACACCACGGATGTCTCCCTTACCTACGTCAAGGATGCCTGGACGATCCAGGCATACATGAACAACGTCACCGACGAGTACTACGTCTCGAATGCCGGCACGTCCGTCATCTATGCCGAGCCGCAGACTTCCGGTGTGCGCGTGAAGATGACGTTCTGACGGATAGCATTGGCTTGATGGATCGACAGGGAAGTACGTTGATGTTCGCATGGGGCCGCCGGTGCAAGCCGGCGGCCCTTTTTTCCGGAAACCGGCGATACACGCAGTTGCTGCAAATGTGATCCGGAGTCCCGGAATAGCCCCCGCGTCCCGGCAGCCTACGGCCGACCGCGCCAAAGCCTCGGTCCGCCATGCAGCATGTCGAAGTTGTTCTCGGGACACACGAACTCGAGGATCTCCTCGTTCGGCACCAGGCCCGCCGCCATCTTCATGCGGAACTCTCCGACCCACGCGCCGGGATCGACGGCAGAGATCTCGACTTCAAGCTGTCCCTTGCTCGGGCGGGTATAGCGCTCGACGATCCTGAGTTGCTCCGTATGGACGGAGAAACCCGGCGTGATCTCGTTGAATCCCACTGATTCGACGACGAGCGTGTCGCCTTCCCAGTGGCCGACGGAATGCCCGTACCAGGCGGGGTTCCATTCTTCTGCAGGCGGGTGCGGGCGGCCGTCAAGGAAGATCTGCCGATACCCCGGTGTCGTGAACTCGGTGAGATGCACGATGAGGTCCTTCGTCTGCACGATCTTTTGCGGGAAGGAGAGGCGGATCGGACTCGCGTCCTCCGGAAGGCAATAGACGCTAGCGGGCTGCCGGTTCATGCGCTGCAACTGCTGGTTCATCTCAGAGGCCCAGGGCATCAGCTTCGGCACTTGCGCGCGGGCATCCGGTGTGTCCAGGACCTTGATCCACATGCCGCTCAGGTCGGGTTTGCCATCCGCCATGCGAGGGGCAGGCCCGCTGATATCGCCGGCCTTTGAACGCATGTCCATGCTGAGCTTGCCCGGATCGTCGCCGATGGTTCCGAGATTGCTGCCCCAGCGGAGGTTGATATCCTGCTTGAGCGCCTGCCCCGCGGTGATGGTGACGCCTTTCTGCTCGAAGCTGCGGTACAGGCAGCAGGCCACCGGAATCCGGAGGTCGTAGGCGCCCGGCGGCAGCCCCGAGACTTCGAACTCGCCGTTCGCCTGAATGCGGGCCTTGTATTCCACCTCGGTGACCGCGCGTCGCATCGTGACGGTGGCCTCAAGGCCGACGACCACTTCGCCATTCTCGTCGATCAGCTTGCCACTGATGCTGCCCCGGGAACCCTGGGCCGTTGCCGAGGCGCCGATGACGAGGCCCGCCAGCAGCGTGATCCCTACCCATGCTCGAGTATTCATGCGGCGCTCCATTCTTCGATGGATCGGACGGTGTCCGGATTGACCCGGGCCCAGATTACCCTACAGAGTATCGCGAATGACAACGCGCCCAGCCTTATTCATCCGCGACGCCACGGCTGCCGACCTGCCGCGCATCGTCGCGATCTACAACGACTCGATCCCGGGCCGACTCGCGACGGCGGACGTGGAGCCCGTCACCGTCGAACAGCGCCGTGCATGGTTCGAACGTCATTCGCCGGGGCATCGCCCGCTGTGGGTGGCCGAGAACGAGAAGGGCATCGCCGGCTGGCTCAGCTTCGAGTCCTTCTACGGCCGCCCGGCCTATGACGCGACGGTGGAGTTGAGCGTTTACGTCGCCAACACCGACCAGCGTCGTGGCATCGGTGATCATCTGCTCCGTCGTGCATTGGATCGCGCCCCTGTGCTCGGCGTGAAGACCGCGCTCGGCTTCATCTTCGCGCACAACGAACCGAGCCTTGCGTTGTTCCGCAGGCATGGCTTCGCGGAGTGGGGAAGGTATCCGGATATTGCGGTGCTGGATGGGGTGGAGCGGACGCTTGCCGTTCTTGGGAAGAGAGTCGGATAGACCAAAAAGGCCCGGAACGACCTGCCGACTCCGCAGGCAAGCCAGGCCTCCCGCCAAGGAGTATCGGCGGCGAGGACTGATCTGCCGTACCAGGACTGATCTGCCGTACCGGGTTGAGCTTGTTGGCTTGTTTGGAATACGCCAACAAGCTCAACCTGGTACTCAGGTCCCGCTTTCCGGACAATCAGATTCCACTGAAGTAGAGTCGTTTGTCAGGCGGGAAGGAAGTCGCGAGCTTCCTGCCTCCCGGGGCGCCCGAATCGATCAGCGATCCGTCACCTTGCCCTTGACGTCGCGGTTGTTCTCCACGCAGACGAACTCCTGGAGGCGCAGGTCCGGACGGTGGCGATAGGTGTTGGAGTACGTCCACTTCTTGCCGTCGGCGAACAGTTCCGGATCCTCGACGGTAATCTCGTCCACGAGGATGCCAGGCGCGACCTGCGTAAAGCGCTCGGTCACCTTCAACTTCGAACTGTGCGGCAGGAAGGTGAAGTCGAGCGGAACGTCTTCGCGAATGTCGACGGTTTCGACCACGAGCGTGTCGCCTTCCCAGCGGCCGATGGAGTGGCCTGAATAGCTCGGATCGAGTTCGTCCTCGGGCGGGTGCTCTTTCAGATCCATCCAGATCCGGCGGCTCTCGGCCTGCCACTCGCTGGTGATGGCGATGATCTTCGGCGTCTGCAGGATCTCCATCCCGTAGACCATGCCCATGGTCCGCGGCATGCCGGGCGGGAAGCAGGCTTCCACGGGATCGAACAGCTCGAGCGCAGCAGACTGCTTGAGCCGCTCCACATAAATCCTTTCGTACTCCGGCGTCAGGGGCGGGATGCGCGGATTGCGATCGCTGCGCGTGTTCACGTTGCCCGTCTGACCGATCAGAAACGACGGCCCGCGATAGACCTCCAGCATGCCGCCCACGGGCGACCAGAAGCCGGTCCAGTTGGGACGTCCGTCCGGCAACCGCTCCGGGGTGACCGGCGTACCCTTGAGGTCCTTTGCGGCAGTGGGGGGCGTCGCGGCCGGGCTTGTGGCTGCGGCAAACGTGAACGCAAGGATGATCAGGCTCCACGCTTTCATTGAACAACCCCCTGTAGAAATTGTTGGTCATTGCCCGGCGCAGTACTGCCCCGTCGGAGGGGCGAGGACCACGCGTGCCGGGTGAATCTTCCATCCTGCCGGCCGCCTCGCAGGATAAAGTATTGCCGGAGTCAGGCGGGGTCAATGATCCCGTCTTCGCGTGCCGGGCCGGGATTCCTGGATAACGTCGTGATGGGGCAGGTGTCTGCGTGATGTGCTGCCCCGGAATCGCCGACCGGCACTGACATCCGAGTTGCTGTTGGGCTTAGGGGGAATCCAAGTCTCATGAAACGCAGGCTCCGCAAGAAACTTAGGCTCAAGGAATTCCAGGAGATGGGGTTCCACTTGAGTTACCGGTTCGCGCAGGGAGTCAGCGCCGAGGTGCGGGATCGGCATATGGCCGAGTTCATCGACTTCATCGAAGGCCACCAGCTCACGTGCGGGGGAGGCGGTGATGAGGCAGTTTCGTACTTCATTGCCCATGTGCCGCGCGGTTCGGTGAGTGAGTCGCAGCGGGCCGCGGTGGAAGCCTGGCTGGCGGGGCGCAAGGAAGTGGTGTCGCTCAAGGTGGGCCCGCTTGTGGACGCGTGGCATGGCTAACTCTGCTCCGTCGATGCGAGCTCGTCCCTGATATGCTGGCACCCGATGGCAGAGCAGCATTCGAACATGAAGAGTCTTTATCAGCGGGCATCTTATGAACCGACGTGAACTAGCACTTTCCCTAGGCGCTGCCGTGATGGCGGCGGGTCTGCGTGCCGAAGCGGCCGCTCCGGCTTCTCCGTTACCAACGGGCTCCGGGCCGCGCCCGAAGGTGGCGATGCTGGTGCATCCCGACATGGTGCTGCTCGACCTGATCGGTCCGCAGACGGTGCTCGCGATCGCGGGCTCCGAGATCCATCTCGTATGGAAGGATCTGCGACCGGTTTCGACGGATGTCGGCGTGCCCGTTGCGGCGACGACGACACTGGCCAACTGCCCGATGGACCTCGATGTACTGTTCGTGCCGGGCGGCCTAAAGGGCAGTGCCGCGCTGATGGAGGACCAGGAGGTGCTCGCCTTCATGAAGGATCGCGGTTCGCGCGCGAAGTACGTGACGAGCGTCTGCACCGGATCGCTGGTGCTCGGCGCAGCGGGATTATTGAAGGGCTATCGCGCGACATCCCATTGGTATGTCCGTGACCTGCTGCCGCTGATGGGCGCGACGCTCGACAAGGATCGCGTCGTCATCGATCGCAATCGCCTCACGGGCGGCGGCGTGACGGCGGGCATCGACTTCGGCCTGCACCTCGCGAGCCTCATGGGCGGCGAAGACCTCGCCAAGCGGATTCAGTTGCTCATCGAGTATGCGCCGAAGCCTCCCTTCAATTCTGGCGAGCCGGAGACCGCAGCGAAGCCGCTGGTGGACGCCGTGCTGGCTGCAAGAGAGCCGCTCATCGCAGCGGCGCGCGCAGCAGCGCAGCGTGCGATGGCGGGCAGATAGCGATAGCGGACGGGCGAGCAGCCTGGTTGCTATCATCGCCTCATGAAAGAGATCTTCCTGATTCGCCACGGCGAAACGGACTGGAATGCGGCGGGCCGGTTGCAGGGCAGGGAGGATGTGCCGCTCAACAGCAACGGCGAGGCGCAGGCCCACCGGCTGGCCGAAGCGCTGCATGGTCTCGGCATCGAGCGCATCGTGACGAGCTATCTGTCGCGCGCCCGGCGGACGGCCGAGATCGTCGCCGCCAAGCTCGCCATTGCGGAACTGGCTGTCGTCGACGGCCTGCATGAGCGCGACTACGGCGACATCTCCGGGCTGACGCCCACCGAGCGAGCCGAGCGCTTTCCTCCCGGCACCGCGCCGGCGAACCAGGAGTCAGCCGCTGCGATGAGCGAACGGGTGACTGCAGCGCTGCACGACATCGCAACCCGGCACGCCGAGCGCAGGATCCTCGTCGTCTCCCACGGCGGCGTGATCAATACGCTGCTCGCGCAGATCACGGAGGGTCGGCACGGGACCGGCAAGAACCTGCTGCCCAACTGCAGCATCACCAAGTTCAGGCGCCATGGTGACACGTGGAGCGTGCAGTACTTCGGGGTCAGTGCGGATGTCCTCGCGACCCACGAGCCGCCGGCCTAGTCCGACGATCGCATGGGTTGCGCCAGGCGACCATTTGTCCGACCGTTCGGGTTCGGCGTCGCGCGGGCAGCAGTCTGCCGGCTCACGCACCAGCAATGAGGGAATAACATGAAATCGGCACCATCTCTCGTCCTCGGCTGCCTGCTCGGTGTGTTCTCCGGGACGGCCCCGGCCGCCACGAGCCTGCTGTTCATCGGCAACAGTTTCACGTACGGCGCCGGCTCGCCGGTCAAGTTCTATCGGGCGAATACCGTCACCGACTTGAACAACGAAGGTATCGGCGGCGTGCCGGCCCTGTTCAAGTCGTTCACGCAGCAGACCGGTCTCGACTACGACGTCGCACTCGAGACCCGTGGCGGCAGCGGCATCGAGTTCCATCTCGAGAACAAGCTGGGCGTGATCGGCAAGCGGCCGTGGGAGACGGTCGTCATGCAGGGCCAGAGCACGCTGGACTTCGACAAGCCGCGCGATCCGGCGAAGCTCGTCGCCACCACGAACAAGATGGCCGACTTCCTGCGCGGCCGCAACGCAGGGGTGAACATCTACCTGATGTCCACATGGGCCCGTGCCGACCAGGTGTACCCGCCGAACGGCGCGTGGGCGGGCAAGACCGTCGACGTGATGACCAGGGATGTGCGCGCCGCGTACGACAAGGCCGCGGCCGCCCCTGGTGTCAAGGCCGTCATTCCGGTGGGCGAGGCGTGGACGCGGGCGATGCAGGCAGGCATTGCGGATCCCAACCCCTACGATGGCATCGAGGCCGGGAAGGTGGATCTGTGGACCTACGACCACTACCACGCGAGCACGCATGGCTATTACCTCGAGGCCCTGGTGATTTTCGGCGCCCTGACGGGACGAGATCCCCGTTCTCTCGGCGAGAACGAGTGCTCTGCCTATGAGCTGGGACTGCCGACGTCCCTGGTCAAGGCATTGCAGCAAGTGGCCTTCGAGCAGCTGGGCAGTGCGGTCACGCCGGCCCCCCTCGTGCTGGCTGCACCCGGGACGCCGGAGCGCTGCCGCTAGCGGATCGTTGGTGCACCAAGGACGTGCATTCGCCAGTCGAATCAGCAAGGTAGCGGAACGGGCCGGCCGTCGCCCGGGCCTTTGCAAATCTTGCGTTGAAAACCCGATCCTCGCGGGTAGACTGCGCCGTACGCCGGCCCGGTCTGACCGGAACCGGCCGGTTTAGGGGGACCTTATTCTGCGGCGATCCACCCGGGACGCCGCTCTTTGCAGCCTTAAGGAATCGGAACAATGAAAGCAATTTTCAAGGTCGGCACGCTAGCCGGCATCGTGGGTGCGACGCTCGCGCTGAGTGCCGCCCCTGCGGTTGCACAAGACGCCGCGATCACCAACGTCCGCATCATCGTCGGCAACGGTCCGGTGATCGAGAACGGCACCATCATCGTGCGCGGCGGCAAGATCGAGTCCGTCGCTGCCGGCAGGGCCGCGAGCACCCGCGGCCTCACCGTCATCGACGCCAAGGGCATGACGGCCATGCCGGGCTTCATCGACGGCCACAAGCACGTCACATCGAACCCGAACGAGAAGGGACACATGCTGTCAGCCCTCTCGGCGGGTTACACGACCATCCTCGCGGGCGGCAATCCTCCCGGCGGCAGCGTCCTGTTGCGGGACAAGATCGAAAAGGGCGAGTTCATCGGCCCGCGGATCATCCCGTCGGAGCGCGTGAACCTGCGCAGCACGCCGGACGAGGCCCGCGCCGCGATTCGCGACATGGCCGCCAAGGGCGTCAAGCACACCGGTGAGATCGCGCTGACGCCGGAGCCCGCTCCGCCGCAGGCCGAGATCGAAGTGCTCAAGGCCATCGTCGACGAAGCCGCCAAGCAGGGCGTGCAGGTCAACATCCACTCGGTCAGCACGCCGGCCACCATGGCGGCGCTCGATGCCGGTGTGCGCCGGTTCGTGCACCTGGTGAACAAGGACTGGATGGGCTTTGACGAGGCCGCAAAGATCGCAGCGGCCGGTGGCAACATCGCGGGATTGAACGCGTTCGGCGCGCCGATCATCGACCGCGAGTCGCCCGCCCCGGCCCTGGTGCAGTTCCCCAAGGACAACACGCCGCGGTTCCGCGACGGCAAGCCGTGGCCTGAAGCGCTCGCGGGTGCGAACCGCGATCCCAAGGGTCGTGCAACCGGCACCGAGGGGGGATACACGATCATCAACGCCCGTCGCATCTGGGATGCCAGCAACAACGCGTTGTCGTGGTCCACGGACCAGAGCTACGACGACCTGGTCGTGCTCGAGCACGAGCTCAAGTCGTACAGCATCACGTTCTCGCAGGCGGACATCTTCAAGATCATGGGTCCGAACTCGGCTGCCTATGTCGGCATGGCCGACCAGATCGGCACTCTGGAAGCCGGCAAGCTTGCCGACATCATCCTGATCGATGGCGATCCCCGCCTGAACATCTACGAGATGCTGAAGACGAAGGTCGTGCTGAAGGAAGGCAAGGTCCTGATCGACAAGCGCAAGAAGTAGCTTGCCAGTGCGGCCGCCCCCTTCGCGGGGCGGCTGACTGTCAAAGCGAGGCATGCAGGGGCAGGTTCGCAAGGACCTGCCCCTTTTCATTGCCGGGACCAGTCCGCGGTCCGGAGAACCAGGGGACATTCCTGGTTTCCGACGCGCCCGCATGGAAGTCGGGAAAGGCCTCTACGAGGCTAAATCCTCTACGAGGATGAACCCCCACTCTCCCGATTTCCCACGGGCCGTGCATTACCTGTTGGCCGTAGTGACCCGCCACCAGGCCCGAAATTTCTCATGGTGCGCTTGCGTGGAGCCCGGTTCGCTACAATGGCAAAGTCGCCCTCGACAAGCGCCAGTAGCCACGTGCCAGTGCAGCCGACCCCTGCGGGGGGGGCGGCTGACTGTCATCGGGTGGGCAAATCGGGGCAGGTTCGAGCAAACCTGCCGTTCTCCTACTGCTTGATTCCGTACATGTCGCGTATCCGAGCCAGCATCGTCGGCAGTCTTCCCAAACCCTCCTGGCTGGCCGAGCCGGAGAAGCTGCGCGGCGCGTGGCGGTTGCCGCCCGAACTGCTGGCCGAAGGCACGGACGATGCGGTGAAGCTGTGGGCCGACGAGCAGGAGCGCGCGTCGCTCGACGTGATCACCGACGGCGAGCAGCGCCGCCGCCATTACATCTGGGGCTTCATCGAGTCCCTCATGAAGGTGGATTTCGACCAGCTTGGCCTGCGCAAGAGCCGCGGCCAGCGGTACGTGCAACAGACCCCGGCGCCCCGGGTCCTCGGGGAAATGCAGTGGTCCGGCCCGGTGCTCATCGAAGGTCTCCGGTTCCTGAAGTCACGCACGAACCGGCCGGTCAAGATCACGCTGCCCGGACCCATGACCGTGGCCGACAGCATCATCGACGAAATCGGCGGTCGCTCCGATGCCGAGTTCGCGATGGCGTACGCGAAGCTGCTGAACAAGGAAGTGCGCGCGCTGAGCGAGGCCGGCGCCGACGTCATCCAGATCGACGAGCCCTGCTTCAACATCTACCTGGACGAAGTCGCAGAGTGGGGCATGGAAGCGCTCGAGCTCGCGTTCGCAGGCGTGACCGCCAAACGCGCGGTGCATATCTGCTACGGGTACGGCGTCCCGCAGGTCCTCGCGTGGAAGAGCGCCAACAAGGACTGGAACCAGTACCACCACACGCTGCCGCTGCTTGCGAAGAGCACCATCGACCAGGTCTCGGTCGAGTGCACCGCCTCCGGCATCAACCTCGAAGTGCTCGAGCTGCTCAAAGGCAAGGAAGTGATGGTCGGCGTCATCGACGTCGGCACCGAGGACATCGAGACGCCCGACACCGTTGCGAAGCGCATCGAGGCGGCCCTCAAGTTCGTCCCGCCCGAGCACATGATCGCCTGCACCGACTGCGGCCTCGTCCCCCGCAGCCGTCACGCCGCCGTCGGCAAGATGCACGCGCTGGCACAAGGGGCGGCGTTGGTGAGTGGGTCTCTGAAAAGATAAGAGAGTGCGGCCAACCCTGTTGGCGAGGGGGCCTACCGGCGAGTCGGGCGACTACGTCGCGGGATAGGCCTACCGGCGGGACAGATTTAAGGAGTCGCAGAGGACCGCACGGCATGCTGTCCGTCTCTGACCTGCCGACAGGCCACCCCGTTGCGTCCGCGACCTACCTCGCCGGTAGGCCCCCTCGCCAACAGAGTTGGCCGGTAGCTCCTCTCTAATCCGCCTTCGTCACGCTCGGCGCCTCCGCCTCGCCATCCATCGCCTCCGCAATCATCGGTAGCAGCTCGCTCATGTTGCCGACGGCGGGGCGCTTGGGCGTGACTCCCGCGACGAAGCCGTGGGGCAATAGCGGTTCGAGCAGTTCGGGGCGGCTCGCAATGACATGTACCGGCGTATCCCAGGGCGCGTCCTCGCCTGCGACATTGGCAGCGGGCTGGTGGTCGCCGATGACGATCAGCAGGAAGTCGCGGCCTGCGTTCTTGCGCAGGTAGCCCGCCACCGAGCGATAGACGTAGTCCATGGACTGCGCGTAGTCGTTGCCCATGTTGAGCCAGTCCGGCTGCTGTGCGTTGGCGGCGGCTGCGGCAGCGGCGTCGTACGGATCGGCGGACAGCAGGCGCTGCCAGTCGGGCTGGTACGGCGGCGTCGGCAGGAACGGCAGGTGCGTGTTGATGCTGGTGAACAGCAGGAACAGCGGCGAGCGATCGGTCTTCTCGAGTTCCATCGCGTCGAACTTCGCGAGCGAGTACTGGTCTGGAACGCGCCACCAGCCGAACTCCGGGCCGCGATACGCAAGCTTCTTCTCGTCCAGCAACTCATCGAAGCGATAGAAGCGCCCCTCGGGCCAGTCGAGGCGAATGCCCGGCATCAGGCCGACCGTGCGATAGCCCTTGTGTTGCAGAATGGTTGGCAGTGAGTCGCGATCCTGTTGCGCCATCAGCACCGCGTACTGCCCGGGATCCGTGACCTGGTAGCCGCTCATCAGGCTCAAATGGGCGAGCCATGAACCGCCTGCGAACGTCGGCGACACGGAGAACGCCGATACGACAGAGCGGTTCGTGTCCTTGACTGCGGAGGCGAATTCGTTGCGGCTGGCCTGCAGCGCGGCATTGATGTCCGGCCGGTCGTAGGCCACCGCGCCGTACGATTCGATGAACATCACGAGCAGGTCGGCACCCTTGAGCCGCGCGAAATCGGATGACAGGTCGGGCGCAGGGCCGAGGCTCGCCAGCACGTCGCCCCCGGTCATGGAGTCGCGCACGAGCGCGGCCTGGGCCACATAGATGCCCGTGACGGGGGGCGTGAAGACGATCCGTTCGGCGACGCCGAACCTGCTCTGCGCGACGAACAGTGCGATGACGACCGCGGCCAGCGCGCTGATGCCGCGCAATCCAGCAGACGTGGTCATTGCGCGGGCGCACTGGCGCAGCGACCAGTAGCCGATCCAGTACATCGCCGCGAGGAAGAGGGCGATCGCGGCGAACGAGAGCAGCAGCAGCCATGGCGGCGTCACGCTGACGAGCATGCCGCCGACATTCGCCACATGCGGTGCGTCCCAGTAGACATTGATGTCGCGGCCGTACAGCGAATGCGACATCACGGCGCCGTAGTGCCCGAACACCAGCAGGACGAACACGATGGAACACACGGCCAGCAGCGCGCGCGACGGAGCGCCTCGCACCGCCTGCCATGCAGCGAGGACCAGCAGCAACGCTGCAGCTTCGACCGAGAGTTCCAGCGTCGGCCGGATCCAGAAGGTCGGCCACACGCTGGCGAACGACAGGGCGCCATTGACGATGAACAGCGCAATCAGGGAGGTGGCCCAGTCCGCGGGGCCCGTTGCAGGTTTCAAGAGGGGTTCCCGTGGCCGTTTACTGGCGGCGTGCTTCGAGTTCGATGATCAGCTCGACAGTGTCGCCGACCCACCCGTTCTCCACGCTGTACGTCATGCCGAACTCGCTGCGCCTCAGCGTGCCGCGGGCGGAAGCACCCATGACGTGGGCCTTGTCGCCCATCGGGTAGGGCGCGCTCTTGTTCATCGTGGCTGACAGTGTCAGCGGCTTCACGACGCCGCGTAGCTCCAGCTGTCCCGTGACTTCGAATCGGCCGTTCCCGAGCGCACGGGCGCCCTGCGCAGTGAAGGTCATGCGGGGAAACTTCGAGCTGGCAAGGAAGTCGTTGCTGCGCAGGTGCTCGTCGCGACGAGCATGTCCCGTGGTGACGCTGGCGGTCTCGACGACGATGCGCACGTTAGACAGCGTGCCCGTCGACTCGTCGAACGTGAAGGCGCCAGAGGCTTTGCCGAAGGAGCCGAGCACCTTCGCATAGCCGATATGCTCGGTGAGGAAGGCGATCGTCAGGTGCTCGGGGTCGAGTTCATAGCGGGCCGGTGCCGCGGACAGCGCACCCGAGCCCAGCAGCAGCGTGACCAGCAGGAAGCGTTTCATGGTGGATCCCTCATGGCGGTTCCAGGAGTCGAACCGGCCTGGTGGCGTCGGGCCCGCCGCAGCCAGGCCACATCGATGGCAAACGACCAGCCGAGGAGCACCAGCGTTGCGGCCGACAGCAGGTCGCTGGCCGGGTAGGTCACGAAAGGTAGCAGAACGGCCAGCATGACGGCGATCTGGATCACGCACACCGTCTGCCGCCGGCGACTGGGGGGCAGCGCATCGCGCATCCAGGGCAGGACCCAGCCTGCCGCGATGAACAGGTAGCGCAGCAATCCGGACAGCACGACCCAGGGTCCTGCCTTGCCCAGTTGCCATGCGAGCAAGCTGAACACGAGGATCAGGAAGGCATCGGTTTCCATGTCGTAGCGGGCACCGAACGCACTCGCGAGGCCGCTGCTGCGCGCCAGCCGCCCGTCGAACCCGTCGAGGATCAGCGCCAGGAGGCCGAGGCTGACGATCACGAACGCGGCCGTCGGGTCGACACTCGCCCCGAGGAACCCGGCAATCGCGGCCGTCAGCACGCCGCGTGCCATCGTGATCCGGTTGGCCGGACCGACTACAGCGAACGGATGGTTCCTGCGCAAGGCCGGGACAAACAGCAGAGTGCCGATCACGAACACGGCAACGGCGCTGGCCACATAGGCCATGTCCAGTCCGAGAGCCAGACGCAGGCCTGCGGCCAATGCCACGCAGAGCAGGACCGACACGGCGAAATGCCATGCGGCGCTGCGCAGCAACGCACGACCCGCCTCAGCTGTTAACGCCGAGGTCATCGCGTACACTTGTCCGGTTCTTGTCCATCCTGTCCATTCTTCGCATTCTAACCAACATGTCAGGCAGCGAGGCTTCCGCATTCTGGGTCGTGGCCCCCGGCCAGGGTGAGCTGCGCACCGGGCCCCTGCCTGCGGTCCGGTCGGGCGAAGTGCTCGTGCGGACGCTGTTCAGCGGCGTCAGCCGCGGCACGGAAGCGCTGGTCTTCCGTGGCGAGGTCCCTCCGGCCGAATATGCCCGCATGCGAGCCCCTTTCCAGGAGGGCGAGTTTCCCGGACCGGTGAAGTACGGCTACGCGAACGTTGGCGCGGTCGAGCAAGGTCCCGAGGCGCTCAAGGGCAAGACCGTCTTTTGCCTGTATCCGCACCAGACGCGGTACGTCGTTCCCGCTACGGCGGCGCATGTCCTGCCGGACTCGATCCCTGCGGGAAGGGGGGTGCTGGCTGCGAATCTCGAGACCGCACTGAATGGCTTCTGGGACGCCGGGTTGCAGCAGGGTGATCGCGTGGCGGTGATCGGCGCGGGTGTCGTGGGGTCGCTTGTCGCGTGGCTTGCCCGCGCCGCCGGGTTCGACGTCGTGCTGATCGACATCAATCCGCAACGCGAAGCCTTGGCCAATGCACTCGGTGTGGCGTTCTCGACGCCGTCGGCGGCTCTGGCGAACAGGGCACAGCAGGTCGACAAGATCATCCACGCAAGCGGCGCACCTCCCGGACTGCTGCTCGCGCTCAACCTCGCCGCCTTCGAGGCGACCGTCATCGAAATGAGCTGGTACGGCAACAAGCTCGTCCCCTTGCCGCTCGGGGAAGCGTTCCATGCGCTTCGCCTCACGTTGAAATCGTCGCAGGTGGGCAGCATCGCACCGTCCCATCGGGCGACATGGAGCCACGAGCGCCGGTTCGCCCGTGTCCTCGAACTCCTGGCCGACGAGCGCCTTGATGTCCTGATCAACAGCGAGTCCGCCTTCGCCGATCTTCCCGCCGTCATGCCGCGACTCGCGGCAGGCGGCGACGTTCTCTGCCATCGCATCAATTACTAGGATCCTCATGTACTCAGTCAGCGTTCGCGATCACCTGATGATTGCCCACAGTTTCCGCGGCGAGGTGTTCGGACCCGCGCAGCGCCTGCACGGCGCCACGTTCGTGGTCGACGTCGAGTTTCGCCGGCCCGAGCTCGATGCCGACGGCCTCGTCGTGGACATCGGTCTCGCCAGCACGGCCCTCAAGGAGATCGTGGCGGCGTACAACTACCGCAACCTCGACGACGTGCCGGAGTTCGCGGGCAAGAACACCACGACCGAGTTCCTGGCACGAGTGCTGTTCGAGCGCATGGTGGACCGCATCAAGGCCGGCAAGCTCGGCCCCGCCGCCGCCGGCGTTGTCAGCCTGAAAGTGGTGATCCACGAATCCCACATCGCATGGGCCGGCTACGAAGGTGTCGTCAGGCATTCCTGAAGTCTGAAGCCTGAAGCCAAAGAACGAATGTCCCGTTTGCTGTCCTTCGTGTTGCCCGGCGATCTCAATACGAGAACGGGCGGCTATGGCTATGATCGGGAGATCATCGCCGGCCTGCGCGATCTCGGGTGGCAGGTCGAGGTCCATTCGCTCGATGCCGGGTTTCCCTTTCCGTCGGCGGCAGCCCTCGATGCGGCCCGAGCGACGCTGGCCGCGATCCCGGACGACAGGCTCGTGATCGTGGACGGACTCGCCTTCGGCGCCATGCCGGACATTGCAGAGGCCGAAGCCCGCAGGCTGCGACTCGTCGGGCTCGTGCATCATCCGCTCGCGCTGGAAACGGGTCTGACACCCGCGCAGGCCGATGCGCTCAAGACCGCGGAGCGGCGGGCGCTCGCCACCACCCGGGCCGTCATCGTGACGAGCGCGGCAACGCGGAGCACGTTGCGTGACTATGGTATTCCGCCTGAGCATGTCACCGTCGTCGAACCCGGCACCGCGACTGCGCCGGCCGCGTCCGGATCCGGTTCCAGCGAGCTCACGCTGTTGTGCGTGGCCACGCTGACCGCCCGCAAGGGTCATGACCTGCTGTTCGCGGCGCTGTCCGGCCTCAAGGCGTTCGAGTGGCGACTCGACTGCGTCGGGGGCGCGATGGGTGATGAGCGCATGTCAGGCAGCCTGCAGGAACAAGTCCGCAGCCACGGCCTGCTGAAGCGCGTCACGTTCGCGGGCGAAGGGGATGATGCGATGGTGGCGCGAGCGTATGCGGCGGCGGATCTGTTCGTGCTCCCGACGCGGTACGAGGGCTATGGCATGGTGGTGGCTGAAGCGCTGGCCCGGGGCGTGCCGGTGATCAGTACGCGGACCGGTGCGATTGCAGAGCTGGTCGGCGAGCACGCCGGACTCATCGTTCCGCCTGGTGACTTGACGGCGCTGCGTGTGGCGCTGCGCCGCTTCTTCGCCGACGCCGACTTGCGCGCCTCGCTGCGGCAAGGGGCATTGGCTGTTCGCAGTCGCCTGCCACAGTGGCAGGATTCCGCGCGGAAGCTGGCTTCGGTGCTCGACAGGATACTTCACTCATGACCGGATTCAGTGCCGACTGGCTTGGCTTGCGCGAACCGGCGGATACGGCTGCGCGTCCCCCGGACCTCATCGACTGGATCGCGCCGTCGCTGCCGCGGGATCGATCGGTGCATGTACTCGACCTCGCGACGGGGACGGGTTCGAACCTTCGCTATCTCGCTCCGCGACTCGGCGGACTGCAGCAGTGGGTGCTGGCCGACCACGATCCGGTGCTGCTGGGCGCGATGCCGGAGCGTCTCTCAACGTGGGCGGCGGCCAACGACGTTGCCGTAGGGACGGCCGGCAAGTCTCTGACATTGCAAAACGCGGGCTTAAGTTGCCGCGTCGATCGGCTGCAGGTCGATCTCGCCCGCGATCTCGGCACGATCGATTTCACGCGCTTCGACCTGGTCTCGACCGCGGCGCTGCTGGACCTCGTCTCGGATGTCTGGCTCGAGGACCTCGGGCGCCGCTGCGTGGAAAGCGGGTGCTCCATCCTGTTTGCATTGAGCTACGACGGCCGCATCGATTGCACGCCGGTCGATCCGCTCGACGCCCGCATCCGGGATCTCGTGAACGACCATCAGCGCACGGAGAAAGGGTTTGGCCCCGCGCTGGGTCCGGACGCGGCGACCCGTACAGTGCGGCTGCTGGAGCGGCTGGGATATGAGGTCCGCGCAGAGCACAGCGATTGGCGCATCGACGCCGCACAGTCCGCGCTGCAGACCGAGCTGATCACGGGATGGGCGTCTGCGGCTGCCGAAGTGGCTCTGGACGAGCGCGCGTCCATTGAAGCGTGGCTGCAGAGGCGGCTCGCGTGGGTGCGGGACGGACAGTCCCGGCTCGTCGTCGGCCATGTCGATGTGGCCGGTAGGGTACGATAGGCTTCAACTCGAGGTTCCTTGCGTGAAGAACCAGCCCTTCCATCGCCGCCTGTCTTTTGCCCTGGCGGGCATCGGCGCCGCCCTGCGGTCCGAGAAGAGCTTCCGCACACAGGTGGCGGCTGCCGTTGCGATCCTGCTGGTCCTGGCCTGGGTGCAACCCGCGCCGGTCTGGTGGGCCCTGATTGCGATCGCCATCGCCGGCGTCTTCGCGGCGGAACTCATCAACACCGCGCTCGAAGCGCTGGCCGATCACCTGCACCCCGAGCAGCATCCCCGCATCAAGCTCGCGAAGGATTGCGCAGCCGCGGCGGTGCTTGTCGCGAGCCTGGCCGCTCTCGCAGTCGCGGCCGCGTTCCTGCGCAGCCTGCTGGGCTAGGTGTGGAGTCTCAACGGGTTGCTCCTGTCGAGACTCCACACCCAGGCGCCCTGCGGAGTCAGTTCAACGGCAGCGTGAACGCGAGCGCGAGCCCGCCATCGACCGGGACGACGCTGGTGGTCACGCGGCGATGCGAATGGTCCCGTCGATTCATGACGAATTGCGCCGTCGTGAAGCCGAGCGCAGCACCCGCCACCACGTCCGACGTCCAGTGCGCATTGCCCTTCAGTCGCCAGTACGAAGTGAGTCCCGCGGCGCCATAGCCCAGCGTGCGGCGGATCCAGCGATAGCGGTCGCTGCCCGACTCGGCAAAGACCGTTCCCATTGCGAAGCTCAAGCTCGCGTGCGCGGATGGGAACGAGTCGCCGCTGGCGAACCAGCTGTCGACCTGCAGCGTCTCATGCGGCCGCTCGCGTCCGATCGCGAGCTTGAAGAGGGTCGTACTCGCCGCGGTGAGGACGCCCGCCTCCAGCATCGTTCCTGTTTCGTAGTAGCCGTCCTTGCTGTCGATCAGGGCGGCATAGGCCCACGTGCCGGCGAGCAGGGCGACGGCGGGCAACGCATCCCGCGTGCCGTTCCGGTCCGCCGTGCCGATGGCCGCCGCCGGGTCCGCGACGAAGTGGTTGCGCACGTTGTCGTCGAATTCATGGGCCACGGCAACGGCGGCCAGCGTCGAGCCGAAGTACAGCCAGTCCGTCCGATCCCACCGCAGCGGCGCGGTGAAGTAGAGCTTCGTATCCTCGAGCGCAGTCCTGGGCTCGAACATCTGGGCATGGCTGGTTCCGCACAGCGTGAGGCCGGCAAGGATGGCCAGCACGCTGCCGGCGAATCGGGAGGGGTGAGGCCGTTTGAGCGTGTGCATGCACCATCCAGAATGCGAGAGACGACCCGACCAGGCGGGCGCAATCAGGCGATGTTGGACGCACGCGAGCTGCAAAAGCAATCGCGTGGCCCGGGTCATCCCGATGGCGATCGAGTCCTACTCCACGAGTTCGATGAGCAGCCCGTCCGGGCTGCGGACCAACGCGCCCTTGTGGCCGTCGCCGAGCGCCACGGGTGCGCCTCCCGGCGTCTCGATCGTGATGCCGGCCGCCTGCATCCTCTTGAGCAACGCGGGCAGGTTCTCGACCTGCACGGAGATGGCCGAGGCGCCGGGGTCCTGCACGTTCGGGGAACGCTTCACTTTCTCGATATCGCTGAATTCCCAGAGGACCCACATGTTGTTCGAGCCGGGCGGCATCGACCGGGCCAGCAGCACCGATGCGCGTGGCGTCCCTTCGAGGGCGAGCACGGCGTCGTTGGCCTTGTTGGGCGGGCTGATCTCGAATCCGAGCAGGTCGCGATAGAAGACGGTGGACACCTCGAGCTTGTCGAGCGCCAGCGACGCCCGAGCGTTGTACACATTGCTCGATTCCGGCACGTCTGTCGGCGGCATGACGCCAGCCTCGACGAACTCCAGCACGAAGCCGTCGGGGTCGCGCAGCATGACGGCCTGCGTATTGTTGGCCGGCCGCTGCGTGTAGACGGGTCCGGCGCTCGTCGAATCCACGATGACGCCGCGATCCTTCACGCGGTTGAACGCCTTGTAGACGTCGCGTACCTGTACCGAGAAGCGCGTGACGCCCGGATCGTAGTGGTGCTGCGTGAACGGCTTGCCCTCTATCCCGGAGAACTGCACGAGCTGCAGCTGCAGGTTCGACCCCGGAATGTGCAGTGTGGCCGCCCTGGCCTTGGCAGTGGCTGCGGTGGATACGGCCTTGTGCACGAGCGTTGAAGCCTTGAGCTCAGCCGGCGGCGAGATCACGTCGTAGCCGACACCCTCGGTGTAGAAGGCCACGGACTTCTCGAGGTCCGGGACGACGTGAATGATCAGCCGCGGCTGCACCATTCTGCCGGCCGGCGCCTGTGCCCCCGCGCTGTGGGCGGTCAGCAGGGCGAGACACGCGAGGGCGGCCGCCAGCGTGGCGCGAGGGAGCAGTCGGATCATGGCAAGGGTTCCTTGTTGTTTCGCTGGCGCTTCACGCCGGCGCCGGGGTGATCCAGTCGGTCAGTCCTTCCCGCGCATGCACTTCCTGCAGCGAGGGCAGGCTCCGCATGCGGTCTATGTAGGGCAACAGGTGCGCAAAGCGGGTGGCCGGCCGCGGCATGTTACGCGACCAGCGCGCGAGCATGGTGGCCAGGAAGTCGACTGCGGACAGGCGGTCGCCTGCGAGGCAGGGGCGCCCATCGGCAAAGGCGTCGTCGAGCCGCGTGAAGCAGGCTTCGATCTTCGACCGCGCGTGGGTCTTCGTTGCCTCGTTGTTCGCGGTGCCAGCGATCTCGTCCGGATAGAACCATGCCCGAAACGCGGGTTGCACCGTATTGGCAAGGTAGAAGAACCATTGCAGGTACTCGGCCCGCTCCGGGGCGCCGCGGGGGGGTTCCAGGCCCGCTTGGGGATGGCGCTCGGCGAGCAGCATCAGCAGCGCCGCACACTCGGCATATGCCTTGCCGTCCACGACCAGCGCCGGCACGAACCCGCTCGGATTGATGGCGAGGTACCTGGGCGAGCGCTGTGCATTGGCCTTCAGGTCGACGAGATCGAGGCTGAACGGCACCCCAAGGTGGATCAGCATCCAGTGGACGGCGAGGCTCGCGGTGCCGGGGGAGTAATACAGCGTATACATGAGGCAAGAGGGTCCATCTAGGCGAAGCGTGGCTTACTTAGTACCCTGCCCCGAGCGGTCAAGGCAAGAGGAAGGGGTCATGCGGGTGACGAACCGGAAAGTCTCGTTGGCGGTGCTGGTCGTGCTCGGCCTCGCGGCGTGCCAGCAGCAGGCCACCGCTCCGAAGGAGACAGCCGACCAGTTCGTCGAGCGGCTGAACAAGGAGTTTTCGGCCCTTCATGTCGAGGGCGCGCAAGCCGGCTGGGTGCAAGCCACCTACATCACGCCCGACACCGAGGCGATCAACGCGCGGACCAACGACCGCTTCCTCGCGTACTTCAATTCGGCTGTCGAACAGGCCAAGCAGTTCGACGGCCAGCCGATGTTGCCCGCCAGTGCCCGCGCCATCGCGCTGCTGCGCCAAGGGGTCAGCTCACCCGCGCCCAACGACCCTGCGTTGCGTGCAGAGCTGACGCAGCTCGATGCCAGGCTGGAGGCGGCGTACGGGCAGGCGAAGTTCTGCGTCGCGGGGGACTCCGGTTGCGAAGGCGTCGATGTGCTCGGTGAGCGTCTCGGCGCGACGCGTGACTACGCTGAGGCGTTGAAGCTATGGACCGGCTGGCACGACCAGGGCGCGCAGATGCGCAAGGACTATGAACGCTTCGTCGAGCTGGCGAACCAGGGTGCGCGCGAACTCGGCTATGCGGACATGGGTGCGATGTGGCGCTCGGGTTACGACATGTCGCCGGAGGAGTTCACCGCTGTCACCGAGAAGCTGTGGAACCAGGTGAAGCCGCTGTACGAGGCCATGCACTGCTACACGCGCACGCGGCTCGCGACGCAGTACGGCGAGGACAAGGTGAAGCCCGGCGAGCCGATCCCGGCGCATCTGCTCGGCAACCTGTGGGGCCAGCAGTGGAACAAGATCTACGACGACCTGCTGCAGCCGTATCCGTCCGTCAAGGTGGAATCCGCCGATCGCGCGCTCAAGGAGCAGAAGTGGGATGCCCTTCGCATGACCCGCTCGGCGGAGAGCTTCTATACGTCGCTGGGTTTCGCGGCGCTGCCCGCGACGTTCTGGGAGCGATCGATGCTCACCCGGCCACGTGACCGCGATGTCGTCTGCCATGCCAGTGCGTGGACGATCGATACCAAGGAGGACGTGCGCATCAAGATGTGCATGCAGCCGAACGAGGAAGAGCTGTTCACGATCTACCACGAGCTCGGGCACCTCTACTACGACCTGAGCTACAACAAGCTGCCGTACCTGTTCCAGGGCGGCGCGCACGACGGCTTCCACGAAGCCATCGGCGACACGGTGAACCTTTCGGTGACGCCGGGTTATCTCGCGGGCATCGGGCTTGCGCGCGCGGTGAAACCCAGCAACGAGGCCATCATCAATACGCAGATGAAGATGGCTGCGGACAAGATCGCGTTCCTGCCGTTCGGCAAGGTCATCGACGAGTGGCGGTGGAAAGTCTTCTCGGGCGAAATCAAGCCCGCGGACTACAACCGTACGTGGTGGGAGATGCGTCGACAGTATCAGGGCATCGCACCCGCAAGCCCCCGCGACGAATCGCAGTTCGAC
Organism: uncultured Pseudomonadota bacterium; assembly: GCA_903898785.1. Classification (GTDB taxonomy): domain Bacteria; phylum Pseudomonadota; class Gammaproteobacteria; order Steroidobacterales; family Steroidobacteraceae; genus CAIUGU01. The sequence continues at coordinate 7,534 of CAIUGU010000069.1, read as the reverse complement.
GCGGCGGCCAAGTACCACGTTGCGGCAAACGTGCCTTACACGCGCTACTTCCTGTCGTTCATCCTGCAGTTCCAGTTCCACAAGGCGCTGTGCGATGCGGCGGGCTTCAAGGGGCCGCTGCATGAATGCTCGGTCGCCGGCAGCAAGGAAGCGGGCGCGCGACTCAGGGCGATGCTCGAAGCCGGGCAGAGCGAGCCATGGCCTGTGACGCTCGAGAAGCTGACGGGTACGCGGGAAATGGATGCGTCGGCCCTCATCGAGTACTTCCAGCCGCTGCTGGCCTGGCTGGCGGAGAAGAACAGGGGCCAGCAATGCGGATGGACTTGAGTTGACGGCACGCGGCGGGTGGGGGGATCCGGGCGCCACGATCGTCTTGCTCTTGAGGAACTGCATCAACCGGTTCGAAACCCTCGTGGAGGCATCAGTATGTTGCGCACCTTGAACGGATGGATCCGGCCCCTCGGCACTGCAGTACTCGTGGCGGCTTGGGCGGGACTCGCGGGGGCCGCCACGCCGGCACAGATGCAGGCCATCGTGCAGGCCGGCATGGGCGGTCCCGAGGTCCTCAAACTGCAAACGGTGCCGGTGCCCGCGCCGGGGCCGGGACAGGTGCTGATCAGGGTCTACGCAGCTGCCATCAATCCGGTGGATTGGGGAATGAGGAGGCCGCGGGAGGGCGCTGCTCCAACGATTGGCGTGGCTTCAACGGCCCGGATCCCCGGGTTCGATGTCGCGGGCGTGATCGAGAAGGTCGGCTCGGGGGTTACCTCGCACCGCGTTGGCGATACGGTGTTCTCAATGATCGGCAGGATTCGCGTCGACGGACTGAACGGTGGTTACGCGGAGTACGTGGTCGCACCCGAGCAGAATACGGTCGCGAAGCCCGCGACCTTGACGTTCGCGCAGGCTGCGGGCCTCGGCACGGTCGGCATGACAGCGGCCCGGACGCTGTCCGCAGCGAAGGTCGGGTCCGGCACCCGGCTCTTCGTCAATGGCATTTCGGGTGGTGTCGGCAGCACGGTGGCGCAGATGGCGAAGTCGCGCGGTGCCTATGTCATCGGCACGGCGTCGGCACGGCATCATGGTTACCTCAGATCGCTCGGCGTCGACGAGATCATCGATTACCGCAGTGTCGCGTTCGAGACCGTCGTACGCGGTGTCGATGCGGTCATCGACACCGTGAATGCGGAAGGTGCAACACGCGCGGTCAAGGTCCTGAAGCGCGGCGGCGTACTCGTCAGTATTGCAGGCAACCCGCCCGCGGCCGATTGCACCGCCGCTGGCATCGATTGTCCCGGCCCTGGTTCTATGCGCGAGATGGACGGCAAGGGCGGCAGCGAAGGCGACTATCTGCGGGAGGCCGCGGCTGTCGCGGCGTCAGGCAAGCTAACGATCAACGTCGATGCCACCTTCTCCCTGGCTCGTGCCGGCGATGCGCAGGAAGAAAACCGCAACGGCGGCACGCAGGGCAAGATCATCCTGATCGTCAACGCCGCTGAGGCCGAGAAGAAGTAATCGTCTCCCGAAGTTCGGGAGTCGGAAGGAGATTGGGGGAAATTGGGGACATTCCTAATTTTCGGCTGGTCTGCGGGAAGATCAGGAATGTCCCCAGTTTCCTTCTACTCGTGCTTGGCTGGCCGCCCCACGCGTCGCAATGTGTCCTGCAAGCCAAGCCGACGACTTGTCTTCTCGACCCAGTTTGCATTCCCGAACGGCCGCTGCCTGTTCACGCACTGTCTTACGGCCTGCAGTTCTGCAGGCGATTGAGGAGTGTTTACGAACTCAACCCACTTGTGGGGCAGGGGTATCGGAGGAGGGGAGAGCACGACCGGAAATGCAGGGACGACCCGCCAGTTCAGGCTTCCCCAGGGCCAGTCTTCGGCGCGGGCAACCAGATTCGCTCTGGCAGCGTTACGTTCCACATATCTCAGGACCGTCAGCAGATGGTCGTCATGCTGGATGGGAAACGCCTTATATCTGCCCTGCCAGAGATGGCCTACCTCTTCCCGGCCCAGGCGCAAACGCCGGACATGAGTGGTTAGCAGCCAGTGCACCCAACGACCCAGGTCCCTACCTTCTGGTGGCCGACATACGACGTGAAAATGATTCGGCATAAGGCAGACTGCAAGCAGTTCCAGCGGAACTCGACTCTGGACTTCCGACAGCAACCCGATGAACCGCCAGTACTCTGCGTCCGAGTGGAATACGACCTGCCGATTGTTGCCACGATTCATCAAGTGGTAGCACATTCCTCCAACGGCGGCTCTTGCGGTTCTCGGCATGGATCCAGACTAGGTCACCGCAACGGGACGTAGCCAATCGAATATCTACCCGGAATGCTGAGAAATCGGGGACATTCCCAACTTTCGGCGGGCCTGCGGGAAAATCAGGAATGTCCCCAATTTCTGTCGGCCTCTTGATTGCTGCGCAGCCAAAGGCGCAAGTTAGCGGCGATCGACACAACAAAGCCGGGAGCGCATCCCGGCGGCAGGGGGACTCATGAAGAAGTCGGGCGGCCTCGTCACGGGCGCGTTGGCGCTGTTCATTGCAGTGCCTGGCTGGGCGGCCGATGTGCCACCTCCGTGGGCCTACGGATTCCACATGCCGCCACCCGCAACGCCGGCTCCGGCGGCGGCACCCGCGCCGGCCCAAGCGCCCGACCCGGCCTTGTACGGCCTGCCGGGCGCGAAGGAGAAATTCACGCGTGCGCAGATCGCCAACCGCTTCGGCCCGGCTGACTGGTTTCCCGGCGACCACCCGACCATGCCGGACGTCGTGGCCCGCGGCAGGCAGCCGGATGTATTCGCGTGCGCGCTGTGCCATTACCCGAACGGCAGGGGCCGGCCCGAGAACGCGCCCATCGTCGGCTTGCCGGAGGCGTACTTCATCGAGCAGCTGGAGCGATTCCGCAACGACGAGCGCAAGTCGGCCGATCCCCGCAAGGCCAACACCGGGGTGATGGCGACCATCGCCAAGGGCATGACGGAAGAGGAGATGAAGGTCACCGCAGCCTACTACGGCTCGATGAAGTTCACCCGCTGGGTCAAGGTCGTCGAAACCGACAGCGTGCCGCAGACCACGACCTCAGTGGGCCTGTTCCTGCCCGTCGCGGGGGCGGACAAGGAGCCGCTCGGCCAGCGGATCCTCGAAGTTCCAGCGGACGTCGAGGCCGTGGAGAAGCTCCGCAATCCCCGCGTCGGTTTCGTCGCGTATGTGCCCCGGGGAAGCGTCAGGAAGGGCAAGGCGCTCGTGCTCACCGGCGGCGGCAAGTCTCCGTTGCCCTGCGGCGCCTGCCATGGGCCCGACCTCAAGGGCATGCTGAACATCCCGGCCATTGCAGGGCGCTCGCCGAGCTACCTCGTCCGGCAGATGGTCGACATGAAGACCGGCCATCGCGTGGGTCAGGGGACCGAGCTCATGAAGCCGGTGCTCGCGAACCTGAACGATGATGACATGCTGGCGATCGCGGCCTATACGGCGTCGCTCAAGCCCTGAGGTTCGGCGACGGATACACAACGGCGGCGGGGCGTGGTATTCAAATGAACCATGAACCGCCGCTTTCCATTGTTTGCACTGGTGCTCGGTGCCTTGCTGCTGGCGGGTTGCCAGGGACAGGTGTCGATCGACCTGACGACCGAGGAGCCCGCAGACCCGGCGATCCGCCAGGTGGTTGCCGGCCTCGCGGGCCTGCAGTTCGAAAAGAGTGACGGCTCGACCGAGGCACTCGAGTTCACGGCCAGCGAGTCCGTGAATCTCAACGGATTCCAGAACGGCAGCCTGCTGACCCTCTTCACCAACGAGCCCCTGCCGCCCGGGACCTATACGGGGGTGCGCCTGCTGTTCGATACCAATACCAGCGGACGCTTTGTCACCGACAGCCTTGCGCGTCGGTTCCAGCTGTTGCTGGCAGCTGGGGACTACGCGGATTTCGACTTCGTCGTCGAGAAGGAAAAGTCGTCGCGCAGGGACATCACGCTGACGCTTGACCTGCGCCAGTCGCTGAGCCTCGATTCGACCACGGGCGTGTTCACGCTGACACCGGTGCTGCGGTCGGTGGTGGTAGCGGATGCCAGCATCATCGCGGGAACGGTTGCAGTGACTTGCGACCCGGGCGCGTCACTCGCCCAAGGCGGAGCGGTCTATCTGTTCCGCGGACTCAACGTCGTGCCGGATGATCGCGGTGGCGCGGGCGACCCGCCTTATGCCACGGGCGCGTTGACGTTCAGTTCGGTGACCGGGCAGTTCTCGTACCGGCTGCTCGACCTGCCCGCTGGGGACTACACGCTCGCAGCTACGTGCGACGGCACGCTCGAGAACCCCACGACGAACGATGCGCTCGTGTTTCGCGGCAATACCAATGTGAGGGTGCCCCGCGATACCGTCGCGACGGTCGACCTGACCGGCTGACTACGGCTTGGGCGGCGCCGGCTGGTTCACTTCAACCAGCAGGCCGAAAGGGTCGCGTACGAAGATGATGGCATTGCCGCCCGGCCGGAACGCTTCGCCGTCGGTCGAGACGACAGTTCCTCCCGAGCCCTTGTACTCGGCGACCACGCCATCGAAGTTCCGGGTCTGGATGCCGATCGCCGGCGCGCCCGGATCCGTGACGCGCGGTGCGTAAGCCTTCTTCTCGACGTTGCCGTAAGAAAGGAACATCCAGCTGACGTTGCTGCCGGGCACGGTGACGGTGCTGCGTTCGAACCGGCCCTTCTCGAGGCCGACGACGCGCACGTCGTTGCCGTTGGCAACCGGCTCGGCGAAGCGGGCTTCCAGGCCGAAGTGGTCGCGGTAGTACTCGCCGGCCTGCTTCGCATCCGCGACGACGGACGCGAAGGTTGCGCCGACGATGTTGCCGGCAGGAGCGTCGGCTCCCGCGCTTGACGCATCGACCAGTTCGACGAAGTACCCCTCCGGATCGCGCAGGAACACGATGCGGGTCTTGCCCTGCGGACCGATCGGTAGCGGTGCGCCGCCCAACGTGACGACTTCGGCGCCGCCTTGCTTCGCGATCTCCAGCGTCTTCGCGATGTCGCGCACGCGCAGGACCAGCAGCGACGCGCCGGGATCCTGCATCCGCGGGCGAATCGCCTTCTGGTCGAGTCCCGCGAATTCGGTGAACTCGAACTGGAAGTCGGCACCCGGGATCCTGAGGAACGCGCTGCGGAACTTCGTGTCGGCCGGGGAGCCCGTGAGCCTCGCTACGCCCGGGTTGTCGGCCAGCTTTTTACTTTCTGCCGGGGGGGCCTGGGGTTCCATGCCGAGCGACACGTAGAACGCATACGCGCGGTCCATGTCCTTGATCGTCTGCACGTACTTCAGCAGTCCGGAGAAATTCGCGGGCGCATCCGCCGCGACCGCCGCGGCGCTGGCAGCGAGTCCAAAGACGATCGAGAGCAGGGTGGCCAGGTGACGCATCGACGTTTTCCCCTTCAATGCTTGTGTTCTTGTTGTCGGCGGGTGTCACCCGCGCACGAACCCAAGCATAGGGTCGTCCCTGGACGTTGTCACTGCGGGAAGGGGCGTTGTTGCGCCGCGTTGGTCAGGGCTTTTCCCATTTGAATCGGCAGGAGGTTCGGCGTAGCGTCAAAGCACGGCAGAAGAAAAAGGCAGGCGTCCCATGTTCGCCCTGAAGCGCATCCTCGTTCCCACCAACCTCGGCGAACCGTCCAAGGCGGCCATCCGCTACGGCGTGGCTTTCGCGCGGCAATTCGGCGCGAAGCTCTACCTGCTCCACGTGTTGCCGTCGAAGGACTTCGATGCGGTGATTGAGGCAGAACGGGTCGTCGAGGCCCTGCTGCCAGAAGTGCAGCCCGCGCCGGAACCCGATCCCGAGGATGTGGTCAAAAATGCAGCGAGGGACGACCTCGGCCGGTTGTTGACCGCCCATGAGGAACGGGAAACGCAGGCGGAGTATCTGCTTCGGCCCTCGTCCGGGAGTGGCACGGGCGATGCGATCGTCGCGTGCGCGCGCGAGCTCGATGTGGAGCTGGTCGTGATGGGCAAGCACCGGCTGGGTTTCGTGGAGCACCTGATGGCAGGCAGCGTCACGGAGAAGGTCATGCGCCATGCACCCTGCCCGGTACTGATCGTCCAGCATCCGGAGCACGAATTCGTAGTGCCGGATCAGGGAACCTCGGCTTCAACCAGAGGGTCCCTGTGACGTGACGTGACGTGACGCTGCCGCGTCCGGCTGGCATAGTGCGTTCATTAGGACTGAATGTTTGAGGAGCGACGACAATGAATGCCCCGTCTGGTCTTGCCCACCCTGTGTTCCGCCTGTCCGCCGTGCGTGCTGCGGCCTTGTTGGTGGCCTGCCTCTGCGCGGCGTCGGCGGCCGAGGCCCAGGAGCTTTCCACGCAGGAATTCTGGCGGCTGGCAGGCTTGATGGAAGTGGCCGTGCCATTCACGGAGGACAAGGTCGAGGCCGTGCTCGGCACCGGCGTCAGCAAGACCGAGCGCGGCAAGCCGCCTGTCGTTGCGTACCACTCATCCGGCTTCTGGCTGAAAGATCGTTCCCGCATCGAGGAAGCCACGTGGGTGCCGAAGAACGGGACGTCGGCGTCGGCCCTCACGGTGGTGCGCCCGCTCGCCGGTTCGCGGCTTGATGTCTGCGTCACGCGTGCCGAAGTCAGCCGCCAGTACGGCGCGCCGGTGCGGTCGTGGAAGACAAACGACGGTGAAGCGACCAACTCGAACTATGAGTTCGCGCGGCCCAAGACGAAGATCAGCGTGGCCATCAGCGATGCGACGAACTGTCTCCGGTCGCTGACCGTCGCCGAACTCAACTAGGAAACCTCTGCAGAGGTTTCCTGGCACCTTGTCAGTCAGCCGAGGCGGGTCAGCCTCGCGTACTCGTCTGCGGTCAGCTTGATCGCTGCCGCCGCGACATTCTGCTCGAGGTGCGCCACCTTCGACGTGCCCGGGATCGGCAGCATCACCGGGCTTCGTTGCAGCAGCCACGCCAGTGCGATCTGGCCCGGTGTTGCCTGATGTGCCGTCGCGATACGGTCCAGCACCGAGCCGCCTTTTATCAGGCCACCGGCGCCCAGCGGATACCACGGGATGAAGCCGATCCCGTGCTCCGTGCAGTAATCGAGGACGGCTTCGCTGCCGCGGTCCGACAGGTTGTAGCGGTTCTGCACCGTTGCCACCTTGAAGTACCGCGACGCTTCCTTGATGTCCGCCACCGAGACTTCACTCAGGCCGGCATGGCGGATGACGCCGGCGTCGAGCAACGCGCGGACCGCGGCAAACTGTTCTTCGCGCGGCACCTCGGGGTCGATGCGATGCAGTTGCCAGAGGTCGATCCGCTCGACGCCCAGTTGCCGGCAACTCTTGTGGGCCTGTTCGGTGAGGTACCTGGCGTCGCCGCGGGGCGTCCAGCGATCGGGCCCGCCTGACGCTTGGCTGGACACCTGCCCGCTCCACGCTCGACGAGATGCTCGGATCAGCCTGGGACTGGCGCCAAGCGCATCCGGCCGGGTACGAGGACTGAGCCCCGCCGTCAGCCCTCGCGCTGCTCCGGCACGCCCCT
>CAIUGU010000068.1 GCA_903898785.1 uncultured Pseudomonadota bacterium | reverse complement strand
TGCAGGGCATGGTGTTCGGGGAGACGCGGGGTCGCCGGTTGCCGCACCAGCCCGCGCTGTTGCCGGTGTTCGCGCACCTGGCGATCGTCCTGGTACTCGGGCTCTACATCCCGCCATACCTGGCGGACTGGTATCGCGCGGCGGCGCGAATGATCGGGGGCGGTTGAAATGCCCGTCGCCCACTGGTTTGAGCGGGGCCATCCAGTCGCCGGGGCTCCCGGTATCAGGGCTGTGGAGGTCGACGCATCCGCCTGGCGCAACGTGGCGCGGGACGTAGCGGCCGGTGGCGGCAGGCTGCTTGCGCTGTGGGGCGACACCTCGCTCGCAGGCCGAGGCAGCGTTCATGCGCTGTACATGGCGCAACCGGGTGGAATCGCCGTCGAGTTTCCAGTGTCGGAGGCGGCCGGGCGTTACCCGGGCATCGAGGACGTCTTTCCGTTTGCGAGCCGGCTGCAGCGCGCGGTCTTCGACCTGCACGGCCTGCGATCGACGGACCCCGACGAGCGGCCGTGGCTGCGTCACGCCACATGGCCCGCGCAGTTTCATCCATTGGCGGCGGAGAGCGTCCCGCCGGTTCCCGCATCACCTGCTGCCGTGGACGAGTACCGCTTCGTACGGGTCGAAGGCGACGGCGTGCACGAGGTGCCGGTCGGGCCAGTGCATGCGGGCATCATCGAGCCCGGGCACTTCCGTTTCTCGATCGTCGGCGAAAAGGTGCTGCGGCTCGAGGAGCGCCTCGGCTACGTACACAAGGGGATCGAGCGGCGCTTCCAGGCGCTCAAGCTGCAGGACGGGCATCGGCTCGCGGCCCGCGTGTCAGGCGATTCCGCCGTGGCGTTCTCATGGGCATATTGCCAGGCGCTGGAGGGCATGGCGGGCGCGATCATCCCGCCGCGATCCGCGTGGTTGCGTGCGCTTGCCCTTGAACTCGAACGCATTGCGAATCATCTCGGCGACCTGGGCGCGCTCGGCAATGACGCGGGATTCGCCTTCGGGCTGGCCCAGTTCTCGCGCCTGAAGGAACTGCTGCTGCGTTCGATCCAGGACGCGCTCGGCCAGCGCTACCTGCTCGATTTCGTCGTGCCGGGCGGCACCAGCCGCGACCTGGAGCCTGGTTCGGTCGAGGCGCTGGCGGCACACGTGGCGGCTTTGGCCAGCGAGGCGACGCTACTGCGGGAGATCTACGACGAGCACGCCGGAGTGCGGGACCGCTTTGCAGCCGCAGGGGCGGTGGCGCCGGAACTCGCACAGAGGCTCGGTCTCATCGGTCTCGCGGGGCGCGCGAGCGGACAGGACTTCGACCTGCGCACCGACCTGCCTTGTGAGCCCTACGGCGGCCTCGGTCCCGCGAAATGCGCCGGCAGCGACGGAGATGTGCTGGCACGTGTAACCATCCGCTTCGACGAGTTGCAGGAGTCCTGCCGGCTCGTGGCGCTCATCATGGCAAACATGCCGCCCGGGCCGCATTCGGTCCCGATGGTCGATCCGCCGGCCGGGCGTAGCGGCATCGGGCTGGTCGAGGGTTGGCGTGGTCCGGTCGTCGTCTGCATCACGGCGGGCGAGGGCGGATCGATCCGCCGCTGTCATCCGCAGGACCCTTCCTGGCACAACTGGCCCGTGCTCGAGCACGCCGTGATCGGCAACATCGTGCCCGACTTCCCGCTCATCAATAAGTCGTTCAACCTTTCCTACAGCGGCCACGACCTCTAGCGACCATGCTGAAAACGCTGAAGCAAATCGCCAGTGTCGGGATCGTCACCGAGGACCCGCCGTCTGCCGAGCAGGGTCTGCGGGTGCGCGCGGCCCCGGAGCGGCGAATTCTCGAAGTGCTCGGCCGCGCGCTGTGTATCCGGCAGATCGATGCGGGCTCCTGTAACGGTTGCGAACTCGAGATTCACGCGCTCAACAACCCCATCTACAGCGTCGAGTCGCTGGGCATCCGGTTCGTCGCGAGCCCGAGGCATGCCGACCTGTTGCTGGTCACGGGTCCCGTGTCCCGGCACATGGAAGTCGCGCTGCGCCGTACGTACGACGCCACGCCGGATCCGAAGCTGGTGGTTGCCGTCGGCGACTGTGGTGCCTGCGGCGGGATCTTCGGCGAGAGCTACGCCAGCTGCGGAGCAGTCTCAAACGTGATCCCGGTCGACGTGGTCGTGCCGGGTTGTCCTCCGTCGCCGACCCGCATCCTCGCGGGCATCCTGGCCGCCCTTTCGGGTGGGGTGGAAGCGAGTCGGGAATGAGAAAGCCCCCCGGCCTTGCGGCCGGGGGCGCGGATGGTGGAGGCGGCGGGACAGCTGGTCTGCCTCTTCCGAGGCAGGCTGGACTATGCCTTCACCCCGGCGCCATCGCCGGGGGCGGAGCGTGTTATTCGATCCTTGCCCAAATGCCTCTCCCGAAATCAGGAAAGGTGGCAAGACACCGAATCCTAGTGCCGGCTCCGCTGCCGTCAGCTCAGCCGGTCTATGAGTCTCTACAGGGCAGGCATGAGGTTGGCCCTCTTCCTACCCCTCGGCGTTACCTCGCACCGCCATCATCGGTGCGTCAGGCTTCACCGATGTGAGCCCCGTTGTCACTTCACCCTTACGAGTGAAGGCGACCCATCTAGATCGAACCCGCGTCCGCAAGCCCTACGTTCCAGGACCTACATGCTTAGCCGTCTCTTTGTATCTCGTCGAACGCTACCCGAGCGGCAGGGAAGACGTTCGACCAGCTCAGGTGCATTTTAGCGAGCCAGCCCTCAGCACACTGGACCCGCGAGCTTGTGAGCGCGTCCCTCGGGTCTGGATGCACAAGCACATGCCAGTCGAGGGTTAGGCGGGATTAAGCCGCCAGAGCGTAGTTGTCTTCGTTGGCAACTAAGTTGTTGCAAGCGGTTTTACGAGGAACCTTGCACCTCGGCATGCACCTGAAGTTTCGCGACCCACGTCGAAACCGGTCGCCCCCAGATGGACGTCCCTAGTGTAGGGGCAGGGGAGGGGAAAGCAAGGGAAAGGGAGGCGGGAAGCCCCGAAAGTGACTAGTGATCAGTGATCAGCGGTTAGTGCGGAAGCGAATCGGCTTCCGTTCCGGCCTTCTTCACTAACCCCTGTTCACTGATCATTAGTCACTTCTTCCCGTGGCTCCGCATCAGCCTCGACTTGTCCCGCTGCCAGTCGCGGTCCTTCTCGGTGGCGCGCTTGTCGTGCGACTGCTTGCCCTTCGCGAGTCCTATTTCGAGCTTCACGTTGCCGTTCTTCCAGTACAGCTTGAGCGGCACGATCGTGTGGCCCTTGCGTTCCACCGCGCCGAGCAGACGATCGAGCTCGCGCCGGTGCATCAGCAGCTTGCGTGTGCGCGTCGGGTCGGCGACCACGTGCGTCGAGGTCGTCTTGAGCGGCGAGATGTGCGCCCCGATCAGCCACGCCTCGCCGTTCTTCACCAACACGTAGCCCTCGGTGATCTGCGCCTTGCCGGCGCGCAGGCTCTTCACTTCCCAGCCCTGAAGCACCATCCCGGCCTCGAGGTTTTCCTCTATGAAATACTCGTAGCGGGCGCGCTTGTTGAGCGCGATCGCGGGAGTCTGCTTGTCCTTTTCCTTGCTGGGGGCGGCCATGGCGGGTCATCCGGGCTGGTCGCGCATTCTAGCCGTCCCGCATACACTTGCGCCGCGTTAAGGTGTTCCCGATGGCCATCCGCGAAATCCGGCGCAGCGCGCTCGTCACGTT
>CAIUGU010000067.1 GCA_903898785.1 uncultured Pseudomonadota bacterium | reverse complement strand
GTATTGGCTGGAAAGGCAGATTGCGCCGGCTTTCACCGGCGCAATCTGCGCAATAGCGGCTTAGAAGTTGAACCGCACGCCGGCCCGGTAGAGGCGACCGACCAGATCGTAGTTCACGAAGCCGCTGGCGAAGCCGCCCGCACCCTCCGGCGGATCCTTGTCCATGACGTTGTTGATCACGCCGTAGAGCTGCACACGACGGTCCCCGTCGCGGACGAGGTCGTACTGTGCCGACAGGTTCAGGTACGTGATGGCAGGCACCGTGTTGTCGCTGATCGTGTTCGGCAGCGCCGGGTTGTACGCCGGGTTGTCCGGGCCGATCAGCGTGGTGTTGCGAGTCGCCTCACCCACGTAGCGCACCTGCACGTTGCCGGTGAACTGACCCACGATGTAGTTGACGTCCAGCGACCAGATCCTGTCCGGCACCGTCTGCTTGACCCGGTCGATCGTGCCAGCAGCGTCGGTCGTCGACAGCTCGTCGACGAGGGCGCCGAGTGCACGCACCTGGAACTGGCCAGGCACGAGCAGGTCACTCGGCAGAGCGTAGACGGCTTCGAAATCCCAGCCGGTGGTCTTGATCGAGTTGAAGTTGAGCAACCTCGCCACGGTCGCAGTGACCGGACCGTTACCCACCCGGGTGATGTCCGCACACAGGGCCGTGAAGCCGGCGGCGCAGCGGTCGAACACCTGCTGTGCCGTCAGACGCGAGATGGCACCGGTGATCTCGATGTCATGGTAGTCAGCCGAGATGGTGAGCCGCGGTACGAACGTCGGCTGGAACACGACACCGGCTGTGAAGGTATCGGCTTCTTCCGGTACCAGGTCGGGGTTGCCGGTCTGGCTGGTGTTCTGCTGCGTACCGTTGACGAACTCCCGTGCCTGGACCGACGTCGCGTAGAGCTCCTGCAGGTTCGGCGCCCGGATGTCGCGCGACTGCGTAGCGCGGAACCGTACGGACTGCACCGGCTCCCAGCTGGCACCCATCTTCCATGTCGTGACGCCGCCCGAGGTCGAATAGTCGGTGTAGCGAACGGCACCGTTGACGTCGAGGCTCTGCGCGAAGGCCTTGTCCCGCAGGATCGGCACGGCGACTTCGCCGTAGACTTCCTGCGTGCTGAACGAACCCGCGATGGGCTGGAAGTTGTTGAGGTCGTAGCGCCTGAGCCGCGAGTTGCTGTCGACCTTGCTGAAGACTTCTTCCTGGCGGTGTTCCACGCCTGCAGCGACGGCCACTGGGCCCGCCGGCAAGTCGAACAGGTCGCCGTTTACGTTCACCGCACCTACCTGCTGCCTGTAAGTCACGTCGTTGATGCCGACGCCGCGGACATAGTCGACGGCCGCCTGCGAAGGTGAGTTGCGGCCGAAGATGTTGAAGGGCACGCACCCCACATCCGCTCCGACGGCGCCCGGCCGGCAGACGATCTGGCCGCCGACGAGGACGGCGTCAACGGCTGCCGTGAAGTTGGCATTGATCGTCGACTGGTTGCGCTGCTTGAAGTGGTTCTGGCCGTACTGGTAGTACAGATCCCACTTCCACGATCCACCGAGGTCACCCTTGAATCCGCCGACGACGCGTTCGGTCTGCTGGCCGGTGAGGGTCGTGTAGAAGTTGTAGTTGTCGTCAGTCGCGATTCGGCCGACGGTGATGGTGGCGAGGTTCAGGTTCGCCATCTGCGTTCGGATCGACGTAGGCAGGAACGCGTTGTCCTGCCGAATGGTGATGGTGCCCTGGTCGCGCCGGCTGGCCGAGAAGCCCTCATAGGACGAAACCGCCCGGGAGCCCTCGATGAAGCCCTCGAGGGAATCGGTAAAGTCCCACTTCACCCGCACCAGAGCCGAGTTCCGTTCGATGGGGTTCACGAGGTTGGAGCCGTCGACGACGCGGAGGTCGGCATTGCTGTTGTTGGCACCGCCGCCGATCATGTTGTTGCCGACGACCAACGAGCCGAGCGTGAAGACGCCGGTGTTCTGGCCGCCCAGGAAGGTGATGTTGTCGAGTGGGCCGCCGACGATCACGCCGCCCGAGAAAGCCGTGTCGCTGTTACGGAAGTCGTCGGCGATGACGACCTGCGGAATCCCGACGGGGCGCGGAGCTGCGCCGTAGTTGAAGAGCGTGCCGGTCGAGGCCTTCTTCACCCAATCGCGCGAACGGAAGCCGTCGACGACGCCGTCGTTCTTGACGTAGTCGAAGCCGGCGATGACGTGGCCGCGACCGCCCGCGAAGGCGGTGCCGCCGGCCAGGTTGATGGTGCTTTCAACGTAGTCGTTGTGGCCCGTCTGGGCGTAAGCGACGTGGCTCTGGAATCCCTGCAGGTTGTCCTTCAGGAGGATGTTCACGACGCCGGCGATGGCGTCCGAGCCCCAGGCCGCCGAGGCGCCGCCGGTGACCACTTCCGTCCGTTCGACCAGGCCGGTCGGGATCATGTTGAGGTCGACGAGGCCGGAGACCGTGCTCGGAACATGACGACGACCGTCGATCAGCACCAGCGTGCGCGCGACGCCTCCGTTCAACCCGCGCAGATCCAGCGAGCTACCGCCCGATGCGGAGCCGCCGCGCTGCGCGGTGGCAGGTCCGTTGGATGCGCGGAACACCGGCGTTTCGTTGATGGCGTCGGTGATGTTCGTGAAGCCGCGGGCTTCGAGTTGCACTTCGCCGATTACCGTTGTCGGCGTCGGGGCGTTGAAGCCTTCGCGCGAAACGCGGGACGCCGTGACGACGACGTTGTCGAGCTGGGCCTCGTTAGACGCAGCGGCGGGCGCTTGGGCCGCAGCTGCCGAAGCCATGAGCTCGGCGGCAATGCCGAGCATCAAGACACGATTCCGATTGGATTTCTTCACTCTACCCCCTATGGACTGAACGTCCTGAATCATCATTGTTAATGAGCGGTGCTCGGGCAGAAGACCCAATTGACCACCGGCATTCCCGAAGCAACCAGAAAACATAAAGTCGTTCCGCAGGCGACTTCTTGCTGATGTATGCCCCCAGACCAATCGGACGCCCATGCTTGACGCCGACCGTGAAGGGAATTGTTCTATATGCAAACGAAAGTACTTAACATCGTAACACGCGTCAAGCGGGCCATTTGCTGCGGTGCGATATGCTGGCTTGTGCCAGATGAGTCAACGTGCCGCCGCGGATGGCAGCAGCCTGTCGTCTCCCCCGGGTATGCGCGGTGAGTGCGGGCGTCGCGGATGCCATCACCCGATTCCTGTTGGTGTGGCTGCGCTGCGGTCTGTACGCTGTGCATGGGGAAGCTCGCGCTCGCGGCGCGTCGTCTGACGCAGACCCGCGTCCGCGGTCTGCAGGGGGGAAATCAATGCGCGTGAACATTCAAGACAGGGAGCCGACCTTGCTGAACGCCTCCAAGCCCTGTCTCTCTGCTTTGCTCGCGTTCGCGAGTGCCATGATCGGGGGGCTCGCGTGCACAGCCCAAGCCCAAGCCCAAGCTGCCGCCGGCGCGGCTGGCGAAGCGGTGTATGCCAAGTACTGTGCATCGTGCCACGAGCAGGTAAGCCCCCGCATACCGACGCGCGAAGCCCTCACGAAGATGTCGCCTGCCCGCATCCTGCGCACGCTCGATTTCGGGTTGATGATGAGCATCGCCTATCCGATCCGGCGGAACGAGCGCGAAGCCGTCGCCCGCTTTCTCGGCAAGGGCAAGGACGAGACGGCATTGCCTGCGAGCGCCTATTGCAAGGCCGATCGTCCCATCATGGCCGCGGCACCGCTCGGCAACTGGACTGGCTGGAGCCCGTCGCAGGACAACACCCGGTTTCAGACGGCCGAGCGCGCCGGACTCGCGGCGGCTGATCTGGGGAAGCTGGAACTCAAGTGGGCGTATGGCTTTCCCGGTGATGTGACCGCATTTGCAGCACCGACGCTTTTCAACGGCACGCTGTTCGTGGGCAGCGCCGGCGGTGCAGTGCAGGCCCTCGACGCGAGTACCGGCTGCGTCCACTGGATCTACCAGGCGAATGGACCGGTACGTACCGCGATGACGGTTGCAGAAGAAGGCGTCCGCAGGACGCTGGTCTTCAGCGACCAGAACGGCTGGGTGTATGCGCTCGATGCGCGCACCGGAAAATCGCTCTGGAAGAAAAAGGTTGAGGAGCATGAGGCAACCCGGCTGACGGGTTCGCTCGCAGTCCACGAGGGAGTGGCATTCGTGCCCGCGGCGTCGTGGGAAGAAACCCGCGCGATTGATCCCGCGTACCAGTGCTGCACGTTCCGCGGCAGCATCACTGCCTTGCGCGTCCGCGATGGGTCCCGGGTCTGGAAGACGTACCTGGTGGACAAGCCGAAGAAGATCGGTGTGACGGCGGTTGCAACCGAGACCTACGGGCCGTCGGGAGCGGGCGTCTGGTCGACGCCTACCATCGATGCGGCGCGCGGTCTGTTGTACATCACGACGGGTGACAACTACTCCCATCCCGCCACGTCGACCAGCGACGCCGTGATTGCGATGAACCTCAAGACCGGGACCATTGCATGGTTGCAGCAGACCACGCCGAACGATGTCTACAACTCATCCTGTGGCAGCCGCGGCGCCAATTGTCCCGAGGACAACGGACCTGATTTCGACTTCGGCGCTTCAGCGATGCTGGTGAAGACACCGGACGGACGAGACGTTCTGGTCGCAGGGCAGAAGTCAGGAATGGTGTATGCCCTTGATCCGGCGAACAACGGCAAACTCCTTTGGCAAACCCGGGTCGGCAATGGCGGTGTCAACGGCGGCGTCCAGTGGGGCATGGCCAGCGACGGACGCAACGTCTATGCCTCGGTATCCGACGTCGTGCGTCCAACGGGCACCATGGGCGCAGCCCCCATCGGCAACGCGCAGCTGGATCCGCAGAAGGGCGGGGGACTCACTGCGTTGAATGTCGCGGACGGCGCCAAGGTCTGGTTTGCCCCCGGGATTGCCTGTTCTCCGCCACGCCCGGGTTGCAGTCCGGCACAACCTGCAGCGGTTACGGCGCTGCCTGGTGCCGTGTTTTCCGGTTCGATGGACGGCCACATCCGCGCCTTCTCCAGCGACGACGGCCGGTTGCTGTGGGACTTCGACACGCTGAAGAACTTCACGACCGTGAATGGAGTGCCGGCATCAGGCGGTTCGCTGGATGGAGCGGGTCCGCTTGTCGCAGGCGGCATGGTGTTCGTGAATTCCGGCTATCCCCGCTTCGGTGGTATGCCGGGCAATGTGCTGCTGGCCTTTGGGGTCGCGAAGTGAACGCATTGTTGACGATGCTGCCGCACGCCAACGATAGAGCCGCAGCCGGGTCATGGCTGAAGACGGCTTGCTGACTGCAGTCCTTCTTGGCGCAGCACGATCGGTGCCCCCCCCTTACGTCTGATGTCAGGGGATTCGCTGCGAAACGTCGAGCGTCGTCGCGTGCTGCGGCAGTCCGTCGGCGAGCTGGACCCACGGCAGCTTGTCCTGGACCCAGATGTGCGCGGTGGGAACGAGCGCAGCCGCGTCGTCGAAGCTTGCCAGCGTCACGTCGATCTCGCCGGGACGCTCTTCGTGCTGATAGGTCAGCGACGTCCCGCAGTCTGCGCAATGTCCGCGGGTGACGCCGGGCGAGGACGCGTAGGCCGTCACCTCGCCGCGAGTCACCTTGAATTGCGCAGTCGGGAACGTGCCCCACGCCACCATCGGCGCTCCCACCGCCCAGCGGCAGCTTTCGCAATGGCAGACGCAGAGCGTGAGCGCGTTGCCCGTGACGAGATAGCGCACCGCGCCGCAGAAGCAGCCGCCTTCGCGTTGCAGGTCGGTCATGTGAATGGCCCTCGATTAAATTGCGGCTGGCTGTGGTTCCCGGTCGCGGGTACAGTCGAGCCATGGATAAAGCCGTCATGACGTTCCCTTTCGCGGACGCCCTGCAGCACTCTGCCGCGTATCCCGCTATTGTAACGCTGCATATCGTCGGGTTCGCCATGCTCGTGGGGGCCGTGGCGGTCTTCGACCTGCGTGTGCTGGGGTTCGGCAAGGGTATCCCGGTCCGCGCGCTGGCAAAGTTGTGCCTGCCGTGGGCGGCGCTGTCCCTTGTCCTGGTCGTGCCGACGGGCTTGCTGATGTTCATCGCTTACTCGGCCCCGCTGCTCGGCAGCGGCGAGTTCCTCGTCAAGCTCATCCTGCTGGTGCTTGCCGCCATCCTTGCGATTCTCTTCCACAACGGACCCTACGGCAGCGTCGATGCCTGGAACGTGAATGCCACCGCGCCCGTCGCCGCGAGGCTGCTCTGCGCCGCCTCGCTCATCAACTGGGTCGCCGTGATCTTCCTCGGCAGGATGCTCACGTACTAGCAGACGACGATGACGACTCGCGTCGAGGTGGTGGTTGTCGGTGCCGGCGTTGTCGGCCTCGCCGTCGCGCGGGCGCTGGCCCTTGCCGGGCGCGAAGTCGTCGTCATCGAACGGCATCGCTTGCCCGGGCAGGAGACAACATCACGCAACTCCGGCGTGATTCACTCGGGGCTCTACTACCCGCAGGGCAGCCTCAAGGCGCGCCTGTGCGTCCGGGGTCGCGATCTCCTTTATGAGTTCTGCGAGGCCCGCGGCATCGCGCATGCACGCTGCGGCAAGATCATCGTGGCGCAGGAAGCGCAGGTTCCGGGGCTGGCGTCCCTCGCGCGGAAGGGGCAGGCCAACGGCGTCACGGATCTCAAGTTGCTGACGGTCGACGAGGTGCGGCGCCTGGAGCCCGCAGTGCGCTGCGCGGCGGGGCTATGGTCGCCCTCCACCGGCATCATCGACGTGCACGAATACATCGGCGCCCTCCAAGCCGACATCGACGCGGCCGATGGTACGGTGGTCTATGGCACGGAAGTCGTACACATCGAGGCCGTACCGCACGGCTTTGCCGTGACCGTATCGAGCGAGGGTCAGGTGGATACCCTTGCGTCTCGTGTCGTGGTCAACAGCGCCGGCCTCCATGCGATCGATCTGCTGCGATTGCTGGGCGGCTATCCCGCCGGGCGATTGCGGACGCCCCACTTCGCGAAGGGCACCTACTTCGTGTGCAACGGCGTCCGGCCGTTCACGCACCTGGTGTACCCCATGCCGAACGAGGCGGGCCTCGGTGTGCATGCCACGCTGGATCTGGGCGGCGCCACGCGATTCGGTCCCGATGTGGAATGGGTGGATCGCGTGGACTACGCCGTCGATGCGAGCAGGGCCGCCGGCTTCTACGAGGCGATCCGCGAGTACTGGCCCTCGATGCCCGCAGGGTGCCTGCAGCCGGGCTACGCCGGCGTGCGGCCGAAACTGGTGGGCGAGGGTGCGGGAGCGGCGGACTTCGTCATCGAGGGTGCCGAGTCCCATGGTGTCGCCGGACTCATCAATCTGCTCGGCATCGAATCGCCCGGCCTCACGGCGAGTCTTGCGCTGGCGGAGGAAGTCGCGGGCCGACTGTGAGCGGCTACTCGAGTTTCAGCTCCATCTTCACGACCGCCGCATCCTTCTGTTCGCCCGCCTCGCGCGTCGTCAGGAACAGGCGCTCGGCGGCGATCTCTCCCGAACCCAGCAATGCAGCCTGAACCGCTTCGGCGCGGCTGCGTGCGAGCGCATCCAGCTGTGCTGCGGTCGGCGCGAACTTCTCCTGCAACGTGGCTTCCAGTGCGGTGACCTCCGCCCGCAATGCACTCACGTCGGGCGGCGGTGCGCCTTTCGGAGCGGCCTTGGGCGGCGGTGCCGGCGTCGTACCCTCGAGCCGCGCTGCTGCGTCCTTGAGCGCTTGCAATCGCAACTGCAGCGTTGCGGCCTCGTCGGCGCCTGCCGCCGTAGCGGGCACGGCGGCCGCAAATGCCGCACGCGTCATGGCTTCGGCATCGGCCGGGGTGCGGACCGACAGCGGAATGTCGAGCTTGAGTTGCGGCCGTTCGATCAGCGCCTTCGCGAGGTTGCCGAGCTTCTGGGTCGCATCCGGTGCCAGTGCCGCAGAGCCGGGCGCGAAGTCGACGAACGCCATTTCCTCGCCACCACCGAACAGCGACCCGAGCAGCGCGAACGGCGCCGTGACAATGCGCGTCATCAGGCCCATCACGGCTTTCCAGACGATCGGCCCGATCTTGAAACTCGGGTCATCGATGCTGCCGCGCACGGGCAGGTTGATGTCGATGACGCCGTTGCGGTCCTTGAGCAGCGCGACGGCCAGCTTGATCGGCAGCGGCACGGCGTCCTTGCTGTCGGTGGCCGAGCCGAACTCCAGCTGGTCGAGCACGACGTGGTGCTCGGCTTCGAGCTGGCGATCGGCCACCCTGTACTTGAGTTCCGTGGACAGCTTGCCCTTGGCGATGCTGTAGCCGGCGAACTTGCCCGAGTACGGATTGAACGTCGTCAGTTCCATGTTGCTGAAAGACAGCGCGATGTCCGTGTACAGCGCAGCCGACAGCAGGTTCACCTCGCCCGCGATGACGACCGGCGAGAACCGGTCCACGTTGCCCTTGATGTCCACTGTCGCACGCGACTGCGGATTCGACGACAGCCCGCGGATCGTCCCGGTCAGCGACTGCATGCCGGTCGCGAACGACGGGTTCACCGAGTAGTCCGCGAAATTCGCCGAGCCGTTCTCGACGAGCACGGTGTTGATGCGCATCGGCATGGCGGGCGGCGGCGTGCCGGCCGGTTGCCGGCTGGGGGACGGCGGCGCGTCGGAGGAGGGCGCTGTGCCCTCTGTGCCTGGTTCTTCAGCGGGTTCGTCTGCCGCGCCCGGATTCAGCACCTGCGTGACATTGAGCTTCGAGTCCTCGCTGATGATGACGCGTGCATACGGCTCGCGGGCCAGGATGCGGTCGACGGTCAGGCGATCCGGCTTGAACGCATAGTCGATGCCGGTGAGGCTCAGGAGCCCGAGCTTGATGAAGTCTTCCTTGAGGACCGTGTCCTTCGACGCGAAGTCCGCGACATCGACGCTGCCCTTGAAGGTGAGTGCAGGTTGGGGTGCGACGGGCTCGGCCGTGTAGGTCACGTGGCCCTTGACTCCGAACCGGCCCGAGTCGAGCGTCATCGCGGTGGACTGCGACAGGTACGGTTGCAGCACCGGTAACCCGAAGTCCGTCAGCTCCACGTCGAGATCCGCCAGCAGCGACTGCGGCCGCACCTTGCCCGCCACCTTGAGGCGGCCGGCCTCGTTGATGCCGATGTCGGCCGAGACGTCGATCGTCTGCCGCAGGTCCGAACTCACGTTCTCGAGGTTGAGCGACAGCGGCGACAGCGCAATTGCGACGGCGGGGTCCATGGTCCGGTCCGCTGCGTTCACCGTCATGCCGGAGAGCGCCACCTTCGCGACCTCGACCTGCCAAGTGGGTGCGGTGTTCCCTGCGGCCGTGGCAGGTGCGGCCGGTGCATCTGTCGCGGGAGAGGCGGGACCTGCGAGCTGGCTCAGGTTGATCGACCCGTCGGCGTTCCGCCAAACGTCGATTCGCGCGTTGTTGATGGCCACCTCCGCGATGTTCACGCGGCGGTCGAGCAGCGAGAAGGACGTGTTGCGTACCGCGAGTTCCGGCAGGCTGACCCACGGCTCGCCGTCCGCTCCCTTGAGGCCGACAGCCACGTTGCTGAGCTTCACTTCGGGCAGCTCGATGCCGAGGTCCACCTCGTTGCCGTCATTGACTGCGAGGCGATAACTGCCACTCAGGTCGATCAGGCCGGAGGGCAGCGTGAATGCCACCTGATCCTGGATGTACGCCCACAAGGTGCCGGCCCTCAGCCCGCCGATCGAAAACGTGCCTGCCGAACCCAGCGGCTGGACGGAGAACGCTCCCGCCCACTGGAGTTGTTCGCCCGCCTGCGTCGCGCCCGCGAACTCGTAGGCATTCTGGTAGTTCGTGGCCGTGCGGAAGTCGTTCAGCGTGAACTGGATCGGCGTGACCGTCGCCCGGAATGGCGTTGCCCGCAGCTGGTCCTCGAGCGCGATGCGGCCGGCCGAGATCTGCAGCAACCCGATGCGGATGCCGGGCAGCGCCGTATCGGGTTCGGGTTCCGGCGCCGGCTCCGTCGATGGCGGTGCCAATGATGCGAAATTGAGTTTGCCCGCTGTATCAATCACGGCGTCGATCGACGGGCCCGCCAGCGTGATCTCGTCGAACGTCACGCCGCCGTGCCACAGCGAAGAGACCTGCAAGTTGACGAACAGGCTGTCGAACGCGATGAGCGGCTTGCCGTCCGGCTCCGTCAACTTGAAGCCCGTGATCCTCGCAGCGAGCAGGAAGGGATTGAATTCGAGTCGTTCAATCGCGACCCGCTTGCCGAGTTGCTGCGTGACGAAGTCGCTGATCCCGCTGCGTGCGAGCTTCGGCACCAGGAAGAAGCCGGCAATGGCATAGAGCGCCACCAGCACGCCGGCGGCGGCGAACCACCGCCAGCGTGCCAGGATCGGGTTCAACGCTTGTGACGAAGACTCACTCACGAGGTTCCCTGGGTCAGTCCTTCTTCTCCAGGAAGCGATACACGATGCCCGCAGCCGCAGCGCCCACGATCGGGGCTACCCAGAACAGCCACAGCTGCGACAGCGCCCAGTCGCCGACGAACAGCGCCGGACCGGTGCTGCGAGCCGGGTTCACGGACGTGTTGGTCACCGGGATGCTGATCAGGTGGATCAGCGTGAGGCCGAGGCCGATCGCAATCGGCGCGAAGCCGGCGGGGGCGCGCTTGTCGGTGGCACCCAGGATGATGATCAGGAACATGAACGTCATGACGACTTCGGTCACGAGGCTCGCGAGCAGCGTGTAGCCGCCGGGCGAGTGTTCGGCATAGCCGTTCGACGCAAAGCCCCCTGCGAGGTCGAAGCCCGTCTTGCCCGAGGCGATCAGGTACAGCACGCCCGCGCCGGCAATGGCTCCGAGCACCTGCGCAATGATGTAAGGGATGAGGTCACTGGCCGGGAAGCGGCCGCCCATCCACAGGCCCACCGACACGGCCGGGTTCAGGTGGCAGCCGGACACGTGACCGATGGCGTAGGCCATGGTCAGGACCGTCAGGCCGAAGGCCAGCGAGACGCCCGCGAGGCCAATGCCGACTTCCGGGAAGGCGGCGGCCAGCACGGCGCTGCCGCAACCGCCGAGGACCAGCCAGAACGTGCCGATGAATTCCGCCGTCAGCTTCTGTGACATGGACATCGAAGTCTCCCCTTGGTCGGGCCATTCAGCCCTGTTGTTGGATGCTTGCCGCACCTGGCGGTGCCGACCGGGATCGTACCTCTTTTTTTGACGATCGAAAGAGGTCCTGGAAAGAAGGGGGCTAGACGACCTTGCCCGGATTCATGATGCCGTTGGGGTCGAGGGCCTGCTTGACGGCCCGCATGACCTCGAGCTCGGCCGAGCTCTTGTAGTGCTCGAGCTCCTCGCGCTTCAGCCGGCCAATGCCGTGCTCGGCGCTGATGCTGCCCCGGTATTCGGCAATCAGGTCGTGGATGGCCTCGTTGATGGCCGGCGCACTCGCGAGGAACTGCTTGCCGTCGCCGCCCACCGGAACCGTGACATTGAAATGCAGGTTGCCGTCGCCCAGGTGCCCGTACGCCACGAGCCGGGCCGTGGGGGCGAGCCGTTTGACGATGGCGGCGCCTTCTTCCATGAAGGCAGGCAGCCGGCTGATCATGACGGACACGTCGTGCTTGATGCTCGCGCCTTCCTGCCGCTGCGCTTCCGGGATCTGCTCGCGGATGCGCCAGAACATCTGCCGCTGCGCCTCGCTCTGCGCGACCACCGCATCGGCCAGCAAACCTGCTTCCATCGCGTCACCGAGCGCGGCTTCCATGATGGACTCCAGCGGATCGCCTGCGCGCGGGCTCGTCGCCTCGGCAAGCACATACCAGGGCGAGGGCGCATCGAACGGATCGCTGACACCGCTGATGTGCTTCACCGTTAGCTCGAGGCCGATGCGCGGCATCAGCTCGAACGTCGTGAGGCTGCCGGTCGCCGTACGCAGGCGGCCGAGTAGTTCCACTGCGGCTTGCGGCGTCGGCACCGCGATCAGCGCAGTCGCCGCCGACACCGGACGAGGGAACAGCTTCAGGCTCGCGGCCGTGATGACGCCGAGCGTCCCTTCGGCGCCCATGAACAGATGCTTGAGGTCGTAGCCCGTGTTGTCCTTGCGTAACCCTTTGAGCCCATCGAGCACGCGGCCATCCGCAAGCACGACTTCGAGCCCGAGCACGAGATCGCGCGTCATGCCGTAGTGCAGGACCGCCGTGCCGCCGGCATTCGTCGAGAGATTGCCGCCGATCTGGCAGGAGCCTTCCGATCCGAGGCTCAAGGGGAACAGCCGGTCGACGCCTTCTGCCGCCTTCTGCACTTCCGCGAGGACGCAGCCGGCTTCGACGATCATCGTGTTGTTGACGGCGTCGATCGTGCGCACGCGCTTCAGTCGCGCGAGCGACAGCACGATCTCGCTGCCGTCCTCGTTGGGGACGGTTCCCCCGCAATAACTGGTGTTCCCGCCGAACGGCACAACGCCCACGCCCGCTTCGTTGCACGCCGCGAGGATGCGGCTCACCTGGTCGGTTGAATCCGGCCTGAGCACCAAAGCCGTCGCGCCGTGATAGAGCTTCCGGTGGTCAACCAGGTACGGCTCGATGTCGGCCGCCTGATCGAGATAGCCGGAAGGGCCGACGATGGAGCGGAGATGGGAGAGGAGGTCAGGAGTAGGCATGCCGGGAGTCTAGCAATTTGGGGCTAGAAACGGCTGCGTCTGCAGCCTTGTGGGGCTGCCGCTCGGAGCCCTCGCTCCCATCCCCCTCTCTCCTCATTGCCGCCTCATGCGGTTCCCGCCGGGATGCCGACTTGACGAGTCGATGGCATTGGAGAGGTCCGATTGCGACCAGTGGTAACGGTGAAAGGGTGGTAGAGATGCGCCATCAACGCTTCCCCAGGTCGATCGTGCATCGAAACCGAACTCCAGAGCGGGTTCGTTTTCGATGCACGATCGCCCATGAGACGAAAAGAGTGAGCGACGGAGGCGGGAGCGGTTCTGAGAACTAAGCCCTCCGCTTCTGCTTCCCGACGTATTCCGCCAACGCGGCATTCATGCGCGTCTGCCAGCCGGGGCCGCTGTCGCGGAAGAAGGTGACGATCTCCGGATCGAGGCGCACGGTGACGGGGATCTTCGGCGACTCGGATCTCGGACGCCCGAGCTTCAGGGGGCGGAGTTCCTTGAACTCCTCATCCGTCATTTCCCAGGTGTCGGGGTCCGCAGCAATGCCTGCGTTGATTTCCCGTTCCTCATCATCCGTCGGCGGGATTATCCTTCGCTTTTTCACGCTCATAGGCCTCCTTCTCCCGATTGTTTGATCGCCGCAGGCTGATGATCCTGAATGCCTCGTCACCAAGCCGCACAAACACGACGCAATACAACCGCTCTTCGATCAGTCCGTGTCCGACCTCCCGGACCTCCCCGTAGTCGTGCCGAATGTCCGGCCGCGCCAGCAACGTATCCCATTCGATATCGACAGCCCGGCGCAGGGATATCCCGTGTTTGAAACGGTTCGCCTCTTCCTTCGCCGGATCGAATTGTATTTCCATTCTGATTTATGTACGTACATAAAAGCAAGCGTCCTGTGCAAGGATGGCCGCGAATGGAAGGCAGCTTCAACGCGCATTTGTGCTCAGTTCGTACAGTTTTCGAGTCATCCCGGCCTGTGCCATTGTCAGCGCTCGGACGACTCGGCGGTCGGCGCTTCGGCGCCTCTTCTCCTGAGCAGCGGGATCAGCCACGCCGCGGCTGCCAGCACCACGAGCAGGATGAGCCAGCGGAGCAAGCTCGCAGCGCCCGCTGCAGTGAAGGTGGGCCACGGGAACTGCCGCAGCACGTCGAACCGCTCGATCATCCAGTGCCACGCCGTGTGCGCCACGAGCACCATCAGGACGATCGTTCCGACGCGTTCGGCCTGCTTGTGGCGGAACAGGACGTTCAGCAGCGGCACGCAGATCGCGAGCACGAGCAACTGCCCGAGCTCGATGCCGACGTTGAACGCGAGCAGCGAAGTCAGCAGATGCGCGCCCGCAAACTGCAGCGTGTGCTGCAGCCCGAAAGAAAATCCGAACCCGTGCACGAGGCCGAACAGGAACGTGATGATCCAGCGGGCCCCGAGCCGCGCGGACACGATGTTCTCGAGCGCGAGGTAGACGATGGACATCGCGATCAGCGTCTCGATCAGCGGCGGGAACCAGAGCGCATCCGGCCCGAAGTTGTAGGCCGCGGCGATCAGCGTGATGGAATGCGCGACGGTAAACGCCGTGACGATCGGGATGAGTGTACGTGCGCGCCGGAACGGGATGACGATGCACAGCAGGAACAGCAGGTGGTCCATGCCGCCGAGGATGTGCTGGAAGCCCAGTACGACGAAGCGCGCCGCCGCCTGATGCCATTGCGGATCGAGATTCACGAGCCCTGCGTCGCCTTCCAGCAGGTAAGCGCGGGCGGCTCCACCAGGTGGCAGGAACTGCAGCGAGGTCACGACTTTCAGTGCGAGCCGGTCGAACGCCGCGTGGACCGAGAAGTGTGCGCGGTCCGACTCGATCGGATACTCGAACAGCACATCGAGGATGCCTTGCTCCCAGAAGATCGATGTGTCCGCAGGCAGGCGAGGGCCGTTCACGTGCGCGAGCGCGGCCTCGTAGGTGGCGAACGACCGATCCGCTTCGAGCGACATCCGTGTTGCCACGATGCGCGGGCTCGCGAGCGGCGTGTCGTTCTCGCGAATCTCGAGATTGTTGGACAGCAGGAGCCTTGCGGCGTCTTCCAGCGCCTGATCGACGCGCCCGAGATCGACGAAGTCGCGTTCGCGACGCGGAAACTCCACATCGGAGAGGGCCCGCAGCGGCACCCGCGCGAGGACCCGAAGGGTATGCCCTTCCGGCTTGACGAACGCCTGCACCGTGACATCCCGCGGGATGTCGTGGGCCGAGGCTGCCCCTGCGACGAATCCCAGCGTCGCCACGAACGCTGCGACGTGGCAGACGAGGGACCTGATCGACAAGACTGCCCCCTAGCGGGATGCGGGCCAGACGGTGCCCTGATCCTTGGCCCTCACGGGCGCGAGCCCCTTGTTGACGAAGCGCTGCAGCCGTTTGCCTTCGTAGGTTTCCGTCGTGTACAGGTTGCCCTTCGAGTCGATCGCGATGCTGTGGACGCCATAGAACTGGCCGGGCTGCCGGCCCCCATCACCAAACGTCGTCAGCTCCTGCAGCGTCTGCCGATCGATCACCCTCACTTTCTCGTTCACGCCGTCGGCCATGAAGATGAACCGCTGTTCCCTGTCCTTGGAAAACGCGATGTCCCAGGCCGAGCCCGCGTTCTTCGTGTTCTTCGCGAAGAACCCTTCCTTGACGAACTTGCCTTCGGGCGTGAATACCTGCAGGCGGTTGCCGACCCGGTCGCACACGTAGATCAGCCGGTCGGCAGACATGTCCGCGCAATGCACCGGGTTGCGGAACTGCTGGGCCGCAGGCGCTGCAGGGTCGTAGGCCGGCAGCGGCGCATCGTCCGGGACGTTGCCGTACGCACCCCACCAGCGCTTCATCTTGCCCGTGTCCGCATCGAGGACTGCGACCCGCTTATTGAGGTAGCCGTCCGCGATGTAGGCTTCGTTGGCCTTGGCATCCACGAAGATCTTGGCCACGCGCCCGAAACTCACCTGATCGTTGCTGCCGCCGACGAAGTTGGCGACGTCGCCTTCGTTGTTGCCGGCGGCGGCGCCTTCCTTGCGGCGTGCGCCCTTCTTGCCGACCTGCATCAGGAACTTGCCGTCCTTCGTGAACTTGAGGATGTGCGAATCGGGGCCGCCGTTGCCACCGATCCAGACGTTGCCTTTGTGGTCGATGAAGATGCCGTGGTTGGAGTCGGGCCATTCGTAGCCTTCGCCCGGCCCGCCCCAGTGCCGCAGCAGGTTGCCGGCCTGGTCGAACTCGAGCACCGGCGGGGCGCCCGCGCAGCATTCACCTGTCTGCATCTCGAGCGGCCGTTCGTTGACGCTCAGCGTGGACGAACTGCGGTGGACGATCCAGATGTGGTCGTCCGAGTCGACCCAGACGCCGATGGCCGAGCCCAGCACCCAGTGATTGGGCAGCGGCTTGGGCCACAGCGGATCCACTTCGAAACGGGGTGCCCGATTCCCGGCCTGGGCTTGCGCCGTCGCCGTCTTGTCCAGCGCGAACTGCCCGACGGTCAATGCAACGAGGACTGCTGCGACGCCAGCGCCGATGTAGAGGTTTCGTGAGCGCATGCTGTGTCCCCCGGGCGGCTTGTCATATTTCGAACCCGACGCGCCGAAGCGTCGCACGCCGGATTCCAGGGCACAAGGGCGCGTTGCCGGCAGTGCCCGCCCTGGATCACTTGATCCCGACGGTAATCACCTCGAACTCGACCGTGCCCGTGTTCGTGACGGAATGGACGACGTCGCGCGGCACGAACTTGACCTCGCCGGCCTTGACCGTCGTGGTCTTGCTGTCGCCGACCATGATCACGGCCGGGCCGCTTCTCACCGCGGTGATGATGATGTCGTAGGGGTGCGTGTGGGGCACTTCGCCGGCACCTGGCGCGAAGGTGACCCGGGCCACCGAATACTTCGCGTCGTCCTTCAGCGTCGTGCGCGTGATGCCGGGCGTGGCAGGTCGGTTGCCGGTGAGGTCAACTGACGACTGCGCCCCGACGAGAGACGGGATGGCGAACGCGAGGGCAATCAGCGCGATTCGTGAGTTCATGGCAGGCCTCCTGTGGTGGAGGGGACTTTATCAGGCTTCGTCACCCATGGGCATGCTGCGCCGCCACCGGAATGCGGCCCGTCGCCTGCGAAGGGCTTGTGCGGTGCGCAGGGGGGATGGAGTGGCCGCGCAACTTCTCGTAGGCGAGGCTCACGACGGAGTAGCACTCGCAGCTGCGGGCCTCGAGGCCCGGCCGGTCCAGGATCGAGATATGGCCCCTCGAGTAGCGAATCAGGCCGGCCTGCTGCAGCTTCAGCGCGCCTTCGGTGACGCCCGAGCGGCGCACGCCCAGCATGCTGGCAATCCGCTCCTGGGTCACCGCCATCTCATTGCCTTTGCGCCTGTCGAGGTTGAGCAGCAGCCAGCGGCACAGTTGCTGCTCCAGCTCATGGTGGCGATTGCAGGCAGAGGTCTGGGCCATGTGCGTGAACAACGCCTGTGTATAGCGGAGCAGTTGCCGCATCAGCGGTGCCGATCGCGAGGAGTGGGCGGCGATGGCTACGGCGTTCATCCGCAAGGCGTGGCCGGCTGCCTGGACCAAGGCGCCGCTCAAGGCATTGCCGCCGCCCATGAACGCGCACACCCCGACGATACCCTCGCTGCCGACGACGGCGACTTCCGCGGAAGCACCGTCATTCATCGAAGACACCAGCGAGATGATGGCGGTTGTCGGGAAGTAGACGTGTCTCAGCGGCGTGCCCGCCATGTGAAGCGTCGCCCCCATTGCCAGTTCGACCAGTTCCAGGTCCGCTTCCAGGGGCAGCCACTCGGCGACCGGCAACGTGGCAAGCAACCGATTCTGGAGTCGTTGCGAAGCGATGGGTTTCATGTGACGGCGCCCTTGGGTGTCTGCGAAAGTGCAAACCGACTGTAGGGCAGTGATTACCCGATCCCTGTGTAGAAAGACGTATAGACGGTGTGTCAAAAGACGTAGCAGGAAGCGCTGGTCCGTGAGAGGCGACGAGTCGTCGTGGTCACACCAGCGGCCGCTGCGGCGGACGACCATCGCCATAGAGGTCCGCGAGGCGGACGAGCGCCTTGACATCGCGCATGTAGAGTCGGCCGTCGGCGATGCGATGCAGTCCGCGGCGCTCCAGCTTGCGCAGCGTCTTGTTCGTGTGGACCAGCGACAGTCCCAGGCCGTCTGCAATATGTTGCTGGGTCAGCGGAAACGGAACCCCGGCGACGCCGGCGTCGGCCTGCAGGGCTGCCGCGCGCTTGAACAGCAGGATCAGCAGCATGGCAATGCGCTCCTCGGCACTGCGACGCCCGACGGAGAGCAGCGTGTCGTCCACGATGGACTCGTCGTGCGCGGTCAGCCATGTCAGGTTGAAGCCCATGGAGGGCGAGCGACGATGGATTTCCCACAGGGAGTCGCGCTGGAAGACGCAAAATATGGATTCGGTGAGCGTCTCGACACCATGCGCGGCGGCGTCACTCATCTTCTGCTGCACGCCGATGAAGTCGCCCGCCAGCAGGAAGCTCAGGATCTGCCGGCGACCGTCGCTCAGGCTCTTGTAGCGGAACGCCCAGCCCCTCAGCAGCGTGTAGAGCGGCGCATCGGTCTGCCCTTCATGGATCAGCGTCTCCATCGCGCCGAGTCGCACTTCCGTGCGCTTCAGCGACTGCACGAGCGCCTGCTCTTCGGGGCTTTGGTCGATGAATAGAGGCAGCGCCCGGAGGCGGCAAGCCCGGCAGTCCTCGATGCCCGTCGTCTCTTCCTTGATCCGCCGCTCGTCGAATTCAGACCCACCGCCTTCTTTGATGACGGGATCCGCCACGATGCACTCCTGTGACGCGGCCGGGGTCGGCCTCTTGACCGAGGCGGCCACGCACGACCCGTGGGCGCTTGCATGACGAACCAAAAGAGAAGCCTGGACCGGCTAGGGGGTCGGTCCAGGCTCATCAGCCGCTCGTTCTTGGGGGAGAAACTGGAGCGGCGGAGTCAAGTGTCCTTCTGCGAGGCGAGTGCCGTTATCGGCGGGATGCGCGTGACGCGCTAGGACGAGTCCGACAGGCCCCCATGCTCCCCGCCGTGACGGCTGTACCCTCAGAGGCCAAGTCGCTTCACGTCGGCGAGCACTGCCTTGAGATCCGGGCGCGTCCTGTAGGTCGGTTCCATGTACCGGAGACGGACGGTGCCAAGCCGGTCAACGATGTACAGCGTGGGGCGGGGCACGCCGAATGCCTTGGTGCCGAGGGGATACTGCTCGTCGCGGATGCCGAGGCTCAGGTTGATGGCGCCCTTCGGGTCCGACAACATCGTGTAGCCGACACTCTGTTCCTTCGCAAAGGCCGCGATCAGCGGCACTTCATCGACGCTGACGGAGACGACGCCGAGGCCCAGCGCCTTGAACTGCGCGAGATGCCGATTGACGTCGACCAGCTGTCCCTTGCAGAACGGACACCAGTCGGCAGAGCGCACGAAGAAGACGGCTACGCCTCTCTCGCCCATTACCGAGCGCAATGACTGCGGCTTGCCGTTCTGGTCGGGCGCGCTCAGGTCATGCGGGAACATCTCTCCGGCCATCGGGCCTTCCGCGGCCACGGCGAAGAGGGGCATCGCAAGGAGGGCGGCCAGGAACCAGTTGGCAGTGGCGCGTCTGGAAATGAGCATGGGGAAGTCCTCAAGGAATCGGGTGGCGGATTGGGCTTGAAGCCTACCTTACCTCTTCGTGCGCCGACATTGTCTTGTTACCGGACGGAGGCCGTCCGCCAGCGGGGGGGCTATCCCCGCCAGCCCGGCTTGGTCAGCAGCATGTGCACGTCGCCCAGCTGGCGCTCGGCAAAGCCGCCTTCGCAGTAGCAGAAGTAGAAGTCCCACATGCGGATGAAGGTATCCGGCAGCCCCAGGGCCCGGATCTCCGGTGCGTGGGCGAAGAACGCCTCCCGCCACTTGCGGAGCGTCGTAGCGTAATGCGGGCCGATGTCGCGCAGGTGGCTCACCTTCATGTCGGTCGCACGGGTCACGGAGTTCGTGATCGCGGTGACGGACGGGATGAAGCTGCCGGGGAAGATGAACCGCTGGATGAAGTCGACGCTCTTCAGCGCCTGTTCGTAGAACTGGTCCTGGATCGTGATGGCCTGCAGCAGCATCGCGCCGTTCGGCTTAAGCAGCGACGCGCACTTCGCAAAATACGTGTCGAGGTACTGCGGACCCACGGCCTCGATCATCTCGACGGAGACCAGCTTGTCGAAACCGCCGCTGCCTGCCGGTGGTTCGAGGTCACGATAGTCCTTGAGCAGCAGCGTGATCCGGTCTTCCATGCCCGCCGCCTTCACGCGAGCGACGGAATGGGCGTACTGCTCCTTCGAAATCGTGGTCGTCGTGACGCGGCAGCCGTACTTCCCGGCGGCATGCAACGCGAGTCCGCCCCAGCCCGTGCCGATCTCGACGAGGTGATCGTCGGGCTGCAAGTCCAGCTTGCGGCAGATCTCGTCGAACTTCGCGAGCGAGGCCTCGTGCAATGTCGATTCCTCGCGCTCGAAGATGCCGCACGAGTAGGCGAGTGTCGGGTCGAGGAACAGCGCAAAGAAATCGTTGCCGAGGTCGTAGTGGGCGGCGATATTGCGCTGGCTCCCTGCTTTCGAATTGCGGTTGAGCCAGTGCAGGATGCGGCGCGTCGGTGCAGTGACCCACGCGAGGCCGCGCTCCATGCCGTTCATGACATCGCGATTCAGGACCATGATGCGGATCAGCGCCGTCAGGTTGTCGCACCGCCACGTTCCATGGATGAACGCCTCGCCCGCGCCGACCGTGCCGCCGAACGCGGCATCGGCCCAGAACTGTGGGGCAAGGACGTCGATCGTCGCCACGAGCGCCGCGTCCGTCGTTCGCTCACCGAAATGATGGGTACGTCCGCCCTCGTTGACGGTCAGCGAACCCACGGTCAGCTTGCCAAGCTGCCCGAGCAGCGCCGAGCGGCCGAGGTTTTGCAGTGCCGTGACGGACGTCGTGCTGCCGCGGTTGTCGAGATTGGCGATGGAGCCCGCTTTGCCCTGGGTCATTGTGCTTTACCGCCGGTCGTGGCCAGCTTCTCCGGATGGGTGTGGAACGGCGCCTTCTTGAGCCATAGCTTCAATGCCTGCCAGTAGATCGCGAGACTGACTTTGGCCGTGATGAACGGGAAGGCGATCAGCGACTTCGCCAGCGAGACACTCGAGATCTCCTCGCGGTCGAGGACGAGGGTCGCATCGAAGGCCCTGTCACCGCCGCGGAAGTTCTCCATGTGCACGAACAGCCGATCGCCGGGCGCAGAGAAGCGCCAGTCGTACTGCATGTCCATGGGCAGGAACGGCGACACATGGAACTGCTTGTCGAACTGGAAGCGCAGCTTGTCGCCGTCGGCAGTGCTGTCACCCGCGGGGAGCACATATGCATGCCGTTCGCCCCACGGCGTGTTGGTGATCTCGGCGACGATCGTGTCCACGCGAGTGTCGGCCGCATCGAAGCAGTAGTAGAAGCTCACCGGATTGAAGCAGTAGCCGAAGTAGCGCAGGTGCGTCAGCAGCCGGATCGGCCCTTGCGGTCGTACGCCGGTCTGCTTCGCGACGAGATCGCGGATGGCGGCATCGAGCGGCTGGTCCGCGGGGCCGTAGTAGTCCTTGCGCCGAAAGCGCGCGAGCGCGCGGCGACGCGTCGACCACAGCCAGAAGCGCGAGAACAGCGTGGGCAGTTCGGCGAGGTCCAGGTACGTCATGAAGATCCGGTACCGGAACTCATGCGCCTGCGGCCCCGCGCGGCGATGCCTAACCCAGCCGTTGTAGAGGCAGCTCTTCATCGGTATCTGCGCGGAAGTGGTCCACGGCCGTCTGGCCGCTGACGACGCCGTCTTCATGGAAGCCGCAGCGCCAGTAGGCGCCGCAGTAATAGGTGCGGCGTGCGCCATTGATCTCGCGATGCCGGGCCTGTGCGGCTACGCCCTGCGGCAGGTACACCGGATGGTGATACATGAAGCGACGCAGGATCTTGCCCTCGTCGATCGCGCGGGTGTGGTTCAGCGTGACGAGGAACTTCACGGGGGCCGCGATGTTCTGCAGCACGTTCATGTCGTACGTGAGCGCGACCGGTTCCTGCGGCCGCGAGAGCAGGTGATAGTTCCAGGCGGCTCGCGCAAGGGGGCGACGCGGCAGCACCGACTCATCGGTATGCAGTACGGTTTCGTTCGCCGCGAACGGGAAGCTGCCGAGGACCTCGCGCTCAACAAGCGTTGCGTCGTCGAGCATCCTGAGCGCCTGGTCGGCATGGCTCGCGATGAAGACGTGGTCGAAGGATTCCACCGTACCGGCCGCCGTGCGGAGCTGCACCTGGTGCGGCAGGCGGCGGATGCCGGTGACGGGAGTCGATACGCGCACGGTCGCCCGCAGCTTCGACAGCATCCGGCGCACGTATTCGCGGGAGCCGCCCCGGACCGTACGCCACACGGGCCGGTCGCTGATGTTGAGGAACCCGTGGCGCGCGAAGAAATCGATGAAGAACCGCGCCGGGAACTGCAGCATGGCCTGCTGCTCCGCCGACCAGATGGCGCGGCCCATCGGCAGGACGTACTGCTCCACGAACTGCGGTGAATAGGCGCCACCCTTCAGGAAAGCACTCAGCGTGTATCGCTGGTCCGCCTCCTGGTCTTCCGGCGGTTCTGCCGCAAAGGCCTTGGCCTCGCGATTGAAGCGCATGATGTCCGCGAGCATGCGCAGGAAGCGCGGATTGACGAGATTGCGCCGCTGCGCGAACAGCGAGTTCAGCGACGTACCGTTGTACTCGAGCCCGGTGCGCTCGCAGGACAGGCTGAAGCTCATGTTCGAGAACTGCCACTCGACGCCCAGCTCGTCGAGCAGCGCAATGAAGTTCGGGTACGTCCAGTCATTGAAGACGATGAAGCCGGTGTCGACGGCATAGTGCTGGCCCGCCCATTCGACATCCACCGTGGCGGTGTGGCCGCCGACGTAGTCCGCCGCTTCGAACAGCGTGACGTCGTGTTCCTTGTCCAGGCGCCAGGCTGCGGTGAGCCCGGCGATGCCTGAGCCGACGACCGCGATTTTCATCCGCGCTCCGCCCCGGCCGGGGTGTTGCGCGCGGCATGGGCTTCACGCACCTGCACAGGTACGGGCTTCAGGTCGCGAATGAGGCCGAGCGCGGCGAGCAGTCGCAGCCCGTAATACGTGATGTCGACTTCCCACCAGTAGAACCCCTGCCGTGCCGAGGCGGGGTAGTGATGGTGGTTGTTGTGCCAGCCTTCGCCCAGCGTCACGAGTGCCAGCCACGGATTGTTGCGGCTGTCGTCGTGGGTGGCATAGCGGCGGTGGCCGAAGCGGTGCGCGAGCGAGTTGATCGTGTACGTCGCGTGATAGCAGACCACGGTCGAGATGCAGAAGCCCCACACGAGCATCTGCCAGCCGTTCGTGCCGAGCTCCGGCGCCACCCGGCCGAGCAGCGCGCCGAGGCCCAGCAGCGCCCACGCGAGGATGAAGGGAATCAGGATGTCGAAGCGGTCGACGAGCTTCAGTTCCGGGAAGCTCAGCAGGTCGCGCACGCGCGAGTAGTCCGGCGTGAAATGCTTGCGCGACAGGAACCACCCCATGTGGCTCCACAGCAGCCCGCTCTGCACCGGCGAATGCACGTCGCCTTCGAGGTCCGAGTGCGCGTGGTGATGCCGATGATGGGCGGCCCACCAGATGGGCCCGCGTTGCACCGCCGACGCGCCGAGGATCGCGAAGATGAACTGACCCGTGCGCGAGGTCTTGAACGAGCGGTGCGAGAAGTAGCGGTGATAGAAGCCGGTGATGGCGAACATGCGCAGGAAGTACAGGCCGACCGCGACGCCGACGGCCACGGGACTCGCGCCGACCCAGAACACGGCGAGGCAGGCGACGTGCATACCGACGAACGGGATGATGCGCAGCCAGTCGACGCCCTCGTTGTGGCCGGCGGCCGTGGGACCTGCGCTCGAATCGAACCAGGCAAGCACCGCCGCGAAGTACCGCCTTAGCATCAGGGCTTCCCTTTCAATCCGAGCAGCGAGGTGCGGAGGTCGGGCAGCAACGTCTTTTCACCGAGCCAGATACCAAGGTAGGCAGGGCCGAACTCTTTGTCTTCTATGCGGCCCAGCAAGCCGGCTGCATTGTAAAAGCGCGTTTCCCGGCCCGGGACGACGACGGCGGCCAGTATGTCGCCCTTGGCCACGTCATGCCAGATGGCCAGCAGCCGGTTGGCCCAGGTATTGCGCTGCGCTTCGGTGCCAATGCCTCCTTTCGCCCAGGCGGTCTGCGTGATCTCGACGAGCCGCTGTTTCGTGAAACCGCGTCGATAGTGGAGGGTGAAGGCGGTCGGCTGTTCGGGGTGGTACCGGCCTGACGGCGCCCACAGGGAGGCATGGTAGATGCGGAAGCCGTACAGCGAGAGCTCATCGCCGCCGACCGGCGCCAGTTCGAAGCCGTCGTTGCGGATCACGGTAGGGAGGTCCGTCGCCGCCGCTGCGGACGCGGGCAATCCGCTCGACAGCCACAGCGCTGCAACGGACAAGAGCATCGCGGCCGCACGCGCACGGCGTCCCCGGGTGCGGGACGAAGCAGTGCGCTCTGGTGGTGCGGGGCTCATGCTGCTTCCGTTCGGCACAGGGGGGTGGGTGGATTCACGCCGGGCGTTTGAGGTCCGCGTAACCGGCCAGCGCCTTGTCGCGGCTCTCCCGCAGGTCGACCACGGGTCGCGGATAGGTCCGCCCGAGCTCGACGCCCGCCGCCCGCAGTACGTGGTCGGGGGCTTCCCACGGACGCGGTAACCACTTGTCCGGCAAGCCTTTCAGTTCGGGTACCCAGCGGCGCAGGTAGCGGCAGTCCGGGTCGAAGCGCTCGCTTTGCAGCACCGGGTTGAAGATGCGGTAGTACGGTGCGGCATCTGCCCCGCAGCCCGCCGTCCACTGCCAGCCGGACGTGTTGTTGGCGAGGTCCGCATCGACCAGCGTGTCCCAGAACCAGCGCGCCCCTTCGAGCCAGTGGACCTGGCAGTTCTTGACCAGCAGCGACGCGACGATCATCCGCACCCGGTTGTGCATCCAGCCGGTGTGCCACAGCTCGCGCAGGCCGGCATCGACGATGGGGTACCCCGTCTGGCCCCGCTGCCAGGCCTTCAGCAGCGCAGGGCTGTTCTCCCAGCGGTAGTTCGCAAACTTGGGGTCGAGCGGCTCCGTCTGGGTGGCGGGGAAGTGGAACAGCAGGTGGTGCGCAAACTCGCGCCAGCCCAACTCGCGGATGTAGGCCTCGGTTCCTGCGGCCGACGCGGCATCGTGGCCGGCGGGTGCCAGCGCCGCGACGATCTGCCGCGGGCTGATCTCGCCGAAATGCAGGTGCGGCGACAGGCACGACGTGCCGACGAGGTCAGGCCGGTTCCGGGTCTCGCCGTAGCGCGCGACGATGCTGTCCGAGAGCACCTCGACCAGCGAATGCGCGCCTGCTTCGCCCGGCTGCCACGCCTGCTTGAAGCCGGCATCCCAGGGGATGCGAGGCAGCAGTTCCAGCGCATCGAGCTTCAAGCAGGCCAGGCCCGCGGGCGGCGCTTTGCCGAACTCGGGCACGGGCGTCGGGTCGCCAACGTCGGCGAGCGTCTTCATGCAGCGCTTCCAGAACGGCGTGAACACGCGATACGGCGCCCCCTGGTCGGTCTGGACTGTCCATGGTTCGAACAGCAGGGCGCCGTTACAGCTTTCCGCGGTGATGCCATCGCCGCGCAGCGCGGCCTTCACGGCCTTGTCGCGCGCAATCGTGGCGGGCTCGTACAGGCGATTCCACACGACCGTCTGCGCACCGGTATCGGCGACCAGGGCGCGCAAGGCCGCGAGACTCGGTCCCTGGCGGATGATCAGCCGTTGGCCGCGCGCCTCAAGGTCCCTCTGCAGTGACGTGAGGCTGTGGTGCAGCCACCAGCGGCTGGCGGCGCCCGGTGCCCACGGCGATTCCTCGTCCGGGGCGTGGATGTACGCCAGCACGACGCGCTCCGCGTGGTGGCGGGCGAACTCGATCGCCGGGTTGTCGGTGAGCCGCAGGTCGCGGCGGAGCCAGACGAGGGCCGTGGGGCTTCCGGCAGTCATGAAGTCCTCAAAAGAAAAGGGGGCATGCTTTGCCCCCTTTTCGTCAGTCAATGGCAACCGGGTTCAGCCCGGAGTCACCTTTAGCCGTTACGCAGCGCGGCGATGCGCTCTTCCAGCGGCGGGTGCGACATGAACAGGCGCTTGAAGCCGCCCGCGCCGCCGCCGGCGATGCCGAACGCCGCCATCTGGTCTGGCAGCGGGCCGGAGTGGCGGGCCTGCAGGCGCTGCAGCGCGCCGATCATGGCCTCGCGACCGGCGAGGTTGGCGCCGCCCTTGTCCGCGCGGAACTCGCGCTGCCGCGAGAACCACATGACGATGATGCTGGCCAGGATGCCGAGGACCACCTGCGCGACGATCGACGTGATCATGAACGCCGGGCCGTGGCCGCGCTCGGTCTTGAAAATGACGCGGTCCACGAAGTGGCCGATCACGCGCGACAGCACGATGACGAACGTGTTCACGACGCCCTGCATCAGCGCCATCGTGATCATGTCGCCGTTCGCGACGTGGCTGATCTCGTGGGCCAGCACGGCCTCCGCTTCCTTCTGCGACATGCCGCTCAGCAGGCCGGTGCTCACGGCAACCAGCGCGTTGTTGCGCCGTGCGCCGGTGGCAAACGCGTTCATTTCAGGGGTATCGAAGATGCCGACTTCCGGCATGCCGATGCCGGCCTTCTCGGCCTGCAGCCGGACGGTTTCCACCAGCCAGCGTTCCGTCGACGTGGACGGCTGCTCGATGACGCGCACCCCCATCATCCGCTTGGCCGTCCACTTGGACATGGCCAGGGAGATCAGGGAGCCCGTGAAGCCCACGACGGCCGCAAAGGCCAGCAGCGACCCCATGTCGAGCCCGACGCCCTGGGCGTCCAGGATCCGGTCGATGCCGAGCAGGCGCAGGACCACGCCCAACACCACCATGATGGCGATATTCGTGACGAGGAACAGGAAGATACGTTTCATAGGAGCGGAATCCCTTGTCGTGACCTACCGGGCGGATATTGGGCTGTGCAGACGGGGTTCAAGTTCCCGAAGGAAGTGCCAAGAAAGCGCGGGAACCGAAGGAGCGCCGGAATCCCGCGACGGCCTGGCAGCCGTTGACAGCGCTCAGGCCCCGGGGATAGTCCCTAGCTTCCCCTGCTTCCCTGCCTGCCGGGTATGGCGGGGCTACGCCCGGTCGTCGAACTCGTCGTCATCGTCATCGTCGTCGAGGTCGTCGTCATCCTCGTCCCAGTCGTCGTCCTCGTCTTCATCCTCGTCGTCGAAGTCGTCATCGTCATCGTCGTCGTCGGCGGCGACCGAGCCCGACCAGCCGTCCGGCTGGGTGGTCTTCTCGAGGTCGAGCACATGCCAGGTGTCGAGGTCGATCTCCTCGATATCGCCGTTCTCATACTGGATCTTGACGAGCTCTTCGTCAGGATCCACGGCCAGCACCAGAAAGAGTTCTTCCTCTTCCAGGTCCTCGAACCATTGACCGGCAACCGGATCGTAATCTCTGCCCACAGCACACCTCAAAAAGGGCGACGCACCGCATCGCGACAAACTACTCGGGGCCGAATATTAGCAGGCCGGCGCAATTCATTGGCAACAGTCCCGCGCGGGACTTTGCGGCGGGTGGCCAGGGGTTTGCCCGGGGCATCACCGGCAAGTCCTCGTGCGAGGGGGCGGACAACCGATCTGCTAGACTCGGTCACACTCATTGTCCACGCCGCCACGGCCTGCGAATGCAAGATGCACGCCTATAAAGCCCCCCTGAGAGATATCCGTTTCGTCGTCCACGAAGTGCTGGAACTGGGCGCCCATTACCGCGCGCTCGGCCGCGACGACGTGACGCCGGACCTCGTGGACAGCGTGCTCGAGGAGGGCGCACGGTTTGCCGAGGAGGTGCTCGCCCCGACGAACCTGCCCGGGGACACGGAAGGCGTGCATTATGAAAATGGCGTCGTCCGGACTCCCGCCGGCTTCAAGGACGCGTACGACAAGTTCTGCGGCGACGGCTGGGCGAGCATGACCGCGCCGGTCGCCTATGGCGGCCAGGGGCTGCCGGAGAGTGCCCAGCTGCCGTTCGCCGAAATGCTGTGTTCCGCGAACCTCGCGTGGCGCCTGTATTCGGGGCTGGCGGAGAGCGCGATCCTGGCCATCAATGCCCATGCGAGCGACGAGCTTAAGTCGCGGTACCTGCCGCATCTCGCTTCCGGCAACTGGAACGGCACGATGTGCCTCACCGAGCCCCATTGCGGCACGGACTTAGGGTTGCTGCGCACGCGCGCAGAGCCGAACGGCGATGGCAGCTATCGGATCAGCGGCACCAAGATCTTCATCACCGGCGGCGAAAGCGACCTTGCCGAGAACATCGTGCACCTGGTGCTCGCCCGCCTGCCGGACGCACCGGCCGGTTCGAAGGGCATCAGCCTGTTCCTCGTGCCGAAGTTCCTGCCCACTGCAGAGGGCAAGCCCGGCGCACGGAACGGCGTGCGATGCGGCTCTGTCGAGCACAAGATGGGCATCAAGGGCTCGGCCACCTGCGTCATGAACTTCAGCGACGCCACCGGCTGGATCGTCGGGCCGCCGCACACCGGCCTCGCCTGCATGTTCACGATGATGAATCACGCACGGCTCGGCGTCGGCGTGCAGGGCCTCGGCCTGTCGGAGACCTCGTTCCAGGGTGCGCTCGCGTATGCCCGCGATCGCCTTCAGGGCCGCTCCGCGACGGGCGCCAAGTTCCCGGACAAAGCCGCCGATCCGCTGATCGTTCATCCCGACATGCGGCGCATGCTGCTGACGCAGAAGGCGCTGACCGAAGGCGGCCGCATGCTCGCGTATTTTGCCGGGCAGCAACTCGATATCGCCCACGGACATCCCGACGCGGAGGCGCGGCGCAATGCCGACGACCTCCTTGCGCTGCTCACCCCCATCGTGAAGGCGTTCCTCACCGACGCCGGCATGGAAGTGACCAATCTCGGCATGCAGGTCCTGGGAGGACATGGCTACATCCACGAATCCGGCATGGAGCAGTTCGTGCGTGACGCGCGGATCGCGCCGATCTACGAAGGCACCAACGGCATCCAGGCCCTCGATCTCATCGGCCGCAAAGTCCTCGGCAGCCGCGGTGAACTGGTGCGGAAGATGGCGGGCCTCATTGTCGACTTCTGCGGCACGCACAGCGAGAACCCGGAACTGAAGCCTTACATCGCGCCGCTTGCGGCGATGGTGCGCGAGTGGGGCGACCTCACGCAGTTCGTCGCCGCGAAGGCGAGCGAGAGCGCGGACGAGCCCGGTGCGGCTGCCGTCGATTACCTGCAGTTCTCCGGTTACCTGTGCTTTGCGTGGTGCTGGGCACGGATGGCCGCCACGGCGCAGGCCAAGCTCGCGGCCTCTGATTCCGAAGGCGACTTCTACCGTGCGAAGCTCGCGACCGCGACGTTCTATTTCGAGCGCCTGCTGCCGCGGGCGCGTGCTCATGCCGACGCGTTGAAGAGCGGCGCGAACAACCTGATGAGCCTCGACGCGGCTCACTTCGCCTTCTAGAAAGAAACAAGAGCATGGTCCCCCGCGAACGCAAGGTCGTTGCGCGCCCGCTGCTGCAGGCCCGCCGCGTCGTCATCAAGATCGGCTCGGCGCTGCTCGTCGAGCAGGCCACCGGCCGCCTCAACCGCGCGTGGATGGAAACGCTGGCCTCCGATATCGCAAGGCTCAGGGCGCGAGGGCAGGAAGTGCTGCTCGTGTCGTCGGGCGCGATTGCCCTCGGTCGGCGGCACCTTGGGCTCGAGCCCGGCAAGCTGAAGCTCGACGAGAGCCAGGCCGCTGCGGCGGTCGGCCAGATTCGCCTCGCGCACGCGTGGAAGGAAGTGCTCGACCAGCACGACCTCACCGTCGCACAGATCCTGCTGACGTTCGGGGATACCGAAGAACGTCGTCGCTATCTGAATGGCCGCAACACGCTGTCGACATTGCTGAAGCTCGGCGCGATTCCGCTGATCAATGAAAACGATACTGTTGCCACGGCCGAGATCCGCTACGGTGACAACGATCGTCTGGCCGCTCGCGTCGCGCAGATGATCAGCGCCGATTGCCTCGTGCTGCTGTCCGACGTTGACGGGCTGTACACCGCCGATCCGACCAAGGACAAGAGCGCCGTCTTCATCCCAGAGATCCGCGGTATCACGCCGGAGATCGAGAAGATGGCCGGCGGCGCGTCGTCGTCGGTGGGTTCTGGCGGCATGGCGACGAAGATCGCGGCGGCCAAGATTGCGATCGGCGCGGGCTGCCACATGTGCGTTGCCATCGGCCACGAGATGCATCCGCTCAAGCGCATCGAGAACGGTGCACGCTGCAGCTGGTTCTATCCGGCCACGAATCCCGTCACGGTGCGCAAGCAGTGGATCGCCGGGTCGTTGAAGCCTGCCGGTGAATTGCACGTCGATGAAGGTGCGGCTGCTGCGCTGAAACGCGGCAAGAGTTTGCTGCCGGCCGGTGTCACGCGCGTGAAGGGCAAGTTCGAGCGCGGTGATGCGCTGCTGGTCCGTGATGTTGAGGGGAACGAGATCGCTCGTGGGCTGTCTGCCTACTCGAGCGACGAAGCGGCGCAGCTGTGCGGCCGCAAGAGCAACGAGATCGAAGGCCTGCTCGGGTTCCGCGGCCGCGACGAGATGATCCATCGCGACGACCTGGTGGTCACGGTCAGCGAATAGACAAGACGGGTTGAGTGGCGACCGGCCTTGCAGCCGGCGCGGGGGAGAATGATGGCGTTACCTCGGATCTTCCTCGCGAGCGTTGCTGCGCTGTCCGCGTTCATCGGCGTGTCGAGTCCGGTTAGTGCCGCCGACGCTCCGTCGCAATCCTGTTTCCTCTTGTATGAAGTCGGCGTGGGCGAAGTGGTCCGAGAACCGGCCGAGGCCTGTCGCGTGGCATTGAGTCCCGGCGCGACATTCAAGATCCCGCACGCATTGGCTGCCCTCGAATCCGGCATCGTTGCCGATGCGAGTCAGTCGATGCCGTTCGACGGCAAAGCGGAAGGCCCCGAATCCGCACGTCGGGATCACACGCTTGGTTCAGCCGTGCAGTACTCCGTCGACTGGTACTTCCAGCGCGTGGCCGACAAGATCGGCCTGGAACGCGAACGCGTGTACCTGCAGCTCTTCCAGTACGGCAACAAGGATCCGGGGCGCGACCTGAAGACCTTCTGGTCCGCCGGCACGCTTCGGATCACTCCCGAACAGCAGCAGGATTTCCTGGTTCGCTTCTACCAGCAGGAGCTGGACGCATCCGCGAGTTCCACTGCGACGCTGCGCAAGATCCTCGAGCAATCCGCCGGCGCGATCAGGACGCCGGAAGGCGATCGCGCGTTCGCGAAGCCTTGGCCGAAGGACGCTGTTGTCAGTGCGCAGTCCGCCAACACCCTCGATCGATCAGGGCGAGGAGTGCGGTGGCTCGTTGGGCATGTGGCTCGCGGTGAGCGCGCCTATGTTTTCGTCAGCTGTGTGGTCGGCGCGTCGAGTCTCGACGCCAACGCAGCGATTGATCTCGCTGCCAAGGCGCTTCGCGGGGCGGAGGTTCTTTAAGAGTCTCCCTTCCGAACCGGGTTGAGCTTAGTGGCTTATTTGGTAGCGGTACCTTGAGCTGGGTGAGTGATGGGCCAGTGCGCTCAACCCGGTTCAGAGGACTTCCAGACACGAAAGCAACGTAGTCTTCAGCATATGACTCACTACTTGATCTCGTTCCCGAGTTCGGCGATGGGCCACATCGCGGCCGAAGACCTCCCTGCAGTGGGTGAGGCTGTCCGCGTGGTGATCCGCGAAGCGAAAGCGGCGGGGGTCTATGTCTTCGGGGGTGGCGTCGACGAGGGCGTCACGCCGGTGATGGTCGCGAGCGACGGAACCATCAAGAACGGCACCTACCCCGAAACGGAGAGACTCAACGGCGGCTTCTGCGTGCTGAACGTGCCGATGCGCGAGGAGGCAGTAGCTTGGGCGGCGAAGATCGCCGCTGCGTGCCAGTGCGCGCAGGAACTCAGGCAGTTCGGGTACGACCCGGAGTCTTGAAGTGCATCTTCCGTACCGGGTGTGGTTTGTTCCGCACCAAGCTTAGTGCCCTATCCACTAGCCTGCTTTCATAGAAGGGCCTTATGAATCCGGAATCGCCACGCGTCGTCTTGATCACAGGAGCCAGCCGCGGCATTGGGGCCGCCACTGCGAAGCTTGCCGCGCAGCGGGGCTACGCGGTCTGCGTCAACTATCGGCAGAACGAGGCAGCGGCCAGGAAGGTCGTTGACGAGATCGTCGCTGCGGGTGGCCGCGCGGTGGCGGTGGGTGCGGATATCTCGATCGAGGCGGAAGTCGTCCGGCTCTTCAGGACCTGCGACCAGGCGTTGGGGAGAGTCTCGGCGTTGGTCAACAATGCGGGCATCCTTGAAACCCAGATGCGGGTTGAGCAAATGGACGCCGACCGAATCCGCCGGGTCCTGGCGACCAATGTCATCGGCTCGTTTCTGTGTGCCCGTGAGGCCGTCCGCCGGATGTCCACAAAGCACGGTGGCGCAGGCGGGGCGATCGTCAATGTGTCGTCCGGAGCGGCAAAGGTCGGATCGCCGGGGGAGTACGTCGACTATGCCGCGTCGAAAGGAGCCATCGATACGTTCACCATCGGCCTCGCGAAGGAGGTGGCCCTGGACGGCATTCGTGTCAACGCCGTGCGGGCAGGCTTCATCTACACCGAACTGCATGCCAGCGGTGGTGAGCCGAACAGGGTCGAACGAGTGAAGGAACTCGTCCCGATGAAGCGGGGTGGATATCCGGAAGAGGTGGCCAGCGCGATCCTGTGGCTCTTGTCCGACGAGGCTTCATACACCTCGGGCAGCTTCATCGATGTCGCGGGCGGAAAATAGAAATACGCCGAACTCGATTCGCTAGGGTTGCTCTCGCTTCCCGGCATGCCCACCGAAATCGCGTCACATGGCGGATAGAACGCGGTCGGCGAAGCCGGAATCCCCGCGGGAATCGCATCGGGCGTATGACGCCGCGCTCAGCACCGGTACGACCGCTGCCAGCCTTGCCACACTTGTCATTCGAGCGAGCTGGTGTGGCCGTTGTGGCGGAGGGAGACGGAGGCAATGCAAGTATGGCGAGGCTGGCACCGAGAAGCATTCAGCCCGGTTCCGAGGCCGGAGGCAGTGCTCCGGTTCAGTCCTCCACCTCGGGACTGCGCCATGAGCCCGCTGCGGCGATGAACTCGTCCGCAGCAGACGGGCCCCAGGAACCTGGTTCGTAGGCCTGGACCGTCGGGGGATCAGCCAGCACCGTCTCGAGTGCGGTCCAGGCAGCCTCGATGGCGTCTCCCCGCGTGAAGAGCGCATCGTCGCCCTCCATCGCGTCGGTAAGCAGGCGTTCGTAGGGCGAGACCTCGCTCGACCCTTCCTCGAGCAGCGAGAACTCGCGCTGTTCGCCGACGAACGCCTTGCCGTCACGCTTGATGCGTACGGACAGCGTGATCTTCGAGCGCGGTGACAGATGAAAGCGCAGGTGGTTGGCGTCTTCGCGGCCGGCCGCATCGCCGAACAGGTTCTGCGGCGGGGGCTTCAATTGGACCACCACCTCACAGGCACTCATCGGCAGGCACTTGCCTGAACGCAGGTACCAGGGCACGCCGTCCCAGCGCCAGTTGTCGATATGCACGCGCAG
The DNA here is from genome assembly GCA_903898785.1 of uncultured Pseudomonadota bacterium. Lineage (GTDB taxonomy): Bacteria > Pseudomonadota > Gammaproteobacteria > Steroidobacterales > Steroidobacteraceae > CAIUGU01. The sequence continues at coordinate 5,677 of CAIUGU010000067.1, read as the reverse complement.
GGCGCAGAAGGTTTCGACGTCGGAATCGCTCGCGACTTGCGGCTCGTCGCGGTAACCCCGGTATTGCCCGCGCAGGATGTCGCCGACACCCAGTGGCCGCATCGCGGCGAAGACATCGGTCTTGTGGCGGTGAACCGACTCGAAGTCACGGCTGGCCGGCGGTTCCATCGCCAGCAACGCGACGATCTGGAACAGATGATTCTGCAGCACGTCACGCAGGCAGCCCGCGCTTTCGTAAAACGCCCCGCGTCCCTCGACGCCGAACTGCTCAGCGAGCGTGATCTGCACGCTGGCGATGTGATGGGAGTTCCAGAAGGGCTCGAGGAAGGAATTGGCGAAGCGGAAATAGAGGATGTTCATGATCGCTTCCTTGCCCAGGAAGTGATCTATGCGGAAGATCGCGTCTTCAGGGAAGGCATCGCGCGCGATGCGATTGAGCTCGCGCGCCGACGCCAGATCGCGGCCAAAGGGCTTTTCGACGATGACGCGTCCGCCTTCGGCCAGTCCAGCTTCCTTCAGGCCGCCGATTACGGTGGGGAACAGCGACGGCGGAATGGCAAGGTAAAACGCCGGGCGCTGCGTGCCATGCAGGGCCTGCTGCAGCGCTGCGAAGGTAGCCGTGTCCCGGTAGTCGCCGCTGACATAGTGCAGTGCCGACAGGAAGCGGTCGAGCGCCGAAGGGTCGATCTCGCCACCGTCCTGCTCGATGCTTTCACGCGCACGCGCGCGCAGTTGTTCGACGTCCCACTCCGATGAGGCCACGCCAATCACCGGTACCTGCAGCGTACCGTGCCGGAACATCGCGTAGAGCGCGGGAAAGATCTTCTTTCGTGCCAGGTCGCCGGTGGCCCCGAACACCACCAGTGCGTCGGCGGGCAGCGCGTGTGGCGCGGTGGCGTCGGTTTTCGATGTCATGAATTCGACGGAGAGTTCTTGACCTGCTTCTCGACATGCCCGCCAAACTCGCGCCGCATGGCGGACAGAACGCGGTTGGCGAAGTCGGACTCACCGCGGGAATCAAACCGGGCATACAGCGCTGCGCTCAGAACCGGCACGGGTACGGCTTCGTCGATGGCGGCCTGCACCGCCCAGCGGCCCTCGCCGGAGTCGGAGACCCGGCCTTCGAAGCTTTCCAACGAGGGATTGCGGGCGAGCGCTGACGCCGTCAGGTCCAGCAGCCACGAGCCGATCACGCTGCCGCGGCGCCAGACTTCAGTGATCTCGGGCAGGTCCATCTCGTAGCGGTAATGCGCGGGGTCGCGCAGCGGCGTCGTTTCGGCATCGACGGCGTGGTCACGCAGCCCGACATTTGCGTGCTTCAGGATGTTGAGACCTTCGGCGTACGCGGCCATCAGGCCGTACTCGATGCCGTTGTGGACCATTTTCACGAAATGCCCGGCCCCCTGGGGTCCGCAATGCAGCCAGCCCTGATCCGCTGTGCTTGGTCCCGCTTGCCGCCCGGGTGTCGGCGCGGCACTGCCAGCGCCAGGCGCCAGCGTGGCGAAGACACTCGCAAGATGCTGCACCGGTTCCTTGTCGCCGCCGATCATCAGGCAGTAGCCGCGGTCGAGGCCGGCAACGCCGCCGCTCGTACCGACGTCCACGTACGCGATGCCATTCGCCTCCAGCTCCGCGGCGCGCCGTAGGTCGTCGTGGTAGTGCGAGTTGCCGCCGTCGATGACGATGTTGCCGGGCTCCAGCAGCGGCGTCAGCTGGGCGAGTAGATCATCGACGGCCGCGGCCGGCACCATCAGCCACACGGCTCGCGGCGACTTCAGCTTGTCCACCAGCTGCTGCAGGGTTGCGGCCCCCGTCGCACCGAGTGCAACTACGCGCGCGATGTTCTCGGGCGAATGGTCATGGACCACGCAGTCATGGCCGCCCCGCAACAGCCTGGCCGCCATGCTGGCGCCCATGCGCCCGAGGCCGATCATGCCAATTTGCATTTGCCAGCTCCCAATATGTCTGCGATAGCGCCCAGGCTCCCCGACCGCAGGCTTCCGCCTCCGCTGTTTTTCGCCGATTTCTCGATCGCCGCCGCGAGGTCGAGCTGCGAAATAGTCGATGCCCTGAACAGGTGAGGTGCCCAACGCGTATTTCGCGGCCGACCGAGCAAGGCTTGCCGAAATCGAACTGTCCTCAGTTCGATTTCGATGCACGATCGAGCATGAGGCGGAAAACAGCGGAGGCGGAAGCCGAAGGTCGGTTCTATAGGCCTCCGCCGGGAAGCCGCGTGATTCCGCATTCCTTCGGATTGATCGCCCACCGCACGGTGTTAGTGCCGTCCGCATCCTTCAGCTGCTGAACGAGTTCCACCTTGTGGCCGGCATTGCAGATCAGGTCCGCCACATCGAGCGAGCGCATGAAGACGACGCGCATCGCGTCGGGCGTGCCGGCGCGGATCTCGACCCGGTAGCTGCCTGACTTCTGCTTCGTCGCCGCGCAGAACGTGTCCACGAACCGCGTGTTGAAGGATTCGCAGTTCGCGACGGCCACGCTCACGGGATCGGCTGTCTCCGGTTCGGCGGCGACGGCGGTGCCGGCAACGAGCACAAGCAGGGCGATTCGCAGCATGGGGTCACTTCCGGATTGAGCAGTGGGACCGATCTTAACCGAGGTCTTTCACGGCCGGGTGAAGATGAACAGGTGCTGCCGCGGCAGGCGCTCCTCCACGCGGTCGAGCTTGTAGCCCGATGCTTCGATCTCGACCTTCACCTGCTCGCGCGTCATCTTGTGCTCCTCCAGGATCGGGACCCGAGGGTCCTCGGCCCGGTACTCGAGCAGGACCAGCCGGCCGCCGGGTTTGAGCGCCGTGAACAGCTTTCCCACCATCCGCTCCGGTGCCGAGAACTCGTGATAGACGTCGACCATCAGCGCGAGGTCCAGGGAATTCGCCGGCAGCTTCGGGTCGTCCGGGGTCCCGAGCACCCTCTCCACGTTCTTGAGGCCCATCCGTCCTACCTTGTCCGCGATCAGCAGCAGCATCCCCTGCTGGATGTCGTTGGCGTAGACCTTACCCGTAGGGCCGACGCGGCGGGCCAGCCGGGTCGTGAAATACCCGGACCCCGCGCCGATGTCCGCCACCGCGCTGCCGGGCACGATGCCGATGTAGTCGAGCGCCTTGTCGGGCTGCTCTTCCCGGGCCCGTTCGGGGCGATCCAGCCAGTCGGCCCCCGCAACGCCCATTGGCCAGGCATAGGTGCGGCCGGTGAGCGGGTGCTGGCCGGGGGAGGGGGTGCCCGCGGTGACGGCCAGCGGCAACAGAATCAGCGCGAGGAGGGACTTCCGCCGCCAGCGTGAGAACGAACTTGCGTGGGTCATGGTCGAAGCGCCTGAAGTCCCGAATTGAGGGCAAAAGCACGGGCGTCGTTTTGAGCAGCCCTGCTAGAATCAAGCGCATCATGAATGCTTCAAGTCAACAGATCGCCTCTCCCACCGGTGCCGACGAAATCGGCACCCTGATGACCGGCATCGGCAAAGCGGCCCTTGAGGCCGCCCGCGTGCTGGCCCAGACCACCGCCCACGACAAGAACCGCGCCCTGCAGGCGGCGGCCGATGCCATCCGGAATCAGTGCGACGCCATCCTCGCCGCGAATGCCGAGGACATGCGCCTGGCCACCGAGCGGGGTCTGTCGGGCGCGATGCTCGATCGGCTCAAGCTCGACGTGAAGCGCGTCGAGGCGATGGCGCGTGGCATCGAAGAGATCATTGGCCTGGCTGACCCCATCGGCACGGTCATTGCCGACTGGACGCGCCCCAACGGGCTGCGCATCACGCGTGTCCGCGTGCCGCTCGGCGTCGTCGGCATCATTTACGAAAGCCGTCCCAACGTGACGGCCGATGCCGGCGCGCTGTGCCTGAAGTCCGGCAATGCCGTCATCCTGCGCGGCGGGTCGGAGAGCCTGCGGTCGAGCTTGGCGATCCATCAGTGCCTGATGGCGGGCCTCAAGTCAGCAGGCTTGCCGGAGACGTGCATCCAGATGGTCCCGACCAAGGACCGTGCGGCTGTCGGCTACCTGTTGTCCGCAATGACGGATTACGTCGACGTGATCGTGCCTCGCGGTGGCAAGAGTCTGATCGCACGTGTCCAGCAGGATGCCCGCGTGCCGGTCATCGGCCATCTCGAAGGCAACTGCCATGTGTATGTCGATCGCGATGCCGACGTGAACATGGCGCGCGAGATCGTCCGCAACGCCAAGCTGCGTCGCACCGGCATCTGCGGGTCCGCCGAGACCGTGCTGTTCGACAAGGCGGGTGCCCCCACGCTGATGGCGCCGGTCATCAAGACGCTGCTCGATGCGGGCTGCGAGGTCCGCGGCGACGCTGCCGTGCAGAAGGTGGATGAACGCGTGCGTCCGGCCACCGAAGACGACTGGTACACCGAGTACCTCGACGCGATCATCGCGGCGCGTGTGGTCGACGGCGTCGATGCCGCCATCGCGCACATCGAGAAGTACGGCTCGGCCCACACCGAATCCATCGTCACCGACAATGCCGCGACTGCCGAACGGTTCCTGTCCGGTGTCGACAGCGCCATCGTCCTCCACAACGCGTCTACGCAGTTCGCCGATGGCGGCGAGTTCGGCATGGGCGCCGAAATCGGCATTTCCACCGACAAGTTCCACGCGCGTGGGCCCGTCGGCGTCGAGCAACTCACGAGTTACAAGTATGTCGTCCATGGTACGGGCCAGCTGCGGCCCTGATTCGCAGGCAAAAGGGGACAGATCTATTTTCGCCCGCTGGAAAATAGATCTGTCCCCTTTAAGCCGTTGCCTCTCCCTGTTTCCCGCGATGCTCGCGGCGCTGCTGTTGCTGGCTGCGCCGGCGATGGCGCAAACCCCGAAGGATGCACTGTTCGGCGAGCAGCGTGCTGCGCTTGAAGCGGCCCGTGCCGCGTTCGTGGACACCTTGGCCCCGCGCGCCTACGGGCAGGCCGTGGCCGCATTCCAGAGTGCCGAACGGGACTTCGATCGCGGCCGCGATGCCGGACGCGTCAATGCGCAGCTCGCCGCCAGCAGGCAAGCGCTCCAGGCCGCGACGAGCGCGGCAACGGGCGCACGAGCCAAGCTCGCCACCGTTCTCAAGACCCGTGAGGATGCCGTGGCCGCCGATGCCGCTCGCAATGCGCCCGAAGCGTGGGCGCGAGCGTCAGAACGGTTTGCCGACGCGGCGGCCCGCCTCGAGCGCGGTGACGAACAAGGCGCGCAGAAGCGGGCGGCGGAAGCCGAAGTCCTGCTGCGCGATGCCGAGCTGCTCGCCATCAAGGGCGGACTGCTCGGTGAAGCCCGCGCGCTGATCGCGAAGGCCGATCTTGCCAAGGTTGCAGACCTCGCGCCGCGGACGTTGGGCGAGGCCAAGCGACTGCTGGCCCAGGCCGACCAGGAGATCAGCCGCAATCGCTACGACGTCGCCGTGCCCCGCGATCTCGCGCAGCAGTCGGCGTACCAGGCCCGGCATGCGCTGTACCTCGCCGGTCTCATCGGCCCGCTGCTGGAGCGCGACAAGGACGAGCATGCGCTCGAGGAACTGTTGCTGGGGCTGGAGCCGCCGCTCGAACGGCTGGCGGCCGAGATGGACCTGCAGGCGCGCTTTGACGGCGGCGTCCAGCAGCCGCTCGATGACATGCTGAAGGCCGCGCAGTCGCGCCGGCAGGAACTTGCCCGGCTCAAGCAGGAAG
>CAIUGU010000066.1 GCA_903898785.1 uncultured Pseudomonadota bacterium | reverse complement strand
GCGTCGATCACCGGCTTGGTGTCCTTGCCGCCAAGCGGCATGACAAACACGGTGGCGAGCTTGAGGTCGGGGCTCATCCGTACGGTCGGAACCGTGACGACATTCTGTTCGAGGACAGGATCGTTGACGTCGCCGCGCGACAACATGTCCGCCATCGCGTGACGAATGAGTTCGGCGACGCGCAGCATCCGCTGCGATGGCTCGCCGCCCTTTTGATGCAAACGTGACATGATCTTCTCCGGCGGGCGCGGTTATGAACCGCGCACCGACTTGCCTGTTACGCCATTGCGGAAAAACGACATCAAGCGCCGCTTACAGCGAGCGCTTGATCTCTTCGACGCGATAGCACTCGATGACATCGCCTGCGCGCATGTCCTGATAGTTCTCGAACGCCATGCCGCATTCCTGTCCGACCTGGACTTCCTTGACCTCGTCCTTGAAGCGCTTGAGCGTCGACAGCTTGCCTTCGTGGATAACGACGTTGTCTCGGATAAGACGGACATTCGCCCCACGCTCGACACGACCGTCAGTGACGCGGCAACCCGCAACCTTGCCAACCTTCGTGATGCTGAAGACTTCGAGGATCTGGGCATTGCCGAGCATCTGCTCGCGCATGGTCGGAGCCAGAAGTCCCGACATGGCCGCTTTCACATCGTCCACAAGATTGTAGATGATGTTGTAATAGCGGATTTCAATGCCCGACCTTTCGGCCAGATCGCGCGCTTCCTTGTTGGCGCGCACGTTGAACCCGATGACCACAGCACCCGAAGCTTCGGCGAGCGTGATGTCGGATTCCGAAATGCCGCTGACCGCCGCATGCAGAACGCGCGCTGCGACTTCGTCGGTGCCGAGCTTGTCGAGCGTCGCCATGATGGCTTCGACCGAACCCTGCACGTCGCCCTTGATGACGAGCGGGAATTCCTTGCGGCCCGCCGTCTTGAGCTGGGACATCATGTCGGCCAGCGAACCGCGCGCCGAACCGCCGCGTACGGCTGCCTTTTCGCGCTTCTGACGCTCACGATATTCGGTGATTTCACGGGCGCGGGCCTCGCTGTCCACGACCGCCATGCGGTCACCCGCTTCAGGCGCGCCGGAGAAGCCGAGCACCTCCACCGGGAAAGAAGGACGCGCTGAGGCCATATGAGCGCCCTTGTCGTCGAGCAGGGCGCGCACGCGGCCCCACTGGGAGCCCGCCACGATGATGTTGCCCACGCTCAGCGTGCCGCGCTGCACGAGCACGGTCGCCGCGGGACCACGGCCACGATCAAGCCGCGCCTCGATGACAGTACCTTCGGCGGGACGCTCGGGATCGGCCTGCAAGTCAAGCAGTTCGGCCTGCAGGGCGATGGCCTCAAGCAGCTTGTCGAGATTCAGTTTCTTGAGCGCGGAGACCTCGACCTCGAGCACGTCGCCGCCCAGGGTTTCGACCTGAACTTCATATTGCAGCAATTCGCTGCGCACACGCTCGGGCTTGGCGTCAGGCTTGTCGATCTTGTTGATGGCCACGATCAGCGGCACCTTGGCCGCCTTCGCATGGCTGATCGCCTCGATGGTCTGGGGCATGACGCCGTCATCGGCCGCCACCACCAGCACCACGATGTCCGTCACCTTGGCACCGCGGGCGCGCATGGC
>CAIUGU010000065.1 GCA_903898785.1 uncultured Pseudomonadota bacterium | reverse complement strand
CCCCAGCTGACTCTTGCTTCAGACCTCACACCCACTCCGTTTCCCTCTCCGCCCGGAGAGTGGCTTGGCGGAGGCCTCACCCACTCCGTTTCCCTCTCCATGGAATGGAGAGGGGTCACGACATTCACCTCTCCGTTCCATGGAGAGGTCGCACGCAGTGCGGGTGAGGCTTACGCATCCCCCGGCAAATGCCCCGCCCGCTCGAGCTTGGCCTTGATGTAGCGCGCGTTGTGCTCGTTGACCGCGCCGGTGAGGGACTGGCGCGCGACCACTTCAATGCCGGCGTCCTGCAGTTGCCGGAACTTCGACGGGTTGTTGGTCAGCAACTGGATGCGGGTGACACCGAGCTTCTGCAGCATCAACGCAGCGACGGCGAAGGAGCGCTCGTCGGAGCGGAAGCCCAAGGCCTGGTCGGCGTCGAGGGTATCGAGCCCCCCGTCCTGCAGGTGATAGGCGCGCAACTTGTTGGCAAGGCCGATACCGCGGCCTTCCTGCGCGAGGTAGAGCAGGATTCCGCCCCCCGCCGCGCCGAGCTGGTCGACGGCGTTGCGGAGCTGGTCACCGCAGTCGCAGCGGAGGCTGCCCAGCAGGTCACCCGTGAGGCACGCTGAATGCACTCGCACCGGCACCGGCTCGGACTGGTCGATCTGGCCCACGAGCACCGCCACGTGCTCGGTGCCGTCGCGGACGTCGCGGAACAGCACGAGCCGGCAGTTCTCATGGCCGGACAGCGGCACGCGCGCGTCGCTGACCCATTCGAGGTCGTCGACCCTCGGCCTCTCGAAGTAATCGATGTCCGCTGTCGTGATGGCCAGGATGTCGTCGCTGATCGAGGCGCGGTCGACGGCCACTGTGCACAGGGCGGGCATCAGCCGGCCATGCTTTGCGAGCTGCAGGCCCGCGACCACTTCAGGATTGCAGGGCGCGACCGCCAGCGAGTCGAGATCGATGGCGGTCATTGCCGGCCGCGGAGCAAGGCCAGCAACAGCGGCCAGTTCGGCGAACTGGACAGGCTGGGCAGGATGCAGGACCCAAGGCTGGTCCGGAGACCCGGCTAACCCCAAGGCCAACGCGCGCTGGCCCGTGATGGCAAGGAGCACCGGGCCGGCCTTGAGGCCCACCAGGCGATCGATGTATTCGGGGGTGGTGGTCTCGAGCGCCGTCACCAGCATTCCAGGCCCGCTGCCCTGGATGTGGATCGCCCGTCCGCGGCGAAGCTCCGCCAGCGCACGCTCGACTTTCAGGGTCCGCACATCGCCATTCAGGGACGGAGAGACGCGATTGCTGGCGTGGCCGTCGTTGCCGTTCAAATTGTCTGCCATGATGGCGTTCAAACTACCATACAAGCCAAGGTTGACGAAAATTGCTCGTGGCCCGCCGGCAGGCAGCCGGCGGCAGGGACACGCGCAAGGCGCTCATTTGGCTGGAAAACAAGCATAAAGTAGGACTTGGATGACGAACGGAATGGTCACACAGGTGGAGACGGTCTGGGGTTGGGTGCTGGCAGCGGCGCAAGCGAATCGGGCAGGCTTCGACAGGACACAACCCAAAGCGTATGCAATTGACGACAGTGGGCGGCTAGTCGCCTCTACGGAGAATGTTTCGCGTGCGGTGCTTGACTGGATTCCGGGCAAGGGCTGGGTCTCACGCCTGCCGCCGGAGGATGTCCTCATCCCTTTGCTGGACCTCTACCTGCCCATTGCGAGCAGCCACGCCGATGCCCCGGTGACCATCGGCCATCTCGGCCAGAGCCTGGACGGCTTCATCGCTCCGGCCACAGGCGACTCCTACTACGTGACGGGCGACGAGAATGTGCGTCATCTGCACCGCATGCGTGCGCTCTGCGACGCGGTCATCGTCGGCGCAGGCACCATCGCAGCCGACGACCCGCAGCTCACCACGCGCAGGGTGACGGGTCCGAATCCCTTGCGGGTCGTCCTCGACCGCACTCGGCGACTAGACGATCAGTACGGCGTGTTCAACGACGGACAGTCGCCCACGCTGCTGGTGTGCGGCGACTCGAGCAAACCCGCGTGGCCGGCATCGGAGCAGGTGGAGATCCTCAGGATCCCGACACCGGACGGCGAACTGGACCTCGCGGCGCTGGTGGCTGCGCTCCGCGCACGCGGCTGCGCGAGGATCTTCGTCGAGGGCGGCGGCGTGACGGTATCGGGATTTCTGCAGGCCCGCTTGCTCGACCGGTTGCAGCTGGCCGTCGCACCGCTGCTCATCGGCGACGGCCGGCCGGCCATCCGTTTGCCGGGTGCCGAGATGCTGGGCGACTGCCTGCGGCCGGCACATCGCATCTTCCGCATGGGCGACGACATCCTGTTCGACTGCCTGCTGATGGCCGACGGGCCTGCCGCCGACAAGACGAACAGTGAGAGGGAAGGCCGCCCCGACATCGAGAGAATTTGCTGACCGAAGCCAGGCCAAGGAAGCAAAGAAGTGCGGGAAGTGAAGGAGGCACGAGTGGCCTCCAGGAAATTGAGGAAATTGGGGACATTCCTAATTTCCGTAGCGTCTGCCCGGAAATTAGGAATGTCCCCAATTTCTCTGTTTGAAGGACGCTCGAGTGGCTGCCAGGCAGGACTGTTGCGTCGCTTTCTGGCGTCCTGAAACTCGCTGGCTCACTTGGCTTACCAGCCTCTCTGTTCCAGCTTCATAAGCCCATCCGCATCCTCGTGACTCCCTCTCCTCGCAAGATCCTGCACGTCGATATGGATGCGTTCTACGCCTCTGTCGAACAGCGGGATGACCCGTCGCTTAGAGGACAGCCGGTCGTCGTCGCATGGAAGGGAGCGCGCTCCGTTGTCTGCGCGGCGAGCTACGAAGCCAGGAAATTCGGCATCCGTTCCGCGATGCCTGCGCTGCGCGCGGAGCGGATGTGCCCGCACGCCGTGTTCGTCCCACCGGACTTCGTGCGCTACAAGGCGGTCTCGCGGCAGATCCGCGACATCTTCGCGCGCCATACGGACCTGATCGAACCGCTGTCGCTGGATGAGGCGTACCTCGATGTCACCGTTCCCAAATCCAGCCTGCCGTCGGCGACCGCGGTCGCCGAAGCGATCCGCCAGGCCATTCGTGAAGAGACGCAGTTGACCGCGTCGGCAGGGGTCGCGCCGAACAAGTTCCTTGCGAAGATCGCATCCGACTGGCGTAAGCCGGACGGCCTGTTCGTCATCCGCCCCGGGCAGGTGGAGGCGTTCCTGGAGCCCCTGCCCGTAGGCAAGCTACCCGGCGTCGGCAAGGTGATGGAACGCAAGCTGGCCGAGATGAACGTCAGCAAGATTGCGGACCTGCGGTCGCTCGAGTTGCCCTACCTGGAACAGCGCTTCGGTCGCTGGGGGCGTCGCCTGTATGAACTGGCCCGCGGCATCGACGACCATCCAGTGGTTTCCGAGCGCCCGACCGTGCAGGTCTCGGCAGAGGATACCTTCGCCGAAGACCTCCCGCTGGCTGCACTGGAACCCCACATCCGCCGCCTCGCGGACAAGACCTGGGCTGCCGCGCAGCGCGAAGCCTCTCGCATTCCCCGCACCGTCGTGCTCAAGCTCAAGACAGCGGACTTCCGGTCGCTGACCCGCAGCCTGACGCCGGACTCGCGGCCCTCATCCGCACAGGAACTCGCCGACATCGCTTGCGCCCTGCGCAGCCGCGTGGGACTGCACGAAGAAACGCTCTACCGGCTGGTGGGCGTCGGGCTCTCCGGTTTCATCGACAAGGACCGCACGACCACGCAGGCGGAGCTGTTCGGTCAAGCGACCAGCGACTAGAGCAGAGTCTCCGTTCAATTCTCTGGTTCTTCTAGTCGGCAGTCGCTGGTCTCGGGTCGCTGGCAGCACAAATAAAAAGGGGCCGGCAACTTGCGCTGCCGGCCCCCTTGAACGTCAGATGCTTATTATTGTTAGCAGTACCGCATTACTCGAAGTTGTAGCGGAAGCGCAGACCCCAGACCAGCGGGTTGCCGTACACGACGCTGTCGTTGGTCAGACCGCCGCCCGTGCCGATCGCGGCGATGTAGGTCTTGTCCGCTGCGTTGTTGACGAACGCCTGCGTCAGCCACTTGTCCGCGGTGTACGTCAGCGACACGTTGAGCAGATCACGCTCCGGAATCACCCAGAAGTCCTCGCGACGAACCAGGTTGATGTCCTGCTCATCGGTGTGCGAGAAGCTGACGCGCGGCGTCCAGGTGCCATTCGCGCCCGCGATGTCGTAGTCCAGCGTGATGCCCCACTGCAGCTCAGGCGAGTAGATGTTGCGGTCGCCAGATGCCGAGAGGTAGTACGGCGTGTAGTCCGCGCAGCCACCCAGGTTCTGACCAACCAGGTTCACTGCCACGCCAGGGCGGCACTGCGGAAGGTCGGTCGTCGTGCCGGGGGCACGGACGCTCGCATCGGGCACCAGCGTGCGGTCGATGATGCGGACGCTGCCCAGCTCGGAGTCGACGTAGCCCGCGTTGACCGAGATGCCAAGGCCACCGAACTTCGCGTTGAACTCCGCTTCAATACCCTGGATGGTGGCTTCGCCGACGTTGACCACGGCATTGCCGGCGCTCGTCGGTGTCGCATTGAACGCCTGCTGCTGGATCTTCTGGTAGTCCATGAAGAAGGCACCGATGCTGAACGTCGCGTTGCCATCCAGGATCGTGCCCTTGTAGCCCAGCTCGTAGTCGTCCACCTGCTCGGGCTCGAACTGGCCCGCCGCCTGCGCACCACCGGCCTTGTAGCCGCGCGCATAGAACGCGTAGAACAGGTTGTCGCCAGGCGTCCAGTTCAGACCCACCTTGTAGGTGATGTTCTCGTCGTCATAGCTAGACGGCGCGCCGGGGAAAATGCACGACGTGGCTGCCCAGTTGTACTGCGTATACCGCGAGGATGCGGCAACGTCAGCCGGGCAGTTGCCGGGAGACGGGCCGCCATTCGGGATGACAGCAACGACACCACCCGGCAGGTCACGGCCCTGGGAGTAGTTCTTGTCGACGTTGTAGCGCGCACCGGCCGTGACTTCGAGGTCGTCCACGAACGTCCAGTTGACCTGGCCGAACACCGCGCCGGCGCGGGCCACGGCATAGGAACCGGCGAAGGTCGTCGACGGCAGCTCGTTGTTGCGGTTGAACGTCAGCGGGCAAGGCGTGAACGAACCGTTGACCGGACTGATACCGCAGGTATAGGTCTCCGACACGTTGTTCGGAATCGTCGACCGGTAGAACCAGTTCGAGCCCAGGATCCAGTTGAGCGGACCTTCAGCCGAAATCAGGTTGATTTCCTGGCTGTAGTAGTTGTTGTCCGGACCCACGTCGTTGCGGTTCACGGCCGCGTTCGCGAACGAGCCGTCGCCGTCCTCGATGTACTTGACGTCGTTGTGCACGAAGCCGGTCAGCGACCGGAAGGTCATGCCGCCGTCGAACTCGTACGTCCACTCCAGGCTGTGGCGGTCGACGACGCTCTCGAACTGCGCATCGAGCAGGTTGATGCTGAGGACGTCAGGATCGTGGTTCGGATCGACCGAGCCGGCGTTGGTCGCCAGCTGGACGCCCGCGAGCGTCGTGTTGACGTCGCCGATGGCAGCGATGGTGGGGCCGTCATAGTCCCAGTAACGCGAGTTGGTCTGCACGCCCAGGGCATTCCTGAAGGTACGCGGATTCGGCTGCGCAGGAGAGCCCTGGATGTCGCTGCGGTTGAACTCACTGCGCCACACGAACTCCCACTTGTCGCTCGGTGCCCACAGCAGCGAGACACGACCGCCCTGGTCGTTGACGCTGCCAGGCATCTGGAAGGGGTTCGCCGGATCGCGGCCCACGAGCCCGCCGCGGCTGTAGAAGTAGCTGTCACGCTTTTCCTGGTTGAACGCGATACGCATTGCGAACGTGTCCGAGATCGGCAGGTTCACCGCGCCCGTCATCTTGACCTGGCTCTTCGTGCCGGTCTGGGCTTCGATGAAGCCCTTCACGCCGCCCGAGATCTCGGGCTTGACGGAGTTCAGGCGGATCGCACCACCGGTCGACGAACCACCGACGAACGTGCCCTGCGGACCGCGAAGCACTTCGACGGTGCCGAGGTCGAGGAACTGGTTCGACAGGGTGATCGTCTCGGCGTTCAGCATGCCGTCCTGGAACACGGCCACGCCGACGCTGATCGACGGCTGAATGGCGCTGTTGCCGATGCCGCGGATGTTGATCGAGTTGAAGCCGCCCGGGTTGTTGATCGTGACGTTAGGCGTCGACGCCTGCAGGTCGGCAATGTTCTTGGTCTGAGTGTTGGCGAGGTCTTCGCCGCTCAGCACGTTCATCGAGATGGCGGTCGTCGTTTCAGTCGTCGCGCGGCGTTCTGCCGTCACGATGATTTCTTCAAGGGCTCCCTGCGCGTAGGCATGAGCCTGCGGCAGAAGGACAGCGGCGATAGCCGTTGCCAGCAACAAATTGGATCTCTTCATCTCTGCATACCCCTTAATCTGGTTGGGTAGTGAATAAGCCGTTGTTCTAAGTCTTTGGGAAAGTCGAGGACAAGCAGCGCAGCCGTAACTCGGCCCTAGCCTTGTCCTTTGGTGCGCACTCCCCCCGCCCTTCTTTTTCTTCGCGGGCGAATTTACAACAGTGTGGTGTTAAGAAACCACAAGTATTTTCCGACCGACGTGATTTTGCGGTGCGGTATCAATATGCTGCAATGCCGCATTCTCATCTCAGTATACTGCGCGCCCTCCTGCCAAGGGCTCGCCTGCATGTGGTTCAAGAATCTCATCCTCTATCGTCTTACGGCGCCGTGGACCTTGACCAGCGCAGAGCTCGAACAGCAGCTGGCCAATCGGCCACTGACCGCGTGCAACGGCTTCGAGATGCAAACCCGCGGCTGGGTCGCCGTGGACGGCGAAGAGCGCCTGCTGCACACCCAGGGCCAGCAGCACCTGCTCGCGATGGGCATCAACCAGAAGCTGCTGCCCGGCTCGATCATCAGCCAGGTCGCCAAGGAGCGGGCCGCGGGCATGGCGGTCGAACAGGGCTTTCCCGTCGGCCGCCGGCAGATGCGCGAACTGAAGGAACGCGTCGCGGACGAGCTGCGCGGCCGGGCGCTGACCAAGCGCAGCGTGCTGCATGCGTGGCTTGACGTCGGGAACGGCTGGCTGATCGTCGATACGACGAGCACCGCGCGTGCCGAGGAACTGGTGCAAACGTTGCGAGATACGCTTGGCAGCCTGTCTGTGACGCTGCTCGAGACGGAAAAGTCGCCGTCGGTTTCGATGGGTGCCTGGCTGATGTTCGGCGAGGTGCCGGGGCGCTTCCAGATCGAACAGGACCTGGAGCTGCAGTCGGTCAAGGATCCGCGTTCGATGATCCGCTACGTGCAGCATCCGCTCGAGAGCAAGGAAGTACAGAAGCAGATCTCCTCCGGCAAGAGCGTCACGCGCTTAGGGTTAAGCTGGAACGACCGCGTATCTTTCCAGCTCACCGCCAAGCTCGAGATCAAGCGCGTGCAGTTCCTCGATG
>CAIUGU010000064.1 GCA_903898785.1 uncultured Pseudomonadota bacterium | reverse complement strand
ATCGTCCGTCACGCGCCTGCATAGCCTCGGCACAGGTGACAATCTTCCGCTGGCGGAGGTCTTCCCGAAGGAAAGACACCGGATGGCTGCGTAGCGTGAGGCCTACCTGTCGGTAGTCCTCGACTACCTCTCCTCCAGCGGTCATCGGCCGCAGGGCGACGGGTGGTTCATTGATCTCTGGAAAGCGTTCCGCCTCCCGTTCGGAAGCCGCTGCGAAGAGGGGCAGTGGCTCAGCTCGCAATGCCTTGATACCCCATAGAGCTTCACGGCGAGCGAGATACATGCTGGGCCGGAAGGCATCGGCTTCTGCCAGCCTGGCCAGCGCGGCAGCAGGCACACCGGCTCGGCACCACAGGTCATCGACGGACGCGAATGAGTGATCCGCACGTGCGGCGACGATGGATGCCGCATCGGCGTTCGCCAGACCCTTGACCATCCGCATGCCTAACCGGACAGCGAAGCGCTCCTCGTTGTCGGTGCGCTCTAACGTGCAATCCCAGCGGGACGTGTTGATGCAAACGGGCCGCACCTCAACATCATGTTTCTGGGCATCGCGCACGATCTGTGCCGGCGCGTAGAACCCCATGGGCTGAGCGTTTAGCAGCGCGGCGCAGAACACGTCGGGGTGCCAGCATTTGAGCCACGCTGAGGCATAGGCGATCAACGCGAAGGATGCAGCATGGCTCTCCGGGAAGCCGTAACTGCCGAAACCCTCCAGCTGCTTGAAGGTCGCTTCGGCGAAGGTCTGGTCATACCCCTTGGCGACCATGCCATTGACCAGCTTGTCCCTGAAATGGCTGACACCTCCCGTATGTTTGAAGGTCGCCATGCTCTTGCGAAGCATATCGGCCTCGCCCGGCGTGAACCCGGCGCACACGATAGCCACCCGCATGGCCTGCTCCTGGAACAGCGGTACGCCCAGGGTCTTGCCCAGGACCTTCTCCAGCTCCGGCTTGGGGTAGTGGACCGGCTCCAGTCCCTCCCGCCGCCGCAGGTAGGGATGCACCATGTCTCCCTGGATGGGGCCGGGCCGGACGATGGCGACCTGCACGACGAGGTCGTAGTACGTCCGGGGCTTCAGGCGCGGCAGCATCGACATCTGCGCCCGGCTCTCTATCTGGAAGGTGCCCAGCGTGTCGGCCTTGCGGATCATCGCGTAGGTGCGCGGGTCCTCCGCCGGGATCGTCGCGAGATCGAAATGGATGCCCTTGTGTTGAGCCAGCAGGACTAGCCCGCGCTTCATGCAGCTCAGCATCCCGAGAGCCAGACAGTCGACCTTCATGAACTTGAGCGCGTCTATATCGTCCTTGTCCCATTCGATGACCTGACGGTCTGCCATAGCGGCGGGCTCGATGGGGACCAGCTCGTCTAGCCGGTCATGGGTCAGCACGAAGCCGCCGGGGTGCTGCGAGAGGTGGCGTGGCGCACCAATCAGCTCGCGGGAAAGATCAAGGGCGAGACGCAAACGACGGTCGGCGGCATTGAGGTTCAGCTTCTCGACGTACTCTGTCTGCACACCATCTTCGGACCAGCCCCAGACCTGGGAAGTCAGCATCTTGATCAAGTCCTCGGTCAGCCCCAGGGCCTTGCCCACGTCGCGCAGCGCACCCTTTGTGCGATAGCGGATGACGGTTGAGCAGAGTGCCGCGTGGTCCCGTCCGTAGGTCTCGAAGATCCACTGCATGACGATCTCGCGGCGCTCGTGCTCGAAGTCCACGTCGATATCCGGCGGCTCGCGGCGTTCCTCGCTGACGAAGCGTTCGAACAGCAAATCGTTGCGCGCCGGGTCGATGGACGTGATGCCAAGCACGAAGCAAACGGCGGAGTTGGCTGCTGATCCCCGGCCCTGGCAGAGGATGTCCTTCGACCGGGCGAAGCGGACGATGGAATTGACCGTCAGGAAGTAGGGGGCATAGTCCAGCTTCTCGATCAGGCGCAGCTCGTGCTCCAGGCTTCCCTTGACGGACCCGGGCAGGCCCTCCGGGTAACGCTCGGCAGCGCTCTCCCAGGTCAGCTTCTCCAGCGTTTGCTGTGGTGTCAGCGCCGGGTCGGAGCGCTCCTCGGGATACTGGTAGGCGAGCTGATCGAGATTGAAGCGGCAGCGCTCAACGATCTCGCTGGTGCGCGCCAGAGCCTCCGGGTAGCGGCAAAACAGCCGGTGCATCTCGTCCGGTGCCTTCAGGTAACGGTCGGCGTGCCGCTCGCGGCGCAGCCCCAGCTCGTCGATGGTGCAGCCGTGCCGGACAGCGGTTACCACGTCCTGCAGGATGCGACGGCCGGGCACATGGAAGAGCACGTCGTTCGTGACGACCGTCGTGACCCGCATCTCTGCCGCGAGGTTGGAGAGCTTCCATAGGCGGACCTGATCATTGGGCCGGCGGCGCAGGGTCAGCGCGAGATAGGCGCGGTCGCCGAAGGCTTGGCGCAGTCGGCGCAGCCGCAGCAGGCACAGCTCATCAGCTTCGTCGGGAACCAGCACGGCAATCAGGCCGTCGCCGTGGTCGACCACGTCCGACCATTCCAGGACGCACTTGGCCTTGCCACCGCGCTTCTTACCGAGCGACAGCAGCCGGCAGAGGCGGGCATAGGCTGGCCGGTCCGTGGGGTAGACCAGATAGGACGCACCGTCGGCGAGGTCCAAGCGGCAGCCAACCACAAGGCGGACTTTCATCGACTTGGCCGCCTCGTGCGCCCGGACGATCCCCGCCAGGGAATTGCGGTCCACCACGGCCAATGCCTCGATGCCGAGGACAGACGCCTGCAGGAACAGTTCCTCGCAGGCGGATGCACCGCGCAGGAAGCTGAAGTGGGATGTAACCTGCAGCTCGGCGTAGCGGCTCATCCGAACACCCCGTGCAGGAACCAGCGATGGGAGCCGGTGTCAGGGCGCTCACCGTCCCCGGAGCGGAATATCCAGTAGCGCTCACCGGCATCATCCTCGACGCGGAAGTAATCTCGTACGGAGACCAGCTCGGCATCGGCCTTCCACCACTCGCCAAACACCCGCTCGGGGCCGTCGGCCCGGCGCACTCGGCGGCGTACGCCCCGCCACGTGAAGGAGACCGGCGGGTGATCCGGCAGTAGGGCAACGGTGTCGATGGGCTCGGGGGCCTTGAGTAACCGCGCCGGTCTCGGCCAGTGATCCGGCCAGCCGTCGCCAGTCTGCTCGGCCATCGGTGCGATCTTGCGAACCGAGCGTTCCGGGACGTCGCTGGGCACCGCGGCGACCCGGTAGAGCCGGCCGTTGCCAACCCGGTTGGCCAGGGTGTCGATGAGGTCGGAGACGTCGGCAGTCGGCTCCTCGATAAGGGTCGTCACCTGCTTCGGCGCCATGGGATCGGCGAGGACGGCGGTCAAGCTCATCATCTCTATGCCGAACCCCGGGTCGATGGTCTCAATCTTCTCGCACAGCAAGCGGGTCAGGCGCTTTACGTCACGGGTGGGCGTCGAGGTGCCGACCCGGATCGACTGCGCCAGGTTGTCCACCCGATGGCAGGTGAGGTCGAGGCGGCGCGCGCCCAGCGCCTTGCCCT
>CAIUGU010000063.1 GCA_903898785.1 uncultured Pseudomonadota bacterium | reverse complement strand
GTTCGGACGCACGTTCCGCCTCGGTGTCCGCATGTCCTTCCAGTAAGCCATGCCCTGATCCGGCGCGGAGCGACCCCCAAAGGTCCTCCGCGCCGGCGCCACCACACCCGAATACCAAGATGGAGACCGATCGCATGATTCACCTCAAGGGCAAGCCCTTCACCCCTTCCGTACTCGCTCTCATGGTGGCTGCAGTGCTGCAGCTGCAGGCGCCCTCCGCCCACGCCGAAGCCAGCCCCGAGCTCAAGTCCGCCGTGGCCGCCGGCGTCGACAAACGCGCCAAGCTGGTCCAGGAAATGGTCGATTCGGTGTTCAGCTTCGCGGAACCCGGCTTCCAGGAGGTCAAGACCTCCGAGTACATCACCGGCATCCTCGAGAAGAACGGCTTCAAGGTCACGCGCGGCGTCGCTGGGATTCCCACGGCATGGACTGCCGTCTGGGGCGACGGCGGCCCGATGATCGCGCTCGGCAGCGACATCGATGCGCTGCTCGGCCTGTCGCAGATGCCAGGCACCCCCGAGATCAAGCCCATGATCGTCGGCGCCCCCGGACATGGCGAAGGCCACAACTCCGGCATGCCGCTGATCGTCGCCGCCGCGCTCTCCACGAAGGAAGTCATGGAGAAGAACGGCATCAAGGGTCGCCTGATGGTCTGGCCCGGCGTCGCCGAGGAACTGCTCGCCACCAAGGCGTTCTACGTCCGCGACGGCCTGTTCAAGGACGTCGACGCCACGATCTTCACGCACGTCAGCAGCGACTTCAACACGGGCTACGGCCCGTCCGGCAACAACGGCATGGTCTCGGTCGAGTACACGTTCAAGGGTCGTACGTCCCACGCCGCCGGCGCGCCTTGGGCCGGTCGCAGCGCGCTCGACGCGGTAGAGCTGATGAACATCGCGTGGAACATGCGCCGCGAACATCTGCCCGTCACGCAGCGCTCGCACTACGTCATCACGAACGGCGGCGGCCAGCCGAACATCGTTCCCGACGTCGCATCCGTCTGGTACTACTTCCGCGAGCAGGACTTCGAAAGCATCAAGAACCTCTACGAACTCGGGAACACCATCTCGCAGGCCGCTGCCATGGCGACCGAGACGACAGTGACCCGGCAGGTGCTGGGCTACGCGGCACCCAACTATGGCAACAAGCCCATGGCCGAGGCCGCCTACGCCAACATCAAGGCCGTCGGCATGCCCACGTGGACCGAGGACGACAAGGCCTTCGCCAAGGCGGTTGCAGAGAAGACGCGGATTCCCGATTTCCGCAATCCGCGGGGCGGCGAAATCCGGCCGCTGGTCACGGAGATCCGCCCATTGGCGGGCCCGGAGACGCGGGGCGCCTCGATCGGAGGCGGCTCGGACGACATCGGCGACATCATGTGGACCGTCCCGACCATCACGATCCGCTATCCGTCGAACATCCCGAACGTGACCGGCCACCACGTCACGTCCGCGATCGCGATGGCGACGCCGATCGCCCACAAGGGCGCGGTCGCAGGCGCGAAGGCCGTGGCCATGACGGTGCTGGACCTCATGACCACGCCCGAGCTGCTGGCAAGCGCGAAGGACTACTTCAGGAACGTGCAGACCAAGGACACGAAGTACACCCCCGTGCTGTCGGCCGAGGACAAGCCCGGCATCCACCTCAATAAGGAAATCATGGAGCAGATGCGTCCGGCGATGTCGAAGTTCTACTACGACCCGAAGAAGTACCCCTCCTATCTCGAGCAGCTCGGCATCAAGTATCCGAATCTGCCGAAGTAGTCCCACGGGCCCGCCGGTTCATGCCGGCGGGCCCGTGCGTCCGGGTCCTTGCCTTCCCTTGCCGCTACTTCCTGCGGGGTCCTCGCCATGACGACTGCATTTGATTTCCGTGCTCCGCTCCGCGTCGGCCACGCACTGGTTGCGACGCTCCTGCTGCTCGGGTCGACGAGCATCCCGGCCGCCACACCGGGTCCCGCAGCCGCGGTTCCTGCCGCCCTGCAGAACCTGGCCCGTACCGAGGGGTTCGTGCCGTTCTACTGGGATGCAGCGAAGGGTCGCGTGCTGCTCGAGATCCCGGCGTTCAATGAGGATGTCCTCTATTACGTCTCTGCCGCGAGCGGCGGCGGCTCCGTGGAAATGCCGCTCGACCGCGGCATCCTGCGCAGCGTCGTCGTCCACTTCGAACGCGCGGGCCCCAGGGTCCTCGTCGTCCAGCAGAACCTCGACTACCGCGCCATCGACGGCAATCCCGGTCGGGCCGAGAACGTCAGCGACGCCTTCCCTACCTCCGTACTCGCATCGTTGCCGGTCGAGACGGACGCGAATGGTCGCGTGGTCGTGGACGGCACGTCGCTGTTCATTCGCGATGCCGCGGGCCTCGAAGGGCAGCTCCGCAACCTGAACCAGGGCACGTTCCGCTTCGATGCGGCCCGCAGCAGCTTCTACCCGAAGCGCATGAAGGCCTTCCCGGACAACACCGAGATCGAAACCGTCATCACCTTCGCCGTCGATGCCCCCGGCATCGTCGTCCGCAACGTGTCGCCCGATGACCGCACGTTCACGCTGCGGATCCACCACTCATTCTTGCGCGCACCGGTCGGCTACAAGCCGCGCCTTGCCGATCCGCGCATCGGCGTCAGCGGCATGGACTTCCGCGACTACGCGAAACCGTTCGACGAGAACACGGAAACCTCCTGGGTGACCCGGTGG
>CAIUGU010000062.1 GCA_903898785.1 uncultured Pseudomonadota bacterium | reverse complement strand
GCTCGACCGCCAGCTGCGCGAGCAGATGCAATACGAGTTGAAGCATCTGCACCAGCGGCTGGATGTCACCATGGTGTACGTCACTCACGACCAGGTCGAGGCGATGACCATGTCCGACCGCGTAGCGGTGTTCAGCACCGGCACACTGCGCCAGGTCGCCGAGCCACGGCGCCTCTACGAGGCACCGGAATCCCTTTTCGTTGCCCGCTTCCTGGGTGAGAGCAATGCGCTTTCCGCGACCGTGCAGCAGCGCGACAGCGGCCGTTGCGTGGCCACCCTCACGACCGGCGAGACAGTGACGGCGGTGATGCCTGCCGCCTGCGCCACCGGTTCCGCGGTGCATCTCGTCGTGCGGCCGGAGAAGGTCCTGCTGGGCAAGGCGGCGCAGGCATCGCCCAACCGGTTTGCGGCGCGGATCGCGGAAGTGACGTTTCTCGGAGACCAGACGCGGCTGCGTCTCGTCGTGTTCGGGGCAGACGATTTCATCGTCAAGCTCGCGAACTCGGCGGGCCAGGACTCGTTCGCCCCCGGCGCGGAGATCGACATCGGCTGGCAGGCGGAGGATTGCCGTGCCCTCGCAGAATGATGCGCGGGCGGGCTGGCGGCCGCGTCACGGCACCTATTGGCTCATTATTCTGCCGGCTCTGGCAATGCTGGTCTTTCTCTATCTCGTGCCGCTCGCCGACGTCCTCGTCACCAGCATCACGGATCCCAAGCCGGGCCTCGACAATTTCCTGCTGCTCTTCACCAGCACGTCGGTCCAGAAGACGCTGCTGACGACGCTGCGCATTGCCGCGCTCACCACGTTCATCGCCCTGCTGCTGGGCTACGTCGTCGCCTACGCGATGCGCGCCGCGAATTCCAGCCAGCAGCGTCTCATGCTGTTCTGTGTCCTCCTGCCCTTCTGGATATCGGTACTCGTGCGTTCCTTTGCCTGGATCGCCCTGCTCAGCAGCCGCGGGCCGGTGAATGCCGGATTGATGGCCTGGGGCCTCATCGACGAGCCGTTGCCGCTGGTGCGCAACGAGACAGGCGTCCTCATCGGCATGGTCCACGTCATGCTGCCTTATGCGGTGCTGACGCTCTACGCCAACATGCGCGGCATCGACGTGCGGCTGGTCGCGGCGGCGCGCAGCCTCGGCGCCAGCCGCTTCCAGGCGTTCCGCATGGTATTCCTGCCGCTGACCCGGCCCGGCCTGATTGGCGCCGGCACGCTGGTCTTCATCCTGTCGCTCGGCTTCTACGTCACGCCTGCACTGCTGGGCGGAGGCAAGGTGCTGATGATCGCCGAGTATGTCGCCGTCCAGATCAACGACACGCTGCGCTGGGGACTGGGAACCATGCTTGCCACGACGCTAATGCTGTCCGTCCTCTTCGCGCTGTGGGCGCTCTCCCGCATCATCGACGTCAAGCGGCTGTTCGGCGCTTGAGGGGCTCATCGTGAACAGGCATCACGCGACCGGGATCGTTACAGCGTTCGCCTGGATGGTGCTGGGCTTCCTCGCCCTGCCCGCCTTTGCCGTCGTGCCGAT
>CAIUGU010000061.1 GCA_903898785.1 uncultured Pseudomonadota bacterium | reverse complement strand
TCTTGGCGATGTCCTCGCCGAACAGTTCCGCCTCGAAGCGCGCCTCGCGGGCGTGCATCCAGTTCGAGTTGCCGCGCACCGTGTTGATCTCGCCGTTGTGGGCGATGTAGCGGTAAGGGTGCGCACGGTCCCAGCTCGGGAACGTGTTGGTGCTGAAGCGCGAGTGCACCAGCGCGAGCGCGGTCTCGATGGCAGGGTTCTTCAGGTCGGGGAAGTACTGGTCGAGCTGCGTCGTGAGCAGCATGCCCTTGTAGACGAACGTGCGGCACGAAAGGCTGACCACGTACCAGGACTCGGCGCCCGGCAGCGTCGAGGTGCGGATCTCGTTGTAGGCGCGCTTGCGGATCACGTAGAGCTTGCGCTCGAAGCCGAGCTCGTCCGCGATCGACGGATCACGCTTGATGAATACCTGGCGCATGAACGGCTCGCAGGAGCGTGCCGTTTCGCCGAGCATGCCGTTCACGGTCGGGACCGTGCGCCAGCCGATCACGTGCTGGCCCTCGGACTGCACCACCTGCTCGAACTTCTGCTCGACCTGGCGGCGCACGGAGGGATTGCGCGGCAGGAAGATGATGCCGCTGCCGTACTCGCCGGCCGCCGGCAGCGGGATGCGCGCCTTGCGGCACACCTCCTCGTTGAAGGCGTGCGGCATCTGGATCAGCACGCCCGCGCCGTCGCCGGTGTTGACCTCGCAGCCGCAGGCGCCGCGGTGATCGAGGTTCTTCAGGACCTGGATGGCCTGCTCGAGGATGAGGTGCGACTTGTGTCCCTTGACGTTGACCACGAAGCCGACGCCACAGGCGTCGTGCTCGAACTGCGGGTCATACAGCCCCTGCTTGCCGGGGCGGGTGGTGGCGGGGTGATGCGTGGTGCTCATCGGTTCAGGCCTGCCTGCGGTTCGAAAAGCGTCGTTCAGGGGCGCGACCGAGCGCCGGCAACCGTTGGCGCCGGGCTCCCCATGCCGAAAACGACAGGATCGTGGATACGGATTCCATATGACATGCGGGCTTGCCGTCGTCAATGCAGTGCAGCAAAGAGGGCCGCAAGGAGGGTCGTGGGCCGTGGGCGGTGGGAAGTGGGCTCAGGATTTAGGGCTGAAGGCTGTGGAGCGGCACTTATCCCCAAAAGCGCCCGCTCATGCTACGTTCACGGACCCGGCCCGCCCGGACCGGGGCCTGGGCGAGCGGGCTGGTCTCAACGGAGGAACAATGGAAAATACGGCAGGGGTGTTGGGGGTCGGATTGGGAATCCAGATCCTGTATTTCGTCTTGAGCGGCCTGATAGTGGGCGCGCTGGCTCGGTGGTTGCTGCCGGGGCCGGATCCGATGAGCTGGCCGGCTACCATCGGCTACGGCCTTGCCGGCTCGTTCCTGGGCGGCATCGTGGGCCGGCTGATCAACGCCCCGGCCCTGATCGGTCTTGCCCTTTCCGTGGCCGGCGCGGCATTGCTGATCTGGTTCTTTCGCAGGCGGAATGCCGCGAAAACCCTTGGGAATGAACATAAGTAGCTGATTTACATTGAAATCTGGCATGACCTGGCTGTCGCCGGCAACCGGGTCCTGCTAGACTGCGCGCTCCTCTGGTCCCTGGTCTCCCCGAAACATGCGCATGTATCGCAGCCGAAGCTTTGCCGC
>CAIUGU010000060.1 GCA_903898785.1 uncultured Pseudomonadota bacterium | reverse complement strand
TTGCGGGCGATGACGAGGTAGCGCACGTTCTTGCCGGAGCCTTGCCGCAGGAACGGCACGTCAGGCGGCGCGGAGTGGGTCTTGAACGCGCGTGGCCGGTCGCGCGGCATCGCTGCCAGCCGTGCATGGATATCCGCGGGCGTACAAGCAGGACTTTCGAGGAATTCGATCCACGGCACCTCCTCGTAGATGCCGTTGAAATCCGCCACGCCGCCGTTCAACAACTGGTAGACGATGTTCATCGTCCACGTGGTGCCGCTCTTGGCAGGTACCGAGATGACGATATCGCCATCACGCCAGGCGATGTCCTGCTGGATCTCGGGCCGTATCCACGGAATGCCGGGCCGGGGTGTATCGCTCATTGTTTTTCTCCGCGAAGGGGCTGCAGTCTGAACCGACTCGATGCGCTTGCAAAGACCCGGGCCGTCGCCCGCGCGCCCACGATGATCTTGTCGCCCGTCATGGGTGCTGCATTCCCGCGCGCGTCGGCCTGACCACGGGCCGCTACCAGCAGCGCTACGCCATCGAGGCGCTCGACGGCATGGATGTCTTCCCCATCCTCGCGCGACGCGCACCGGAGGTCGACTGCACGCTGTTCTGGCGGGTGATCGTCCCGAACGGCCAGCGGGCCGTTCGCAGCGGCGACTGGAAGCTCGTCGTCGATGGCGGGTCTTCGCTGCTCTTCAATGTCCGCACGGATGTGGGCGAGCGCATCGACATGACCAACCAGCGGCTGGACATCGCGCAACGGTTGCGGCCGATGATCACGGCATGGGAAGCCGAGGTCGATACCGAAGCCAGGGCCAACGGCACGAACGAGTTAATCCGCAGGCGCACGTGACCCGGCCGTCACGCCGCCGCAACGGCTGCGACTACTGCCGCCAGTAGGCCTGGTTGCCGGCGAACATGCCGACGTCGGGCAGGTTCGCGAGGATCGCGCGGCGCAGCTTCAGGATGTCGACCTCGCCGTCGCGCCGGTAGACGACCGTGCCGTCCGGTGCCAGCACGATCGTATAGGGCACGCCCGACTGCCACTTCGGATCGACGGCCTTCTGCACGGCGTACACATCCTCCGTGTCCACCTGCAGGTTGCGGATGGCGGAGTGATGTTCGTTGAGGAAGCGGGTCACGGCCGCGCGGTCGCTCGGCGCGTCGACCGACACGGACACGAACTCGAAGTCGCGGCTGCGATACCAGAGATAGGACGTCAGCAGTTCCGGGTATTCCACCTGGCACGGGCCGCACCACGTGGCCCAGAAGTTGATCATCAGCATCTTGCCCGTGGGGTTCTTCATGAGCTGTTGCAGGCCCGCGAGCGTCGTGGTCTCGACGGCCACCGGCTTGGCCGCCCATTCCTTCAGTTCGCGCTGCTTGCCCGCCACCGCCGAATTCCACTTCGTGCTGCAGCCGAACACCGGCGTGGTCTCGACCGCAACCGGCTTGCCGGCGAGCAGTGCATCGAGCGCGTCGCGGGTTTCGTGGGTCTTGGCGTTCACTTCGCGCATGGCGTCATCGATGCGGCCCTCGAAGCGCAGCTTGCGGTCCTTGTCGAAGATGAAGACGTGCGGCGTCACCTTCGGGCCGAACTGGTGCGCGATCGCCTGCGTCTCGCCGTCGTACAGGTACGGGAATGGAAACTGGCGGTGCGTCGCGCGCTCCACCATCGCTTCGAACGAATCGTCGACGTCGCTGTAGTTGAGCTCGCGCGGCGAGACGGCCTGCGGCCCGTTCGGCGCGATGGCGATGACCTGGACACCCTTGCCCGCATAGTCCGCCGTGATCTGCTTCATCCGCGATTCGTAGTTCTGCGAGGCCGGGCAGTGGTTCGAGATGAACATGACCACGAGGACCGGACTGTCCTTGTAGTCCGCCGGGGTGTGCACCTTGCCGTCCACGCCCTTGAGCGCGAAGTCGGGCAGGGCGGCGCCGATCTTTAGGACGGGGTGTTCCTGCTGCTCCCGTTCCATCTGCAGCTGGTATTCGGACTTCTGCGGTGCTGCCGTGGCCGGTTGTGCCGACTGGGCGAGCGGTACCCACGCGAGGAGCGCGGCGCCGAGGCTTCCGGTTACCTTCAGGACGAAGTGGGTCTTCATGAATTTTCCCTGCGGCAGGCTTGCGTTGCCGCGGTAGTCTGGGGCCGTTGTCGAAAAATGACAATCGATTACATGGCCGCGGCGCACCAATTATCGGTCTCGCCGACGAGGCCTGTCGCCGCTGGCGGCCCTCTATCCAAAGGCTGGGGACTGTGTAAGGCTCGCGGCCATACGGGAACGAGGCCCGCTCGCGAGGGACGCTGTGGCGATCGATCTGACAGTGAATGGCGCAGTGCATGCGGTGCCGGTGGAGCCGGGCACGCCGCTCCTCTATGCGTTGCGCAACGACCTGCAATTGAACGGCCCCAAGTTCGGCTGCGGCCTGGCCCAGTGCGGCGCCTGCACGGTCCTGGTCGATGGCGTACCGACGCGCTCCTGCGTGAAGTCGACCGGGTCGGTCGGCCGAGCCAGTGTCGTGACCCTCGAAGGCCTCGGGACGCCGGAACGGTTGCATCCCCTGCAGCGCGCTTTCATCGACGAGCAGGCCGCGCAGTGCGGCTACTGCACCAACGGCATGATCATGACGGCAAAGGCGCTGCTCGACCGCCAGCCGAATCCCTCCGATGCAGAGGTGCGCACCGCCCTCGCCGGCAATCTCTGTCGCTGCGGGTCGCACAATCGAGTCGTGCGAGCGGTGCTGCGTGCGGCGGCCGCGATGCGGGAGGCGAAATGACGCCCCACGTCACGCGGCGTGCCTTCACGGCCGGCCTCGGCGCGCTGGTGGTCGGGTTCTCGCTTGATGCCAGGTGGAGCCAGGCGCAGGCGACGTTGCCCGGCAGCCTCAACAACAACCGCAGCCTGGATGCGTGGATCCGCATCGATTCACAGGGCATCGCAACCGTCTGCACCGGCAAGGTCGAGCTCGGCCAGGGCATCGTGACGGCGCTCGCGCAGATCGCTGCGGAAGAACTCGACCTGCCGTTCGGGCGCGTGCGGATGATCTCGGGTGATACGGCGCGGACGCCCGATGAAGGCCAGACTTCCGGCAGCCAGTCGATCGAGAACAGCGGCACGGCCCTCAGGCTGGCCGGGGCCGAAGTACGGTCACTGCTGGTCGCGAAAGCCGCCAGCCAGTTCGGCGTGGCCGCGGCAACGTTGACGGTCGCGGACGGCGTCGTCAGGACCGCTGACGGCCGGCGCGTGACGTATGGCCAGCTTGCGAAAGACCTCTCTTTGCAGCGCGAGGCGACGGGCTCCATCAAGCCGAAGGCGGCGGCGGATTACAGGATCGTCGGCCAGCGCATTCCGCGCGCGGACCTTCCGGCGAAGGTCACCGGCCAGCCCTCGTATGTGCAGGATGTGCGTTTGCCGGGGATGCTCCATGGCCGCATCGTGCGCGCACCGCGCTATGGCGCCACTCTGTCTGCGGTCGACGAGGCCAGGGTCGCCGCGCTGCCCGGTGTCGTCGCCGTCGTGCGGGATGGCAACTTTCTCGGGGTGGTCGCGGAGCGGGAAGAACAGGCGATCGCCGCGCGGGCGGCCCTGATTGCGAACTCGACGTGGACGGGTGGGCGCGAGTTGCCCGATCCGGCGAACGTCCACGAGGCCTTGCGTTCACTGCCGATGGACGACAAGGTCATCAGTGACAGGCAGGCGCCGCTGCCCGACGGTGCAACTTCACTCACTGCCACCTATCGCAAGCCGTATCTGTCGCATGCGTCGATCGGGCCTTCCTGCGCGCTGGCCCAGGTCGACGGAGGCAAGTGGACCGTCTGGACGCACAGCCAGGGGGTCTTCCCATTGCAGGATCACATGTCGGGCGCCCTCGGCGTGAGCGCGAGCGACATCCGGTGCATCCACGTCGCAGGATCGGGGTGCTATGGGCACAACGGCGCGGATGACGTCGCGCTGGATGCGGCGTTGCTCGCACGCGCGGTGCCCGGGCGGCCGGTTCGCGTGCAGTGGATGCGTGAAGACGAATTCGCGTGGGCCCCCTGCGGCGCGGCGATGACGATGCGCCTGCAAGGCGCCGTCAAGGACCAGCGCATCGTCGACTGGAACTAC
>CAIUGU010000059.1 GCA_903898785.1 uncultured Pseudomonadota bacterium | reverse complement strand
TTCCCACGGCATGAACAGGCCACGCCGCAGCAGATAGGCCCCGGCCCAGTTACCCCCATACTGCAGCACGCCCGCCGTCTTGGGGTGCAGGGGCAATCCGGCGGCGATGGCGCGCGACACGCCCCATCGTGCCAATGCCCCGAGGCCGGGCAGCCACGAGACCGGCCGCAGCCAGTGCACGCTGCGCGGCACGTCCGTGAAGGACGGGTACCCGCCCAAGCACTCGTCGGCGCCCAGCCCGCTCAACGCGACCTTGATGCCCGCCTCATGTGCGGCCTTGGCGACGAACCAGGTGTTGATGCCGTCGACCGTCGGCAGGTCCATCGCATCCAGCAGGGCCGGCAAGTCACGCTCGAACTCGGCTCGGTCTACCGTGCGCACGATGTGGCGTGCGCCGTAACGCGCCGCGACCTCGGCGGCCAGCGGCGCCTCGTCGAGCGACAGCCCCTCGAACTCCTGGAAGCCAAGCGTCACGGCCGTGATGTCGCGCACACCAAGCCCGGCCATCGTTCCCAGTAACGCACCCGAATCGATGCCGGCCGACAGGAACACCGCGACCGGAACGTCGGCCACCAGATGATTGCGAACGGAGTCGCGAACAGCCTCGGCGACGCGAGCGTGCGAGCCGGCAGATCCTAAGCTCGACGCCGCTCGCTCGACCAGCGCTGCCGTATGGTCGTAGTAGCGCTGCGGAATGCCGGGCCCGGTGGCATCTACGGCGAGCGTTGTCCCCGCCGGGAGCGATTGAATGCTGCGCCACACGGTGAAGGGCTCGGGCACGCTGCCGAAGAGATGGAATCCCACGATGCCTGCCGGATCGGGATCGCGCGACACGGCGCCACCCGCCAACAGGGCCTTGGCCTGAGAAGCGAAGCGCACCGTCCAGCCGTCATCGGCCCAATAAAGCGGCTTGATGCCGAGCGGATCGCGCGCCAGCAACAGCGTCCGCTTGTCCGCGTCCCAAAGGCCGAAGGCGAACATGCCACGCAGACGGCTGACCATGGCCGCGCCGTATTCTGCATAAAGCTGCAGCAGGACCTCGGTGTCGGATCCGCTGCGGAAGGTCCGTCCCCTTGCCTGCAGTTCGGCGCGCAGTTCGCGGTAATTGTAGATTTCGCCGTTGAATGTGATCGTGAGGCGGCCGTCGTCGGAATGCATCGGCTGCGCGCCGCCTTCGGAAAGGTCGATGATGGCAAGCCGCAGATGGCCGAAACCCGTGCGGTCATCCTCGCTCAGCCACAGGCCGCTGCCGTCGGGCCCCCGCGCGACCATGCGATCGTTCATGCGGACGAGCTCGCCGCGGTCGACCCGCGGCGCGACGTCGAGATAGGCGTGAATCCCTGCTATGCCGCACATGACTTGCGTCCGGGCCTAACGTGCGCCGGTGCCGCGGAACACCACCGCGAAGGTCCTGAGGATGATCACCAGATCGAGCCACAGCGAGCAATGCTTGAGGTAATAGAGATCGTACTCGAGCTTCGAGCGCATCGCGTCGGCCTCGTGGGCATAGCCCTGGTTGATCTGAGCCCAGCCGGTGACGCCCGGCCGCACGATGCCGCGCAACGCGAAATGCTCGATGTCACGGACATAGCCCTTCTCCAGCGAGGCTGCCTCGGGCCGCGGGCCGACCCAGCTCATATCGCCCTTCAAAATATTGAAAAGCTGCGGCAGCTCGTCTAGCCGGCAGAGCCTGAGAAAGCGGCCGCTGCGCGTGATGCGCGGGTCGGCGGACGTCGTGAAACTGGGACCGGGCACATCGACGAACATCGTACGGAACTTGACCATGCGGAACGACCGGCCGCGCCGGCCGATGCGGGTCTGCAGGAAGAAGACCGGCCCGGGACTGTCCAGCCGGACAATCAGTGCGACGACCCCCAGCATCGGCAGAAACAGCGGCAGGAAAAGAACGGTCAATCCCAATTCGAGGGCACGGCGCACCACCAGATACTGGCGCGACGGCAGCAGCGAGCCGAACTCGTTGGGCGACAGGCCGCTGAGCGGCGTGCGGCCCGTCATTGTTTCCACAACGTATCGCCGGTCCAGGACCGGCACGCCCGCGATGGCCGCATCGGCGAGGGCCGCGAGCCGCCCCTCTTCCAGGTCGGCGCTCAGGTCAGCCACGATCGCATCGACCCTCAAGCCGCGCCGGCGCACATCGTCGAAGTCGAGCCACCGGCACGTCGGAAGTCTAGGCATCGCGGCAATTGCGGCATGAGGCGTCACGGCGTAGTTGCGCACGAGGTGACGCGCGCGGAGCTGGGCGATCACCGCCATCCACAGCACGCTGAGAAAGCCGCTGCCGAACAGCTGGACGCGCGAATAGTCGAGACGCATCAACAGCAGGAATGTGGCGATCAGCGCATAAGTGATGACCGCCACAGTCGCGACCTGCGCGGCGTTTATGCCAGCGCCCGGAAAGGCGTCGAGGCGCCGGCCGCAGTACCAGATGATCGCGTAAGCAACGACGGTGGCGACGATGGTGAGTTCGGAAGCATCGAACGGGCCGACGAATGGCTCGTCGTTCGCGTACAGCGGAATTGGCAGGACGACGCAGAACAGGAAGCCCAGGACGGCGTCAACCCAGGTTTCGATGAACCGCTGGGGCGCCGACCGCATGCGCGGCGTGCTGATCGTCAG
>CAIUGU010000058.1 GCA_903898785.1 uncultured Pseudomonadota bacterium | reverse complement strand
CCTGCTGCCGAAGCCGCGCCTGCTGCCGAGGCTGCTCCTGCTGCCACGCCCGCTCAGTGATTGATGTACGCCGGGCGGACGTCCAGTCCGCCCGGCGTAGCTTCCCGGGTCGGATAGGCTTCCGGTCCCGAAATCCAGGGCCCCGTGCCCTGGCAGTTACAGCGATGGCAAGTGGGCGAGAGATCCCACCCCTCTCATGACAGTAAGCATCAGGGACGCGCGCAATTCGCCTGTGGATCAGCAGTGGATCCAGAACTCCTATGGCGAATATCTCAATGACCTTTCCGGTTCCAGCATGAACACCGGCATGTTCCCGGCGTTCACCCAGTCGGAGGAGTTCGGTGATCGCGCACCTGACCTCATGGCCCACTGGTTCGCCGACGACAGTTCGCATCCGCTTGTCATCATGCATAACGAGCGGCCCGTTGGCTTTGCGCTCGTCAGTCGTCCCCCGGTCAATCGACGCGGCGAAATCGATTTCCGCCTGGCGGAGTTCTTCGTTACCGCTTCCGCACGTCGTTTGGGCGTGGGCGCGAGTGCAGCGGCTTTGATCTTCAGCCGATTCGCCGGCCGGTGGGAAGTCATCGAGTTCCTGCGCAATACCGGCGCGGTGGCGTTCTGGCGCAACGTCATCGGCAAGTACACGTCGGGTCGCTTCCGCGAAGCGGTGGCGAACGGCGAAGTCCGCCACGTCTTCCAGTCCACGCGCAGCTGAGCCGCGCAATCGGGCAACGGCGTCAGGCGCGTTTGCGAGCCTTGCGGGCTGATTGCCGTGCCAGTACCGGCTTCAGGAATTGCCCCGTAAACGACGCATCGACTTTCGCGAGATCTTCGGGTGTTCCCACCGCGATGATCGAGCCGCCCCCTGTGCCACCGCCTGGACCCAGGTCGATGATCCAGTCTGCCGTCTTGATGACGTCGAGGTTGTGCTCGATGACCACGACGGTATTGCCTTCGTCACGCAGCCGGTGCAGCACGACCAGCAGTTGCTCGATGTCATGGAAATGCAGGCCCGTGGTGGGCTCGTCCAGGATGTAGAGCGTCCGGCCGGTGGCGCGCTTCGACAATTCCTTGGCAAGCTTGACCCGCTGTGCTTCTCCCCCCGACAGCGTCGTCGCGTTCTGCCCGAGCTTGAGGTAGGCCAGCCCGACATCGACGAGCGTCTGCAGCCGCGTGTAGACCGTGGGCACGGGGCGGAAGAACTCCAGGCCATCCTCGACCGTCATCTCGAGCACTTCGTGGATGTTCTTGCCCTTGTACCTGACCTCGAGCGTTTCGCGGTTGTACCGCCGGCCTTTGCAGACGTCGCAGGGCACGTACACGTCGGGCAGGAAGTGCATTTCCACCTTGATGACGCCATCGCCCTGGCAGGCTTCGCAGCGTCCACCCTTGACGTTGAAGCTGAATCGTCCGGGCTCGTATCCGCGTGCCCGGGATTCGGGCACTTCCGCAAACAGCTCGCGAATGGGCGTGAACAGCCCGGTGTAGGTGGCGGGGTTCGAGCGGGGCGTACGGCCGATCGGGCTCTGGTCGATCTCGATGACGCGGTCGATCTGGTCCAGGCCTTCGACGCCGTCGCACGGGGCAGGGTGGTACGAGGAGTCGTTCAGCTTGCCGGCGACCCAGGCGTACAGCGTGTCGTTGATCAGGGTGGACTTGCCGGAACCCGAGACGCCGGTGACGCACGTCATCAGTCCCAGCGGCACGTCGACCGTGACGCCCTTCAGGTTATTGCCGGTGGCATTCACGACGCGCAGCACGCGGTCCTTCTGCGCGGGCGTGCGCAAGGCGGGAACCTCGATGCGCCGCGCCCCTGACAGGAACTGGCCGGTGACCGAGTCAGGGTTGGACTCGACTTGGGCGGGCGTGCCTTGGGCGACCACATGGCCGCCGTGGACGCCCGCGCCGGGCCCGAGGTCGACCACGTAGTCCGCCTGGCGGATGGCGTCTTCATCGTGTTCCACGACGATGACGCTATTGCCGAGGTCACGAAGCCGGACCAGCGTATTCAGCAATCGCTGGTTGTCGCGCTGGTGCAAGCCGATGGACGGCTCGTCGAGGATGTACATCACGCCGACCAGCCCGGAGCCGATCTGGCTTGCCAGGCGGATTCGTTGGGCCTCGCCGCCGGAGAGAGTCTCGGCGCTGCGGTCGAGCGTCAGGTAGTCGAGCCCGACATCCTTGAGGAACCGCAGGCGATCGCCGATTTCCTTGACGATCTTTGACGCGATGTCTCCACGCCAGCCGGCCAACTGCATGTTCCCGAACCAGTCCACCGCGTCTCCCACGCTCAGGCCCGCCAGCGTGGGCAGGCTGCGGTCCGCCACGAAGACATGCCTGGCCGCCCGGTTCAGTCGGGTGCCCTGGCAATCCGG
>CAIUGU010000057.1 GCA_903898785.1 uncultured Pseudomonadota bacterium | reverse complement strand
GCGATGTTCCTGCACCAGGCGAACCGCGCGCTCACGTACTTCGGGCGAGAACTTCTTCGATTTGTTCATGGCTCCATCTTCTCAAGAAATGGAGCCTCCGCAAAACCCGGGGCGATTCAACAAAGAGCGATGTTCTCGAGAGTAACGATCGACTCATCGTTGATGATGTGCTCCCAGGACGCCAAGCCCGCCCGGGGACCCGACATTTCAGCGGCGAAGTCTCGGCTGCAATAGATGCAGCGCAGATCACGCGCGAGAACCGCCAGCGCCAGATCGCGTGGAACCTTCCAGCGTGCAGCGGCGCGGACCAGCAGCGTGTGGTTCATGACGGTTAACGTAATGTAGGGAGACAAACCTGACTGCTAACGCCGCCGATTGTCTCCATAGATCGGCGCTGCAAAGGCTCTTTTTCTCGCTTCACTCAACAGCTTGCGAGAATTATGCTGGTTATTTGGTCAAATAAACCAGCCATGAAAAGCGGCACGCTGCCACTTCCGCCCCTGAGGTCCGCCAGGTTGCTGGATCAGTTGCGCGAGCGGCTGCGTTACCTGCACTACAGCCCGCGCACCGAGCAGGCGTACGTCTACTGGGCATGCGCCTTCATCCGCTTCCACGATCGGCGGCACCCATCGACCATGGGCGGGCCCGAGGTGGAGCTGTTCCTGTCCTGGCTGACGAACAAGCGGAAGGTCTCGGCGTCGACTCACAGCCAGGCACTGTCGGCGTTGCTGTTTCTCTACGGCAAGGTTCTCGCCGTCGACCTGCCCTGGATGTCTGGCCTGGACCGGCCGCGGGCCCGGAAGCGACTGCCCGTGGTGCTCTCGCCCGATGAGGTCGCCCGGATACTTGCCGTGATGGACGGCGAGCACCAACTGTTCGCCCGGCTGTTGTACGGCACGGGGCTGCGGATCACCGAAGGGCTGCAACTGCGGGTCAAGGATGTCGACTTCGCGCGACGCGCGATCATCGTCCGCGAAGGCAAGGGCGGCAAGGACCGGATCGTCATGCTGCCGCAGAGCCTGGAAGCCCCGCTGCGCGAACAGCTCACGCGGGCGCGGGCCCTTTGGCTGGCCGACCATGAGGCGGGCCGCGGCGGGGTCGAAATGCCGGACGCGCTCGAGCGGAAGTATCCGCGGGCCGGCCATTCATGGACCTGGTTCTGGGTGTTTCCCCAGGCGACGCATTCCGTTGATCCGCGCTCGGGCGTGGTGCGCCGGCACCATATGTACGACCAGACGTTCCAGCGAAGCTTCAGGCGTGCGATCGGCCTCGCTGGAATCGCAAAGCCTGCCACACCGCACACGCTGCGCCACTCGTTCGCCACCACGCTCCTGCAGAATGGCTATGACATCCGGACGGTGCAGGAACTGCTCGGCCATTCAGACGTGTCGACGACGATGATCTATACCCACGTCCTGAACGTCGGCGGCGGTGGTGTCCGCAGCCCGGTCGATTCCCTGCCAGACATCTAGAGTTTCAGCCCATGCAGGAAGTTCGCCCGTTCCCGTGCGCCGGCCATCAGGAAACCCATGTCCCCGCCGGACAGGATGAAACGCATGCCGTACCCGATGTACTTCTCCATCAGCTTCGGGTCGTAGACGCCGCCCATGCCGGGATGGATGCCGTGCTTGCGGCAGGCGTCGATCACGGTGCGGTACGCAGCCTCGACTTTCGGGTCGCCGAACTGGCCTGGGATGCCCATCTCGCAGCACAGGTCATTGGTGCCGATCAGGATCGAATCGATGCCGGGAACCGCGGCGATCTCGTCGGCCAGCGCGATCGCATCGGGCGTCTCGAGCATCACGCAGACGAAGGTCTCCGCATTCGCGCCGGCCGTAGATTCGCCCACCGATACCGACGCATAGCCGTACTGGGGCAGCACGCCCATCGCCGAGCGGTGGCCGATCGGCGGGTACTTGCAGTAAGCGACCGCGCGCCGCGCCTCTTCCACCGAATCCACATGCGGCACGACGATGCCCTGTGCGCCGGCATCGAGCAGCCGCGACGCGTGGTGGTGCTCCTTGCCGGGCACGCGCACGATCGGCGTGATGCCGACCGCAAGCGAGGCCATCGAGATCTGCGCAGCCATGTCGACGTCCATCGAGTTGTGTTCCATGTCGATGAACAGCCAGTCGTAGCCGCAGGTCTTGCCGATGGTCGCGATGTCCACGGTGCGCGCGAGGCGCAGCCCCATGCCGATCGCGATCTTCCCGGCTTCGAGCTGGCGGCGGGTGTGGTTCGGATAGATGGCCATTTCTGCTCCTCCTGTGTGTCGAGTTAAGCTACCGCAAAACGACGGACGCTGCCGGTGACCGCTGGCACAGTACCGCTCGCGATGCATCGCGCGCTTCGCGCGGCCCGTTCCAATGGAGAGATCGATGAAACCGACCCGACGCGCCCCGGCAGTGGTTGCCCTCGCGCTGCCCGCCCTGCTAGCCTCCACCCTGCCGCTGACTGCCGTTGCGCAGTCCTGGCCGGCCAAGCCCGTGCGCGTGGTGACGCCCT
>CAIUGU010000056.1 GCA_903898785.1 uncultured Pseudomonadota bacterium | reverse complement strand
CTGCGAGACCCGCCCGACCATGCCGAGGTCGATCATGCAGACGGTGCCGTCCTCGGCGTCGAGCAGGTTCCCGGCGTGCGGGTCGCCGTGGAACACGCCGTCCACGAAGACCTGCTTCAGCGCGGCGTGCACGATCTCGTTCACCACCGCCTGCGCTTCCGGGCTCTTCGGCACGAGCTTGCGGATAGGCCGGCCCTTGAAGAACTGCATCGTCAGCACGGTGCGCGTCGACAGCTCCGGGTACGGACGCGGTACGGCCACCTTGCGTTCGGGGTCGAGGTTGCGTTGGAACTCCAGCAGGTTCGACAGTTCCTGGTTGAAGTTGAGCTCGCGCAGCAGCCCCTTCTCGAACTCCTCGATGACCGAGACCACGCCGACGAGCTGCATCTCGTCGATGCTGGCCTCGAGGATCTGCGCCGAGAGGTAGAGCAGGTCGAGGTCCGAGCGCATCGTCGCCTCGATACCCGGCCGCTGCACCTTGACCACCACTTCGTCGCCGTCCTTGGTGCGCGCGCGATGCGTCTGCGCAATCGACGCAGTGGCGAGCGGCTCCTGCTCGAACGATCCGTACAGATCCTCGAGTGTCCCGCCGAGGCTCGTCTCGACCTGCTCGCGGATCGCGGCGAACGGCAGACGTGGTGCGTCGTCCTGCAGCGTCTCGAGCGCCTCGATCCATTCGGGCGCGAAGATGTCCTTGCGCATCGAGAGGATCTGCCCGAACTTGATGTAGGTCGGGCCGAGCGCCGCCAGCAGTTTCGCGAACCGGACCGGTGCGCTCATCTCTCGCAGTGCCGCGTCGCCCTCGGGCGGCTTGTCGAACAGCCGCTTGCCGAGCGGCGTCTTCATCAGCAGCGGCCCGAAGCCGTGTCTCGCCACGATGAGCGCCACCGTGCGGAAGCGGGCGAGGTCGCGCACGGCGACCCCGACGATCGAGGGGGTGTCTGTCCGTCTGTTCACGTCAGGGTGCTCCTGCGGGCTCCGTGCCGCTTTGCGGCGCGTCGGTCACGGACGCTACGGTTGCCGCTGTTCTTCGTGATTCTCCGCTGGCGGCAGAGGAACCGGCGGCAGCGCATCCTCCGGTACTGGAAGCGCTGCATCCTCCGTCGTCGTCGCCGGGCCTGCAGCCGGACACTCGACTCCGTCTGGGCAAGTGTTCGTTTGCAACCCTGTAGCGAGCGCGATTGCGATCTTGCACGGCCCTGCCACTACTCTGGCGCGGACGATTTCGACGACGCCCTTGGCCACGCCATCGTAGGCACTACTGTCCGTCATCGGAACGAGGAACAGTCCGTAGAACCCATAGATCACGCCACCGCCCCAGCCTTTGCTGATGGAACTGATGCCCGTTACGGTCTTGCCGTCCACGAGATCGATGACGCTGGCGCCGACGCTGGCACGTTCCGTGGCCGTCCCGGCCCCGAGCAGCGGAATGAAACCCCCGTGATGGGAAAGCTCCGTCGTCGTCAGGTCGCCAATCAACACGAGGTACGAGAGTCCGTAATCCTGCCGCAGCCGACCTCTCCGGTCAGGCTCGAGGAGTTGATCGAGAGTGATGTCGGCCTCGGGAAACGCGACCGCTTCAAGGTCCTTGTGCGCGACGACCGTGATCCCTTTGTCCCTGGACTGGATCTTTCTTGCCAGCGTCGTTACGACTTCGCCCTCGACATACCGCACCGACTGTGTGGGCGGGGTCTCGATAAAGTCTCCTTTGGAGACCGTGGATCCGGGCTTGTAGGGAATGGGTATGCAGGCGGCGGCGGACAGGACCACCAGCGATAGCAGAATGCACCGCAGCAGGCTGGCGAACATCTGGAGCCTCGATGCCATGGCAGCATAATCGGGGCCCGAAAAGCATCGGGGGATGCCGAATCCGTCGAGACCGCGGGCGCAGCGATTCGCGACTAGAGCCGGGAGGCGGCAGGCTGCACGTCCGCGTTGACCCAGGCTGCCGCCAGCAGCTGCTCGGCCTCAGCGGCTTCCCGACTACGCTTTTGCGCGCGCAGGCTTTCGGCCAGGCCCCGCAGCGACCAGCCGTTCGCGGGGTTGCGCTTCAACTCCTCGCGATAGACAGCCTCCGCGTCCACTGGCCGCCCCGCCGCGAGCAGCGCCACGCCCAGCGTCTGCCGCACGGGTGCGTGCCAGCCGGGCGGCTCGTCGTAGGGAATCGAGTCCTCGATGACGACAGCTTCGCGCAGCGCAGCGATCGCTGCGTCACGGTCGCCGCGCGCCAGCGCGAGCTCGGCGTACACCGTACGTTCCGCGATGCGCGCGGAAAGCGACAGCGGATAACGGTCCCACACCATCATCTTCTCGAAGGCCGGGTCCGCAGCCAGCTTTGCGAGTGACGCATGGTGCTCATTCGCCGGCTGCATCCGGCCCTGCCGCAGCGCCGCCATCGCCTGCGCGTAATGCCAGATCGCCGTGACGTACGGCAGATCGGGCGCGGGGTTGGCTCCCGCCGCGATCTCGTCCCAGCGTCCGAATCGCACACGATCGAACCACGGCGTCATCCAGTAGTTCTGCAGCCCTTCATACCCCGGCTGGCGCATCAGCTCGGGCAGGTTGACGCGAGCGGCCGTCTGCAGCGCGGCGTCCCGCGCGACCTCGCTGGCGCCCTCCATGCTGGCGGCGAACCAGAGGAAGTGGTGGTTGTGTGGCACGTAGCCGAGCGGATAGAGCCCCTGCACGTTGCCGCGACACGTCGCGAGATAGGCGTCGTCCGCGGCGATCGCCTTCTGGTTGGCGAGCACTGCATCGTGCCAGCGACCGACGCGCGAATAGATGTGCGCCGGCATGTGCACCAGGTGTCCCGACCCCGGGATCAGTTCGCGGAGGCGGTCCGCGGCCGCCACGCCGCGCTGTGGGTCGGCGGACGCCTCGACCGCGTGCACGTACAGGTGCAGCGCTCCAGGGTGGTCCGGGTTGCGCGCCATCACCGACTCGAGCCCGGAAACAATTTCTGCCGTGTTGCCCTTGGGTCGCAGCTGCGCGTCGTAGTAGTCCCAGGGTTGCAGGTCCATCATCGACTCGGCATACATCGTTATTGCGTCGAGGTCATCGGGTACGCCGCGGCCAGCTTGCCCATCGCTTCGGCGTACGCTTCGTCTAGCG
>CAIUGU010000055.1 GCA_903898785.1 uncultured Pseudomonadota bacterium | reverse complement strand
GGAGAGGGAAGCACTACACC
Organism: uncultured Pseudomonadota bacterium; assembly: GCA_903898785.1. Classification (GTDB taxonomy): domain Bacteria; phylum Pseudomonadota; class Gammaproteobacteria; order Steroidobacterales; family Steroidobacteraceae; genus CAIUGU01. The sequence goes on along the minus strand of CAIUGU010000055.1, from coordinate 8,800 downwards.
TCACCCACTCCGTTTCCCTCTCCTCCAGGAGAGGGCGAGGGACACCTCTCCTCGGGGAGAGGTCGCACGACGTGCGGGTGAGGGGTTTCTCCCCGGGGCGATGCGTCGGTTGCGGTCTCGTCAAGCGAACTGCACCACCGGGCAAACTCCCGTGCGATCGACGAGGTACTGCAGCGCGTCGCCGTATTGTTCCAGCGTGAATGTCGCCGTGATCAGTGACTTGAGGTCGAGCTTGCCGGCCTCGACGAGCTTGATGAACCGCGGGATGTCTCGCTTGAAGGCCAGTCCGCCCTGCTGTCCCGAATACAGGATCCGTCCCTGGTTCGCGAAGCGATTGGCGTTGAACGACACATTGCCGTGCATGCCGAAGCCCAGGAACATCACGCTGCCGGCGCGCCGTGCCATCTCGAACGCCTGCTGCATCGGCAGGATGCCGCTCGGATCGGGTGGCATCTCCACTTTCGGGCGCCGCGTGCACACGCCGACGGCTTCAATCACGAAGTCGGCGCCGCGATTCTCCCGCGGACCCGGATTCGAGCGACGGCCGCCTGCAAAGACACGCTCCGTCGGTCCCTTCGTCAACTCGTGCACTCGTTCTACGAGTCCGTTGCCGAGCGCATTCGGATCGAGCACGGTCGTCGCGCCCAGCTTCAATGCTCGCTCGCGCCGATGGCTCACCGGCTCGGAGACGATGATCTGCGCCGCGCCGACCAGCTTGGCCGCCTGGATGGCTGCAAGGCCAATGGCTCCGGCACCCAGAATGACCACGTCAGAGCCTGCCTGCACGTGCATCAGGGACAGGGGCGCCGCGAACCCTGTCGCCGCCGTATCACCCAGCAGCGACAACTCGGCTGGCGACAGGCTGCTGAAGACGGGGACACAGTATTCCTCGTCAGTGACCATCAACTCGCTGGCACCGCCGATGCCGAGGGCCGCACCGATCGGCGTGCCGTCGAGACGCTCTGCAATCGGTGCGAACGCGGCGCCGAACGTCATCAGGCACTGATCGGGCCGGTCCTGCAGGCACATGTAGCAGTTGCCGCAGTGGGACGTGACGCCGACGATGACGCGATCGCCTGGCTGCAGCCGCTGTACCTGCGGCCCTACTTCCTCGACGATGCCGACGCCGAGGTGGCCTTCGATGTTCGGACTGGGCGCGTTCGCAGGCGGTGCGCTTCCCGGTAGCGGCCCACCCAGCTCGGGCGGGAGCGTTCCGAAGATGCCGCCGGTGAGCGGCGGCAGCAGGTCGCCGCCCTGACTCACCTGGGTGTAGCAAGGCGCATAGGCTTCAGTGCGGATCACGACCTGCCGCGGCTGGATCGGCAGCAGCCTCAACGTTTCGAGATTGGACTGACCCGCCGACTGCACATACGCCCGAAAGCGCCGGCCGGCATTCCTCGTGGTTACACGCGGCACGGCGGGCGCAGTCTGCGCGGGCACGGCTGCGTCGGCGCCGGCGAGGACCAGCAGCGTCCCGGCTGTTGCGGCACCCAGCAAGAGAGCGCGTCGAGACAGCGCCGCAGCCGCTTCTTCGATGGTTTCCGTTGCGAGCGTCCCGGTCATCTTGTTCTCCACTGCTTTGTGTCTTGCTGCTTCCGCTGGCGCGGACATCGAGATCGGCTTTCACGTCCGCTGCCGGTGCATATGACCTGTTGCCGGACGTGCAGCTTCAGCGCGAGGTTCGACATTCAAACTCGCCGGGCTTGAGCAGCGGGTTGGCGCCGGCCTTGCCCTTGTAGAACGCGATGCGGGGATACGGACAGAGCAAGACCTCGCGGTTTTCGGGCGAGCTCTGCGACACACGCAACGACGCCGTGAGCGATTGAGGCACCGTGCCACGTTCCACCCATGCCTCCATCACGTCCTGGGTGTTGAGCTGGTACGCGTACTCGGCTGTTCCGCCGAGGAAGTGCCCCATCATAGGCAGCATGTAGAGTCGCAGGCTCTTGTTCGCCGCGCCCTCGCCCAGGCGACCGACGACACTGCGGTAGTAGTCCGTCTCGGCACCGGGATTGATGGCGGTGTCGCCCCAACCGCCGTACATCAGCAGCTTGCCTCCGCGAGCGAAGTAACGTGAGAGATCCGGATCAACTGCATTCACTGCGGCGGGCACGGCTTCAGCCCTCTCCACATCGATATCGAAGTTGAGGGAGCGTGGGTCCCAGTCCGGATCCTGGAATGCAATGGAGCGGAAGAATTCGACTGCATAACCATTCGGCTGCTTGCCCACGACGCCCGTCCATCCGAGCTCGCTTCCCGGCAGCAACGGTCCGAACAGCCGACGGCCCGTGCGCGCATGCGTCGGTGACGCGTAGATCTGCCTGGCTGCGGCCACTTGTCCTGCAGTGAGGCAATCGGCCCCATCGCCTGCCCTGCATTGCACGCTGGCCGGATCGAAGCGGCAGTGTTCCGGGTCGCTGATGAGCCCGTCACTGACCCCGTCATTGGCATCACAGGTGCTGACGGCGGCCCGATGCAACAGCGGTAGCTTCGCTTCGGGGAACTCCCCGCCTGCCAGTCTCTGCACGGCCAGCCATGCCCACAGGTTGGCGAGTGCGAAGTGGCTCGAGTCCGCTGCGACGCCACCCACGACGACGCCGTCGAAGTCCTCCGGATAGCGCTGGACCGCCTTGAGTCCTTGCCTTCCTGCCCCGCCCGCGCCGTTGAAATAGGAATGGGTAGCAGGCCTCCCGTAGTACGCCGTCATCAGTGACTTCGATCTGACAACGGTCTCGTGCCAGGCGCGCTCGCCCCAGTCGGTGACTCTTTCGGGCTGGCCGCGCAGGGAACTGCCGTCGAAGATGGTGGCCGACTCAGGCAGGCCGTTGTCGGTGGTGGCCGTTGCGTAACCCTGGCGAAGCACCGTCGCGAGCGGCACGGGATTCAGCTTGTTGCCATAGAACGCGTAGCCGTTGACCAGGAACTTGCCGTTCCAGTCGGCCTGCGGCAGCCATGCCTCGACGGTGATGCTGGATGAAGCGCTGGTCGTCACGCGCGCAGTGACTCTGCAAAACGCCGGCAAACTGCGGAACAACTCGACGCGTTCCTGCGCCTGCCTCACCGCCTGCGGCGTGGGATTGGCGGGAGCCGGCGCAGCCGCAGGCGCGAACGACCCGGCTGGAACGAGCGCAGCACTCGTGATCTGCGTAGCAGGCAACGCGATGCTGGCGAGTGCACTACAAGGCGCTTCCGCAGCCTGGGCAGACAAGGCCACGGCGCCGAGCGCCCCGATGCAGTATCGATGGAGAGTCAGGATATTCATCCGCATGGCATGCCCCGGCCTGTCGCGGTCGATGGCCCTTGACCGGCGGACTTGCCGTCCACTACTCCGCCAGCCGGTCGCCACCCTTGAGCTCATAGGAAAAGTGCTTGTCGGTGTACGGCAGCATGCCTGCGTTCCATTTCGCGAAGTCCGCCTTGAGTTGCGCGAATACCTGAGGCTGGACCTGCTTGAGATTGCCGCGCTCGCGGGGATCCGCAACGACATCGAACAGGAATTCATTGCCGTCGATCTTGAGATACTTCCACTTGCCGTCACGGACGGCATTCTGGTCACGCCGGTGATATTTCCAGAACAGCTTCCTGGGGTGCTCCTGCGCCGTGCCCAGCAGCACCGGCAGCAGGTTCTCCCCATCAGAGGGGTACGCTGGATCCGGCTGCCCTCCGGCGGCGGCCAGAAGGGTCGGCAGCCAGTCCATCGAGATGATCACCTGTTCGCTCACGGAACCTGCCGCAATCCGGTTAGGCCACTTGACGAGCACGGGCACGCGCATGCCGCCCTCGAGCAACTCGTTCTTCATGCCAGAGAAGGGCCAGTTGTCCGAGAACCGTTCACCCCCGTTGTCGCTCGTGAAGACCACGATGGTGTTGTCGGCGACGCCTGCCCGCTCGAGCGCCCTGAGCACCTTGCCGACATTGAGGTCGAGGTTCTGGACCATCGCCGCATAGGTCGCCTGGTCGCCGCCGTCGTAGTGCCTCAGGTTCTTGATCGTCGCCGCGACTTCCCGGCCGCTGGCGTCAGGCTTCTCCCAGGGCCAGTGCGGCGCATTGAAGTGCAGGCTCATGAAGAAGGGCCGACCGCTTGCCGAGAACTCCTCGATGTCATCGACGGCTCGGCGCCCGAGGAGGTCCGTCAGGTAGCCTTCGCGGGAAATCAGCTTCTCGCCTTCCATCAGGCTCGACTGGCCCTTCACCTTCGCTTCCGTCGATTCGTGGGTGAAGTAGTCCGCGCCGCCATCCGGGATGCCGAAGAAACGGTCGTACCCGCTCTTGAGCGGGCTGAACTTCGGCATGTTGCCGAGGTGCCACTTGCCAACCAGCGCCGTCTGGTAGCCCAGCCGCCTGAAAAGCGACGGCAGGCTCGGATGGTCTCCCGGAAACCCGTCCACCGCCGCCGCCTCGCCGGCGATCGGCTCGTTGAGGCCCCCCGGAAGTCGATACTGATAACGGCCACTGATCAAGGCGAAGCGCGTCGCCGAGCATACCGGCGAGTTCGAGTAGCCCTGGGTCATCTTCAGACCCTCCGCCGCCAGCGAGTCGATGTTGGGTGTGCGGTACTCGCGGCGGCCGTAGCAGCTCAAGTCTGCATAACCGAGGTCGTCCGCCATGATGTAGATGACGTTGGGCGGACGGACGGGCTGTGCGGCGAGCGTCCGTTCCGACGCCGCCAGATTGAGCAGTAGGGGACTGGCAGCGCCAAGCTGCAGCAGCCGACGACGTGAAATGCGCTCCCGTTCACCCAATTCAGTTCCCCCGTCTACTCTTTAAGTTGCCGACTCGGGACGGCTCTCAGCCGTCTCCCTTCACGTCCTGCCACGCGAGCATACCGCCTTCGAGGTGTCCGGGCTCGCGCAGGCCAGCGCGCAACGCCATCGCACACGCTGCCTGGCTGCGCTTGCCGCTCAGGCACACGAAGACCACGTTCCCGCGGCTCAGGATCTCGTCCAGCCGGCGTTCAAGCTCATTCACCGGGATGTTGAGTGCGCCCGGCAGATGGCCGCTCTCGAATTCCTGCGGGTCGCGCACGTCGACCAGGGTGAACGGACGCACCGTCTCGCGCAGCAGTGTTTGCAGCTCTCGTGGCGAGACGCTGCGAACCACGCCGGCGGGACGATCCACATCGCTCGGCGCCTTGATCGTCGGAGCGTCGCCGCAGACCGCGCAGTCCGGGCGCCGCTTGAAGGCGAATTCACGGAAGGAAAGATCAAGCGCATCGTACGTCAGCAGGCGGCCAACAAGCGGCAAGCCGATGCCGATGATCAGCTTGATGGCCTCGGTCGCCTGCAGCGTGCCGAGCACGCCCGGCAGCACGCCGAGCACGCCCGCGGTCGCGCAGTTGGGAATCTCCGTCGACGGCTCGGGAAAGAGGCAGCGATAACACGGTCCCTTGCCCGGCACGTAGGTCATCGCCTGGCCTTCAAAGCGATGAATGGCAGCCGACACCAGCGGCTTGGCAAGCAGCACGCAGGCATCGTTGACGAGATAGCGCGTGCCGATGCGATCGGTGCCGTCCAGCACGATGTCGTACTGACGGAAGATTTCCATGACGTTGTCGGGCCCGAGCTCGACTGCATGCTCGACGATGCGCAGATCCGGATTGAGCGCGATCAGCCGCTCACGTGCCGCCTGTGTCTTGCCACGGCCGATATCAGCCGTGGAGTACAGCACCTGCCGCTGCAGGTTGGTCACATCGACGGTATCGAGGTCGACCAGCCCCAGCGTGCCGACGCCCGACGCCGCGAGATACAACGCCGACGGCGAACCCAGCCCGCCCGCACCGACAATCAGCACGCGCGCGGCCTTCAGCTTCTGCTGCCCCTGCTCACCCACCTCGGGCAGGACAAGGTGTCGCTGATAGCGCTTCAGGTCCTGTGGAGTGAGCGAGCCCATGGTGGCGTCAGCTCAATCCCACGTCGACGTACTTCCTGAACCCCGGCCGCTCGGCGATGGCGCGGTACCAGCGCTGTGCCTTGGGGAACGGTTCGCGGAAAATGGGCAGCGCAAACCAGCGATGCACGAAGATGCCGAGCGCGATGTCGGCGACGGTAAAGCGCTCGCCGCCAAGATAAGTCGAGTCGGGAATGCCTTGATCGAACAGCTGCATCGCCGTGGACATCATGTCGCGCGACTTGGCGATCGCCGCCTGGTCGCGCTTGTCCTCCGGCGTGCGGATGAGCTGGTAGAACAGCACGCGATGGGCCGGCGCCAGCACGGCGAGCTGCCAGTCCATCCAGCGTTCGCCGAGGGTGCGCTTCGCCGGGTCCGGCTCCCAGAGCGTTTCCGCGCCGTACTTGCAGGCCAGATAGCGCAGGATCGTGTTGGATTCCCAGATCACCGCATCGCCGTCGATGACCGTGGGCACGAGGCCGTTCGGGTTCATCCTGAGATAGTGGGGATCGTCGTTGCCGCCATGCTGGCCGCCGCGATCCTCGCGCGTGTAGGGCAGCGAGAGCTCCTCGCAGGCCCACAGCACTTTCTGGACGTTGCCGGAGTTACTCCGGCCGATGATGTGCAGCATGGGTATCGTCTTCCGCTTCGTCGTCGACCAGTTCCAATCCCGCAGGGAGCAGCCAGGTTGCCTCGCTCCAGTCGCGTCCGCCATGCGGCGGCTCGGGATCCGGACCGGAAATTGGGGACATTCCTAATTTCTCCTTACCTGCGCCTGGGAAATTAGGAATGTCCCCAATTTCCTTGTCCGGTCCCTGCACTGCGTTCAGTCGGGCGAGGTCTTCCGGGGTATCGAGATCCACTGACGCGTTCGGCATCGGTACCTGCACCAGCCGCGACGCATGCCGCCCAAGCACATGCTTCGCGCCTTGGTCGCCCTTGATCTGCGACAGCTCCGCAAAGCACCAGCGCGGGAAAATCGCCGGCACGCCGGGCCGGCCCTGGTACACCGCGGCAGCGATGACGCCCTCTTGCCCTTTCCATGCGGCAGCGAGCCGCCTCAAGTCATCCGGCGTCACGGCGACCTGGTCGCCGAGCAGCACCAGCACCGCCTGGCACGCGGACGGCAACGCGGCAATGCCGGCACGCAGCGAGGTACCGAGCCCTTCGTCCCAGCGCCGGTTGACCGCCGTGCTGACGCCTTTGCGGGCCAGCATCGGCATGATCTCGGCTGCATGGGCGCCGACGACGACGGTGACCGACTGGCCTGCCACGGCGGCCGCCGTCTCGACCACGATCTGCAGCGCGGGTCGACCCCGGACGCGCGCGAGCTGCTTCGGGCTCCCAAGCCGGGTAGATGCCCCGGCGGCCAGTACGAGGACATGGAATTCGGGAGCGCCGCTTGCTGAGGTCGGGTCGGCCAAGGGATCTCCGTCGCCTTGAGAGAGGGCCGGATTCTACGGGAACCCCCGCCGTCGCACGAGACGCGCGCGGGCCGGTGCCCGGGTCCTGGCCGACTCATGTCAGAATGCAGGCCTTCCCCCTTTTCAGGATCGACGCATGGCTGTCCGCCCGGTACGCAAGATGGGTGATCCCGTGCTGCTGCAAGTCGCGGCGCCGGTGACCGAATTCGGGACGCCCGAACTCGCCGAACTGCTCGCCGACATGATGGACACGATGGCGGCCGAGAACGGCGCCGGCATAGCGGCACCGCAGATCGGCGTGTCGCTGCAGGTGGTGATCTTCGGCGTGGGGAAGAATCCGCGCTACCCCGATGCCGAGGAAGTTGCGTTCACGGAACTCATCAACCCCGTACTCACCCCCCTCACGGATGAACAGCAGGAAGGCTGGGAGGGGTGCCTGTCAGTCCCCGGCATGCGCGGGCTCGTCCCGCGCTACACGAAGATCCGTTACCAGGGACGCGACCGGGACGGCGGCGTGATTGACCGGACCGTGGAAGGCTTCCATGCGATCGTCGTGCAGCATGAAGTCGACCACCTGCTGGGCAAGCTGTACCCCATGCGCATCCGCGACCTGTCCAGGTTCGGCTTCAGCGACGTGCTGTTCCCCGGACAGGACCTGCAGGACGACTGATATCTTGATGCGAAAGTCTGTCCGTGACTTTTGCATCCGGATGCAGCGAAAAGCGTGGTTTTCACTGCATCCCGACATCAACGAGTTGGAACGGGTCAATATCGCCGGGACATCCGTGGCCCGGAGCATCAAGGTGTGCAAGGGATTTGCATCACCCTGCTGAGCCCGTCACGCGCTCGGAATGAACTCCGGGTCGTCCTGGTGTTCGCGCTCGAACTTGAGGAAGTCGTAGTAGCCGCATTTGTTGCCGTACGGGTACTTGCGGCACACGGCCGGGCGCGCCTCGTACACCGTGCACCGCCGCTCGTCGCGGTCGAAGAACCGGCAGATCGTCGCGTACACGTGGTCCTTGTGGTGCCTCAGGATCTGCTCGTCGGCATCCTTGGTCTTGAAGTGGTACGTGAATTTCTTCTTTGCAGCAGCGGCGGACAGCCCGAAATGCTTCGCCAGCCGCTTGATGTCGTTCTCGGTCACTTCAATGCGTGGATGGCTGCAGCAGTAGCCGGGACATTTGGAACAGTCGAATCGATCCTTCAAGCGGGACTCCTCGTGGCCTAGGAACCTCTGACTAACCTATACGCGCTCGCGACGGCGAGCCATTTCGAGCAGGGCGAGGCGCGACGACCGCAGTGTACTGAATGTACATAAGGGAGGAGCAACACTGCCCTGCTCGAAATGGATCCCGTCCCGATCAAGGAATAAATAGTCGTTTAATGGGTTGCGCCTCTAATCCTCTGCTGCGTCGTTACGGACCTTGTCAATATTCCCGATATTGCCTGCGGTCCGATGCCTCGCAGCAGAGGATTGGAGACGCAACGCG
>CAIUGU010000054.1 GCA_903898785.1 uncultured Pseudomonadota bacterium | reverse complement strand
TCGCCCGCCTTCGCATAGGCTTCCGCAAAAGCAGGCTCTCCCAATGCCTCGTCCAGCAGCCGCTGGTCTTCCACGGTCCATTCGCCGGTCTGCCGGCGCAGGACCGCAGCCGCCGCCCGTTCTTCCAGGCTGGACAGCATCTCCGCGGCTTCGGTATTGTCAGTTGAGGCCATCTTTCTCCATCCGTCGCGCCACGTGGGCCAGGGCCTTCACGAGGTGCTTTTCCACTGCGCTGACGGAGATGCCGAGCAGCCCGGCGATCTCCTTCTGCTTCATCTGTTCAAGCCGGCAAAGGACAAAGACGTCCCGGGTCCGCGCCTCCAGTTCCTGGAGGGCGGAGGCAATCCGGCGCAGCTGTTCCTGACTGCTTAATACGCGCTCGGGCGAGATTTCCTCACGGACAGCCAGCGCGTTCTCGTCATCCCAGTCGATTTCCGTGCCATGCGTCAACTTCCGACGGCCACGGTCCCGCCAACGGTTGAGCGCGATGCGGAATATGTAACCCCGCGCCTCTTCGGCGGAGGTCCATTCGGCATGCGACAGCGCCCGCAGGATCACGTCCTGGGCCAGGTCCTCGGCTTCGGCGGCGTTGCCGCAGCGTCGCTGGAAGTAGGCAACGAGCGCCGGCCGCAGATCGGCAATGAAGGCCGTGCTGGCGGGGTCGGCGTCCGGCTTCGGTTCGGGAGCCATGGGTCCGTGCTCAGGTAGCCCCTTACGGGCGGCCCCTCCAGGCGCGGTCCGTGATCCAGTGATTCACGTCCTGGTTGTTCTCGGCACAGATGAACTCGAGCACTTCCTGGTTCGGGATCAGGCTGGCCGCGATGTTGAACTTGTACTCGCCGGTCCATGCTTCCGGATCGGTGGCCGTGATCTCGACTTCGAGGCGGCCGAGGTTCGGACGGCGCCACCTCTCGACCACATGGAGCTTCTCCGAGTGCACGCCGAAGCCCGCGACAAGTTCATTGAAGCCGACCGTATCGATCACGAGCGTATCGCCTTCCCAGCGACCGATCGAATGACCGTGCCACGCCGGGTTCCACTCGTCGGCAGGCGGATGGGGACGGCCATCCATGAATACCTGGCGCCAGCCGGGCGTGAAGAACTCGGTGATCGACACGAGCGCATCCTTCGTCTGGTAAACCTTGTATGGAAACGAACCGGTGATGGGCACCGCATACTGCGGCAGGCAGTAGGCACCCGCATTCTGCGTGTTCACTTTCTGCAGCTGCTGGTTCATTTCCGCCGCCCAGGGCTGCATCGGCGGCAGACGCGGACCTGCGCCGCGCCCTGCGGAGATGTTGGCCCAGAACCCGCCAAAATCAACCTTGCCGTCGGGCATGCGGGGCGTGGGCCCGGTCACGATGCCGGCGGTGGCGCGCATGTCGTTGGCGAGCTGCACCGGATCGTCGCCGATGGTGCCGAGGTTCATGCCCCACGCCACCGGCAGTTCGAGCTTCGTCTCCTTGCCGGCCGTGATCGTCACGCCTTGCTGCTCGTAGGGTTGGAACATCGGCTGCGCAATCGGCACCAGCAGGTCATAGGCACCGGGAGCGAGACCCGTGATCGTGAATTCGCCGGACGCAGGCAACGGCAAGGACTTCACCTCGCCCGTCGTCTTGTGGGTCATCGTCACGACCACCGACTCGAGATTCGTGATCACCGCGCCGTTGGGATCGACCAGCCTGGCCTTGAGGCTTCCGGCCGCGCCCTGCGCAGCAGCCACACCGGCGAAGGCGACCATGCAGGTCGCGGCGACCGCAATCAGGCGGTTCAATGACTTCACAACCCCCCCCTCTTTGAATCGTTCTCGCAACACGGCTACCCGGCTCAAGACCGCCCCGCAGGCCGCACTCGCACGATAAGGCAGACCGCCGTCAACGCAAAGGCCGGGCATCGCCAGCGCGATACCCGGCCTTGTCTGCTTGCACCCGCGGCATTCCGCTCCGCGGGTCGAATCCATTCCCTCGATCAGGGACGGCCTCTCCAGGCGCGGTCCGTGCTCCAGTGGTTCACGTCCTGGTTGTTCTCGGCGCAGATGAACTCGAGCACTTCCTGGTTAGGGATCAGGCTGGCCGCAAAGCTGAACTTGTGTTCTCCGGTCCACGCGTCCGGATCCGTCGCCGTGACCTCGACTTCGAGGCGCCCCAGGTTCGGGCGACGCCACCGCTCGACCACATGCAGCTTCTCGGTATGAACCGCGAATCCGGGGGTGATTTCATTGTAGCCAACAGTATCGATGACGAGCGTGTCGCCCTCCCATCGACCGATGGAGTGGCCGAGCCAGGCCGGATTCCACTCATCAGCCGGCGGATGGGGACGGCCGTCCATGAACACCTGGCGCCAGCCGGGCGTCACGAATTCGGTGAGCGAGACCAGCGCGTCCTTCGTCTGGTACACCTTGTACGGGAACGACATCGCGATGGGGATCGCATGCTGCGGCAGGCAGTAGGCGCCCGCATTCTGCGTGTTCAGCTTCTGCAGCTGCTGCTGCATCTCGGCAGCCCAGGGCTGCATCGGGGGGAGCCTCGGACCCTGTCCCGGGGGTGCAGGGAAGTTCGCCCAGAACCCGCTGAAGTCCACCTTGCCATCGGGCATGCGGGGAGTCGGGCCCGACACATCGCCGACGGTGGCGCGCATATCGTTGGCGAGCTGTACAGGATCGTCGCCGATGGTGCCGAGGTTCATGCCCCACGAGATGGGCAGGTCGAGCTTCGTTTCCTTGCCGGCTTCGATCTTGATGCCCTGCTGTTCGTAACGGGTGTACATGCAGCACCCGATCGGGATGACGAGGTCGTAGTCGCCGGCCGCGAGGCCCGCGATCGAAAAGGCGCCGGAGGCCGGCAGGGGCAACGACTTCACTTCGCCCGTCGCCTTGTGGGTCATCGTCACGGTCACCGATTCCAGGTTCGTGATCACGGCGCCGTTCGGGTCGACCATGCGTGCGTTCAGGCTGCCCGGTCGCCCCTGCGCGAAGCTCGCGCCACTCATCACGGCCGTGCAGGCCATGATCACCGCTAACCGACGAAGAATTGACATCACAACCACCACCTCATCTTTGAATGATCTGGACACCCGGAGCACACGCTGCACGAGCCGACAGCAGCCCGGCCCCGGGATTGCACGAGGGAGCGCATGCTCCCACAACGATCCTTCCGCCATCTTGAATATCGAGCAGCCGGTCCCGCCATGCCCCCGCTTCACGGGATGCCCGACGGACCGGCAGCAGCACGGACAAGTTCCGCCGAGCTCCTCGCTACGTCACCGTGCTGCATTGCCACAAGCCAACAACGCCAGAGCCCGTCTTGCCGCGTACCCGGCTCCCGCAGCCAGCGGCGCGAGCCTCCAGTGAGCTAATACGCGCAGGCGGCGACGATCCTCACCGCATCGCTGGACCTGCATCGCCGGTCACTGCCGCATCGATCCAGACGGGCGAGCCGCGATCGCGGGCGACCCGACCCTGAAACGGTGGACAAGCGTCAGTGCTTGTTGCAGTGTAACTTTCAGGGGCCGTCGCCCGCGACGAAATCGAATCAGGACAGGGGGTTGATGATGAAGCGCTGGACAGGATTGCTGCTCGGTTGCCTGGCTTTCGCGGGCGTTGCGGGCGTGGGCCATGCCCAGACGGCCGAGCGGGATGCCGTGAACCAGGCGGTGGCTGCCTTAGGGGGCAAGGACAAGGTGATGGGCGTGAAGTCGCTCAAGGTCATCGGCTACGGCCAGCTCGCCTACCAGGACGGCGGCGGCAACATCTC
>CAIUGU010000053.1 GCA_903898785.1 uncultured Pseudomonadota bacterium | reverse complement strand
GCAAGCTCGACATGGAGTTTGCCGGTGGCGACGAGGACAAGGCGACGCGCTCGACCAGCGATTCAGGCATCGACTTCCTGCTCGACGAACCGCGTCGTGGCGCGGATGACGAGCCCACGCGCGAGATCGACGCCAACGCCCGCACGCAGGAGACGCCGACCATCGAATCGCCGTACCTGGCAGATCGTGCGTCGCAGACCATTCGCGAGCGGATCGACACGCAAGCCATCACGAGGCTTGCGCCCGGCGTGGACCAGACGGCAGAACTGTCGCTGGACGACCTGGGGCTCGACGTCAGTTCGTTCGAGGAGACGGGTTCGCCGCTCGACACCGAAGGATCGGAGCAGACGGGTGAGCGGCCTCTCGGTGGCTTCGACCTCGGGCAGAACATCGATGACGATGCGACGCGTCTTGCCGACCATTCCTTCATCGGCAGTTACGAGCGCACGGTCGAGTCGCCGCGGCCCTCGGGTTTCGGCGAGGGGACGGGGACGGTCGTATTGCCCGAATCGGAAGGGGACACCGTGGAGCGCCCCCGCGCAGACATTGGCGCGACTGCCCGGATGAAGGCAGTGGACTTCGACCTCGATTCGTTGTCTGGAGAGCTGGATGCGGGGCAGGTCGGCGATACCGTCAAGCGCACTGACAGGCCAGCAGCGCTCGTCGACGATTTCTCGGACGACGTCTTCGGCGCCGGCAGGACTGCCGAGGTCGAGCGACTAGACGAGGTCAGCCTCGACCTTGACGTCGGTGGCTTTGCCGAGGAGACGGATCGCGAACCGACCAAGACCGAGTCCGTGACTTCCATGATGGACATGCCGGAGCTCGAGCCGGTGACCATGAGCGAAGTGGGCACCAAGCTTGACCTGGCCCGTGCCTACATGGACATGGGGGATCCGGACGGTGCCCGCAGCATCCTCGAGGAAGTGCTGCAGGAAGGCAGCAGCAGCCAGAAGCAGGAAGCCGAGCGGCTGCTGGACTCGATCCGCTAGACGGCGTCCAGGCCTCATCCGGTACAGTTGCCACGGACGGCGAGAGAGCGGCCCGCTCTTTCGCCGTTTCCTTGCCGGCACGTCCAAATCGATCAGGCTCCCCCTTTTCCATGGCCCGCATTGCCCTCGGCATCGAGTATGACGGCACCGCATTTTCGGGCTGGCAGGCGCAGTCGCATGCGACGGGCGTCCAGTCGGCCGTGGAGTCGGCGCTCTCCAGCGTCGCAGACCATGCGGTTGCAGTTACGGCAGCCGGCCGCACCGACGCCGGTGTGCATGCTACTTACCAGGTGGCACATTTCGATACGACCGCTGCGCGTACCGGCCGAGCCTGGGTCCTGGGCGCCAATTCGCTGTTGCGGCCCGATGTCAGCCTTTTGTGGGCCGAGCAGGTCCCGCCCGAATTCCATGCGCGATTCAGCGCGGAGGCTCGCAGTTACCGCTATGTCATCCGCAATACGGCCGCGCGTCCGTCACTGGACCGTGACCGCGCCTGCTGGCTGCGGGAGCCGCTTGATGCCGGGCTGATGCAGGGGGCGGCCCAGGCGCTTGTCGGCGTCCACGACTTCTCGTCCTTCCGGGCCGCCGAATGCCAGTCCCACACCCCCATCCGTCGCCTTGAGTCGATCAGCGTAGAGCGGCATGGCTCCCTGCTGACCATCGATGTGACCGCGAACGCCTTTCTCCATCACATGGTGCGCAATATCGCCGGCGTGCTGATCGCCGTTGGCCGGGGCAAGCGTGCGGGCGACTGGGTGGGGGAAGTCCTCGAGGCCAGGGATCGCAGGCTCGGAGGGGTGACCGCCCCGCCGCAGGGGCTTTACCTCGTCGGGGTCCGGTACCCTGCGGAATACACGCTGCCCGCGCCGCCGCAACCGGCAACCAGTACACTTGCCGCCCGTCGCGGTTAGGCGGTATAGATGCAACCTGTTTCCTGTTTGGGCCTTTGAGAGAAGCATGACCTGGTTCGAAAAAATCATCCCGTCGAGGATCAAGACAGAGCGCCGCACCCGGTCGGTGCCGGAAGGCCTCTGGATGAAGTGCACTGCCTGCGATGCGGTGCTTTACCGCGCCGAGCTCGAGCGCAACCTGCACGTCTGTCCCAAGTGCTCCCACCACATGCGCATTGGCGGCCGTGAGCGCCTCGAGTATTTCCTCGACGAGGAGTCCTGGGAGGAGCTGGCAGCCGAGATCGAGCCGGAGGATCCGTTGCGGTTCCGCGATTCCAAGCGCTATCGCGACCGGCTTGCCCAGGCCCAGAAGAGCACCGAGGAAAAGGACGCGCTGATCGTGATGGCCGGCAAGCTGAAGGGTCTTGAGGTCGTTGCGTGCGCCTTCGAGTTCCGCTTCCTGGGGGGCTCCATGGGCTCGGTCGTCGGCGAGCGTTTCGTGCGCGCGGTGGACCACTGCCTGGCGCACCGCACACCGCTGATCTGCTTCTCCGCCAGTGGCGGCGCCCGCATGCAGGAGGCCCTGTACTCGTTGCTGCAGATGGCCAAGACCAGCGCTGCGCTCTCTCGCCTGGCTGCAGCCGGGCTCCCGTATATCTCGGTGCTGACGGACCCGACGACCGGGGGTGTCTCCGCCAGCCTCGCCATGCTTGGCGACATCAACATCGGCGAACCCAAGGCGCTGATCGGCTTCGCAGGGCCGCGCGTGATCCAGCAGACCGTGCGCGAGACGTTGCCCGAAGGCTTCCAGCGCAGTGAATTCCTGCTGGAGCACGGCGCGATCGACATGATCCTGGACCGGCGCGACATGCGTGACCGGATTGCCAGCCTGTTGTACATGTTCATGGGCAAGCCGGCCCCGGAAGCCGCAGGACTCAAGGAAGCCGAAGTCTGACGCGTACGGTGCGTGGAGCCGTCGCCCAGCCTGTCGGCGTAGCACCCATGCAGCATACCCGCCTGGCCGACTGGCTTCGCTGGCAGGAAACCCTGCATCCCCAGGCGATCGACCTCGGCCTGGATCGCGTGCGACGCGTGCTGGCACGCCTCGGTGTGCAGGCTGCGCGCCATCCGGTGATCACGGTTGCGGGCACCAACGGCAAAGGATCCTGCGTCGCGCTGCTCGAGAGCGTGCTCACCGCTGCCGGCTATCGTGTCGGTGCCTTCACGTCACCCCACCTCACCCGCTACAACGAGCGCATTCGCGTGGCGGGCGTCGAGGCGTCGGACGCATCGCTGGTTGCGGCCTTCGAGCGCATCGAGGCTGTCCGCGCGGGCGAGAGCCTGACGTTCTTCGAGTTCAATACACTGGCCGCGCTGCTGATTTTCGATACGGCCGGCATTGACTGTGCGGTCCTCGAGGTGGGCATGGGCGGGCGGCTCGATGCGGTGAACGCGGTCGATGCCGACGTTGCGCTCATCACTTCCATCGGCCTCGACCACTGCGACTGGCTGGGGCACACGACCGAGGCGATCGGACTCGAGAAGGCCGGCATCCTGAGGGCCGGCCGGCCGGCTGTTTTCGGCAGCGGCGACATGCCCGAGTCCATCCAGGCCGTGGCCGATTCGTTGGGCGTCCCGCTCAAGCGGCTGGGGCGCGACTTCCGGTTTGAGGCAACGGAGTCGGGCTGGACCTGGTCGCAGGGACCCGAGTCCATCGAGGCACTGCCGCGTCCGGCGCTGCCCGGCTCGATCCAGTATGCGAACGCGGCTGCGGTGATCGCCGTCCTGAAGACGCTCGGGTCGCGACTGCCGGTATCACGGCAAGCGATTGAAGTCGGCTTGCGGCAGGTTCGTCTGGCCGGCCGATTTGAAGTACGGCCGGGCCGCGTGCCCTGGATCTTCGACGTCGCGCATAACCCTGATGCGGCGCGCGTCCTGGCCGAGAACCTGGCAATGCTACCCGTCAGTGGCAGGACGATTGCCGTGTGCGGCATCCTGGGCGACAAGGACATCGCGGCGATCGCGGCCGAGATCAAGGTTCAGGTCGCCATCTGGATCCTCGCCGGTCTCGAGGGGCCGCGTGCCGCCAGCCTGGAATCGATGCAGGAGCGGTTCGGGCAAGCAGGGGTCACCGTGCACAGCAGCGCCCCGGATGTCGTCGGTGCCTGTGAAATCGCGAATTCCCTGGTCCGGCCGGGTGACCGCGTCCTGGTATTCGGTTCGTTCCACACTGTCGGTCCGGCCCGCGATTGGCATGCGGCCGTTTCGATGCCCCTCTGATCCTCTCGTGCCATCGCTATATACTTGCCCGCAGTGGACACGCATTTGAAAGAGCGTCTTGTGGGTGCAGCCGTGCTGGTGGCGGTGGCCGTCATCCTCATCCCGGAAATGCTGTCGGGTCCTTCGGGCAGCGATGCCGCACCCGCCGGTGCTGCGCGGACTGCGGAAGAAGGCGGAGTCAGGACCTACACGATCGATCTTGGTGAGCGGGCTCGATCCGGCGCCAACGAGGCGGTGCCGTTCGAGGCAGGGAACACCGCGGCCGTCGAAGAGACTCCAGTGCCGCCGCCAGAGGTTGAGCAGCAGCCCAACGTGCCTGCCGTCGCGCCCGCTACGGCGGTACCGCTCGCCAACGTGCCGGCTGTCGTTGCCTCGACGGAGCCGACTCCGGCCGAGCGGTCGGTGGCACCCGTCAAGGCACCGCCGGCTTCGACCCCGGCACCTGTGCCGGAGGCTGCTGCCACGGTGCGACCCTCGGGTGGGCAGAACCTGCCCTGGGTGGTGCAGATCGGCAGCTTCGCCAGGCAGGACACGGCGGACAGGTTGAGCCAGGACCTCAAGCGCCGGGGTTATGCCAGTTTCGTTGTCCCGTTCAAGCCGGGTGCGCAGACGCTGTATCGCGTTCGAGTCGGGCCGATGCGCGAGCGAACCGAGGCTGATGCCATCGTGCAGAAGCTCAAGCGAGAGGGGACGGCTGCAACCGTCGTCGCCAACGGATAGGGGAGGCGCCCCGCGTCCCCGTGCCCGAGGCGGTCAGGCATTCCACTACCCGGTACCCGCCGCCACTTCGCTGTACGCGGATGCAGGCTCGCGGAGCAGGACATTGTTCGCAGAATCGATCCTGCCCACAGCCGAAGCGCGCGACGAGTCTGCTAGAATTCGTGGGGTCTCGAGCCGAGCCCCGAATTCCGCCAGACCCTACAGCAGGACTACCGGATGAATGGTGCTGATTATCTGATTCTCGCCGTCCTGGTCGTCTCGATGCTGCTGGGCTTTTTTCGTGGTTTCCTGCGGGAGGCAATCTCCCTGATCGCATGGCTCGGCGGTACTTGGCTGGCCTGGCGGTATGCGTATGTCGTGGAACCGTATCTGGGTGGAGCGCTGGCGGCCCACCCGGCGAAGATCTGGGTGGCGCGCGCGCTGATCCTGGTCGCCGCCGTCCTCGCAGGATGGTTGCTCGCGGCGCTCCTCGGTTACCTCATCCGGCCGGGCTTGAGCCTGGTCATCGACCGCCTGCTTGGCATGTTTTTCGGCGTGATTCGCGGTGCAGTCATCCTGTCGGTGCTCGTCATCCTGGCCCAGTTGGTCAGACTCGACGAAGTCGACTGGTGGAAGGAATCCCGCATGATGCCGAAGATCGTCGATCTCGCCAGCTGGGTTCAGGCATTTGCCGACGCCGGTAGCGACTACATTGCATTGTCTCGCGGCGAAGCTACGGGGGCCTGAAGGATATGTGTGGAATCGTCGGCATCGTCGGGTCCGGCCCCGTCAACCAGCGGATTTACGACGCGCTCACGGTCTTGCAGCACCGCGGCCAGGATGCCGCGGGCATCATGACCTGCCTCGACGGCGAGGTGTTCATGCGCAAGAACACGGGGCTTGTCAGGAATGCTTTCCAGCAGCGGCACATGCTCGCGCTCAAGGGCAACATCGGCATCGGCCACGTGCGGTACCCGACGGCGGGTTGCGACAGCTCCTCGGAGGCGCAGCCTTTCTTCGTCAACTCGCCCTATGGCATCGGGCTCGGACATAACGGCAACCTGACGAATGCCGTCGAGTTGGCCGAGGTGCTGGTGCGCGAAGACCGCCGGCACCTGAACACGCAGTCCGATTCCGAAGTCCTCCTCAACGTGTTTGCGAGCGAGTTGTCGCGTGCGGGCACGCCGCGTGCGTCGGCTGCCGAGATATTTTCGGCGCTCACGTCCGTCTATCGGCGTTGCCGGGGCGGTTTCGCGGTTGTCACCCTGATCGTCGGGCATGGGCTGCTCGGTTTCCGGGATCCGCACGGTATCCGGCCCCTCGTCATCGGGCGGCGGGACACCGACCGGGGTCCCGAATACATGCTGGCCTCCGAAAGCGTGGCCCTGGACATGGTCGGCTTCACGCTGGTTCGCGACGTCGCACCGGGCGAGGCGGTATTCATCGACGAGCAAGGCCGCTTCTATTCGCAGCAATGCGCGCCCAAGGCAGCCCACACGCCCTGCATTTTCGAGTACGTTTACTTCGCGCGTCCGGACTCGATCATCGACAACATCTCCGTGCACAAGGCCCGGTTGCGCATGGGAGACCTGCTTGCCGAGAAGATCCGGCGCCTGCGTCCCGACCACGATATCGACGTGATCATCCCGATTCCCGACACAAGCCGGACGGCCGCCGTCCAGGTCGCCCAGTTGCTCGGCATCAAGTATCGCGAGGGATTCGTCAAGAACCGCTACATCGGCCGGACGTTCATCATGCCGGGCCAGGAACAGCGTTCGAAATCCGTGCGCTCCAAGCTGAACCCGATCGATCTCGAATTCCGTGGCAAGAATGTCATGCTCATCGACGATTCCATCGTCCGCGGCACCACGTCGGCGCAGATCATCGACTTGGCCCGCGAAGCCGGCGCCCGCAAGGTGTACTTCGCGTCTGCAGCGCCTCCGGTGCGCTATCCCAACGTGTACGGCATCGACATGCCGGCCGCGTCGGAGCTGGTGGCGGCGGGTCGCACGGAGGAAGAGGTTGCCCGCCAGATCGGTGCCGACTGGCTGGTCTACCAGGATATCGAAGACCTGGTCCATGCCTGCCTGCACCACGATTCCGAGATCAAGACGTTCGATACTTCCTGTTTCTCCGGCGAGTACGTGACCGGCGACGTGACAGCGGAGTACCTGGCGCGCTTGCAGGAACAACGTTCCGACCAGGCCAAGGCGCAGCGCAAGCACACCCGGAAGGGCTCGCTCAAGGCCGTCCGCGCCGTCTGAAGTCCCGCAGGGGAGTCGATTGCAGCCGCGAATCCTGACGATCACGGACCATCCGGAATTCGCAAGCCTGCTCGAGCACCACGTCACGACGGTCTGGGGCGACGCGGATCTGCGCACCCATGAGCCAGCCGCTCGCGGCCTGTTGCCCGATGGCTTCACCGCCGCCGGATATGACGTCGTGCTGCTCGACCACCAGCTGGAAGGGGGGCTTGGGCTCCGGTGGCTTGGGGACGTCATGCGCCGACGCGATTTCCCGCCCGTCCTGTATTTCTGCGCGGCGAGCGATGCGGTGACCGCGCTGCAGGCGCGCGAAGCCGGCGCCGTCGAATGCCTTGCGCGGGACCGTGTCGATCATCGTCGCCTCGCCGAGCTTCTCCGGACGTCAATTGACGATCGCCGTCGCAGGATGCAGCTGTGGCGCACCAGCCCTGAGGCCGATGCCGCCTATCGTTTTGGGACGGTCAGGATCCGCGGACATCGCTGCCTCAAGCAGCTGGCGGCGGGCGGGCACTCTCAAGTGTTCCTGGCCGAGAGCGAGAAAGCGGGCGAGCTCGTCGTACTGAAGGTCTTCCGGGAAGTGCCAGACAAGGTGGAGGCGCACAACACCTTCAACCGCTTCCTGCAGGAGTACGAGCTCGTATCGCAGATCCGCCATCCCAACGTGGTCCGCATCCACGACCTCGGCATCGCGGATGACCACGCCTACATCGCGATGGAGTATTTCCCCGGGGGGGACCTCAGGTCGAGGATGCAGCAGCCCATTCCCGTCGTGCCGGCGCTCCGGATCATTGCGCAGATCGTTCGTGCGCTGGAGGCCATCCACGGGGTCGGCGTCCTGCATCGGGACCTCAAGCCGGGCAATGTCATGCTGCGCGCGGACGGCACCGTGGCCCTTATCGATTTCGGCCTGGCCAAGCTGCTGGCGCTGGAATCGGAAATGACCGACACGGGCCAGATCTTCGGTACGCCTTACTACATGAGCCCCGAGCAGGGCCACGGCGAGGACGTCGATGCGCGCAGCGACTTCTACAGCCTGGGCGTCATCCTGTACGAGATGCTGACACGCAGGAAGCCGTTCAACGCGCGCTCGGTCATGGGGGTCATCTACCTGCATCGCAACGGATCCTTGCCGGTACTCGAGCCGGAGTTTGCCGTCTGTGAGCCGCTCGTGCATCGCATGCTCGCCAAGAAGCCGGGCGATCGCTTCCAGACCGCTGGCGAACTGGGAGCGGCAATTGACGCATTGATCGCGTCTCTTACGGAGAGCTGATCAGTGGTTGCTGCACCGGCCGGGCTCGCCTTTGGAGAATTGGCCGTTGCCACGCCCGAGGCGTGGTTTGCCCTTGCCTGCGTCCGGTGGCAGGAGCTGCTGATCGACCACGCCAATTGCGAGAAGAAGGCCGCATCGACGGCGCTCAGCTTCATCTTCTCCTATGCGCACGATGCGGACCTCACCGATCGGCTGTCGCGCCTCGCGAGGGAAGAGCTGCGGCATTTCGAGCAAGTGCAGAAGCTCATGCGCGAATTGCAGGTGCCCTGGGCGAAGCTGTCGCCGTCACGCTATGCCGAGGGCTTGCGCCGCGCGGTCAGTACGGCCGAGCCACAGCGTCAGCTCGACCTGATGGTCATCGGCGCCTTCATCGAAGCGCGCTCGTGCGAGCGATTCGTCGGCCTCGCGCCGCGCCTGCCCGCGCCGATGGGGGCGTTCTATGGGGGGCTGGCGGCATCCGAGGCCAGGCACACAGTCCTGTATCGCCGGCTGGCCGAGCGTCATGCGCTCGCTCACGGCCTCGATTGCGAGAGGACCTTCGTGCGGTTCGCTGCGATCGAAGCGGATCTCGTGACATCACCCGATCCGCAGTTCCGGTTCCACTCCGGCCTGCCGGTCTAGTTCCTCGGCAGGGATTTCAGTTCGTACGCTTCCCGAGTCCATTCGAGGACGCTGCCCTGGGTGTACCAGTCCCCGAGCACGATGCGCTTGACGGGGCGTCCGCCCGCTTCGAGCGAATGAATGGCGGGACGGTGGGTGTGCCCGTGTATCAGCGTCGCGACGTTCCGGCTTGCGAAGGCGGCGGCCACCGCTTCCGCATTCACGTCCATGATCATTGGCGCTGTCGTGGTGGTATGCGCCTTGCTGCCTTCGCGAATCCTGGCGGCGAGGGCATGGCGGCGTGCCAGCGAAAGATGGCGGAGTACCCACTGCACGACTCCGTTATGCAGGATGCGCCGCAGACGTTGGTACGAATGATCGTCCGTGCACAGCGTGTCGCCGTGCATCAGGAGTACGGGCTGGTCGTACAGGTCGATCACGGTCCCTTCGGGCAGCAGGACGCAGCCTGTCTCGCGACTGAAGCGTTCGCCCAGCAGGAAGTCGCGATTGCCCCGAAGGATGGCGCACGGGACGCCCGCGCGCGTCAGCGCGGCAAGGGCCGCGACGATGCGTCTCTTTTCCGGGTCCGTATCGTCGTCTCCCACCCACAGTTCAAACAGGTCGCCCAGGATGTAGAGCGCATCTGCCTGGCAGGCATCGTTCTGCAGGAAATCGAGGAACTGCCGTGTGACCTCGGGGCGCGAACCGTCGAGGTGCAGGTCCGAGATGAACAGGGTTGCCACGGTTGCGTTATCCCGCCGGCAGCAGTTCCACAGTCTTGATGACGACCGGTTCCAGCGGCGCCTCCTCGTCGAAAACGCCGGCGGCACCCGTGGGGACCTGGCCGATCTTGTCGACGACCTCCATGCCTTCCACTACCGTTCCGAAGACGGCATAGCCCCAGCCCTCGGGAGGCGGGTCGAGTGCGGCGTTGTCGGTGAGGTTGACGAAGAACTGGGCCGCCGCGGAGTGTGGATCGGAGAAGCGCGCCAGCGCGACCGTTCCGCGACGGTTCAGCAGTCCGTTGCGCGATTCATTCTGGATGACGGGCCCAATCGGCTTCTCCCGTCCGGAGAGCGTGTAGCCGCCACCCTGCACGACAAAGCCGGTCACGACGCGGTGGAAGATCGTGTTGTCGTAGTGGCCCGCGCGGACGTACCCGAGGAAGTTCGCGGTCGAGATCGGGGCATGTTCGGCATCGAGGGCGATCACGAAGCTGCCAAGGCTGGTGTCGACCCGCACCTTGGGTCCGGGTGCGGATTGCGACCAGGCCGGCAACGCTGCACAGGCGAGCAGGGCGAACAGGAGGTTCTGCACCAGTTTCATGGGGAGCCCTTGCGTACTAGGAGACCGGAGCGCGATTCTACCCACTTTCGGCTACCATCCGCCCGCTGGATCTACCCTGTCCGCCTGTTCCGACGACACGTCCCCGCAATGCTGCAAATCCATAACTCCCTGACCGGCCGCAAAGAGAAGTTTGTTCCGCTCGTTCCGGGGCAAGTGCGCATGTACCTGTGCGGCGATACCGTCTATGACTACTGCCACGTCGGGCATGCGCGTTCGAAGGTGGCCTTCGACATCGTCCGCCGCTATCTCGGTTACCTCGGCTACAAGGTGACGTTCGTTCGCAACATCACGGACATCGACGACAAGATCATCCGGCGCGCTGCCGAGAACAAGGAGTCGGTGCAGGCACTGACGCAGCGCTTCATCGACGCCATGCACGAGGACTACGACCGGCTGGCCATCCTTCGCCCGGATGTCGAGCCGCGCGCAACGGATCACATTGCCGGAATCATCGCGCTGACAGAGACGCTGATCGCCAAGGACTACGCCTACGTCGGGACCAACGGCGACGTCATGTACTCCGTTGCCAGGTTCGGGCCGTATGGTCGGTTGTCAGGCAAGAAACTCGGTGACCTGCGCGCGGGTGCTCGCGTCGAGGTCGACGAAGCCAAGCGCGACCCGCTCGACTTCGTCCTGTGGAAGCGGGCGAAGCCGGGTGAGCCGTCGTGGGCCTCGCCGTGGGGTGAGGGCCGTCCCGGCTGGCATATCGAATGCTCGGCCATGTGCCACGACATCCTGGGCACGCGCTTCGATATCCACGCGGGCGGCATGGACCTCAAGTTCCCGCATCATGAGAACGAGATCGCGCAGTCCTGCGCCGCGACGGACGACTCGTTCGCGCAGGTTTGGATGCACAACGGCTTCGTCAATGTCGACGACGAGAAGATGTCGAAGTCGCTCGGCAATTTCTTCACGATCCGCGCCGTGCTGGATTCAGGCTACGTGCGCGATCCCGAGGTGCTGCGATACTTCCTGGCGTCGAGCCACTACCGCGGGCCGATCAATTATTCGCTTGAGAACATAGACCAGGCCGATGCTGCGCTGAGTCGTGTCTATGGCGCCCTCCGCGGGGTTGAACCTGCCCCCAATGCCGTTACCAGCGAGGCAACGGCCCGGTTTCGCCAGGCGATGGACGAAGACTTCAATACGCCTGAAGCCATCGCTGTCCTGCAGTCACTGGCTACGGAGGTGAATCGCGCGAAGTCGGCAGGGGAGGTTGCAAAAGCCGGCGAGCTTGCCGGCGAACTGCTGGGCCTTGGGCAGGTGCTTGGCATGCTGGCGCAGTCGCCGGATGCATTTCTGCATAAATCGCGCGTCGTGCCACGCGTGGATGGCGATGCGAACCAGGGGCAGTCGGTTGCCGTTGCACGGCTATCCGATGCCGAGATCGCGGAATGGGTCGACAAGCGGATAGCAGCGCGCAAGGCAAGGGACTTCAAGGAAGCCGACCGCATCCGGGACTGGCTGGTGGCTGGCGGCGTCAGTCTCGAAGACAGCCCGACCGGGACGATCTGGCGCAGGCAATAGCTTCGCGGGACCCTTGAGTTGCGACTGGATCGTGCTGCGCCCCGGTCAGTCTCCGAACTTCCTTACGTCCTCGCCCTGGCGGCGCATCGAGGCCTCCAGCGTATTCTTCATCAGTACTGCTACGGTCATCGGTCCTACGCCGCCGGGCACCGGAGTGATCCAGCTCGCGCGGCTCTTCGCCGCCTCGAACTCCACGTCGCCGAACAACTTGCCGTCCTCGCGGCGATTGATGCCGACGTCAATGACTACCGCGCCGGGCTTCACCCAATCGCCGCGCACGATGCCGGGCTTGCCGACGGCGACCACGAGGACATCGGCGTTGCCGACCTGCTCGGCGAGATTCGTGGTGAACCGGTGGCAGATGGTGACCGTGGCGCCTGCGAGCAGCAACTCAAGCGCCATCGGACGCCCAACCTGATTGGACGCGCCGACCACGACGCTGTGCAGGCCGCGCGGGGAAACCCCGATGGCATCGAGCAGCTTGATGCACCCGTAAGGCGTGCACGGTCGAATCAGCGGGTTGCGCAAGGCAAGCCGGCCTACGTTGTAGGGGTGGAAGCCGTCGACATCTTTTGCGGGATCGATCGTGTCGACGACCCGCTTCGGGTCGATGTGATCGGGCAGCGGAACCTGCACCAGGATGCCGTCGATGGTCGGGTCGCGGTTCAGGTCCTGGATGAGCGCGAGCAGCTCCGTCTGCGTGATCGATTGGGGCAGGTCGTGGCTGACCGACACGACCCCGCATTCCTCGCAGGCCTTGCGCTTGTTGCGGACATAGATCTCCGACGCAGGGTCGTCGCCGACCAGGATGACGGCAAGGCCGGGGCGCCGCAGTCCCCGGGCCACGAGCGCGTCACTCTGCGTGCGGACTTCCCGCTTCAGGTCGTTGGCAACGGCTCGCCCGTCTATGATCTGCCCGCTCATCTCGGTTCTTGATTCTCTAGGTGCACCAGGACTAGGCGGGATTGTGGCACAGCTGTTGCGGGATTCCGCCGGCAGGTGACTTTCAGCCGGACCCGCGGGCATCGGCGTCGAAGGTGCCGGCATTCAGCTTCGCGAGCCGCCCCGGTCATTTTCTTTTCTTCGGGGCGTTTTCAAATTGACGCTCAAGCGAGTGGCACGTATGATTCGCCGTCCCGTGCGGGGTCGGACCTTTCACAGTACGTTTCAAGGCGGAATTGTCGGCGGTACGCTGACGGCGCTGCAGCAGTCGAAGTCTGGCGGGGCATGGCGCAGTCTGGTAGCGCATCTGCTTTGGGAGCAGAGGGTCGGGGGTTCGAATCCCTCTGCCCCGACCATCTGAAGGCGGGCCAGCGTGCGGCCCGGAACCGGCATGGGTACAAACCATGCGCCCGTAGCTCAGCTGGATAGAGCATCGGCCTTCTAAGCCGAGGGTCGCAGGTTCGAGTCCTGCCGGGCGCGCCACTGAGTGGCAG
>CAIUGU010000052.1 GCA_903898785.1 uncultured Pseudomonadota bacterium | reverse complement strand
TGCGAAGGATTGCCGCGATATCCTGGTACGACATGTCCTCGAAGTGGAAGAGCACCAACGGCACACGCTGGTGCTCAGGCAATCTGGCGAGGCACTCTTCGACCTTGTGTCGACGGCTCTCCGCATCGAGCCCGTCGAGAAGATCGTCCGTCGTTGCCATCGCCTGCGACAGGACATCCGCCGCCTCGTCCGCGCTCTCGTCGTCAGTTCCTCCGAACTCCGAAAAGAACCGCCAGCGTCGCCGGTAGCGGGACAGGTGGTTGAGGCTCAGGTTCGTGGCCACCGTCTTCAGCCACCCGCCCGCAGCCTGGCTCGACCGCAACCGGTCGAATTGCGCGTATGCCTTGAGGAAGACTTCCTGGGCGATGTCCTCGGCCTGGGGCTCGTTTGCGGTGAGCCGCTTCGCCGTCGAGTAGACCATGTCCTGGTAGGCGCGCATGAATGCCGCAAACTCCGCCTGATGTGCCGTTGCTGGGGGTGGTTTCTGCACGGTTAGGTCCAGAACACGGCACGGTGGCGAAAGTTGCAGTCGTGGGCAGGCAGGACGGTGGCTGTCCACGCCGTCGTTGCCCGGGAGGCTTCCTGCCGCGCCGGCAGGAGGCGCCAGCCGCCCTCAGGCCTTCTTCAGGAACTCGGTCCGCAGAACCAGGCCTTTCACCTTCTCTGCATTGCACTCGATCAGGTCCGGGTCATCGGTCAGGCGGATGTTCTTGACCACCGTGCCCCGCTTCAGCGTGACCGACGTGCCCTTGACCTTCAGGTCCTTGATGACATGCACCGTGTCCCCGTCGGCCAGGATCGTGCCGTTGCTGTCCCTGACGACAATGCTGTCTTCCATCTTGGGTTCCCGATCGCTGCGGATGATTGAAACAGGACTCGATTGTACTGCGCCCGCGCCGCTGCGGGGCCGGCCTTCTCAGCGCAGAGAGTTGATGCCATGCTCCGGGGCTGGAAAGACTGGTAGGGCAGCTGAGCGCAGGCCCGTCGTCCGCGGGGGGGCGCAACATGCCCCGTTTGCCGGCGAGGCCGTAACCACCAATGATGAAGACCATGGCGAGAGTGGATGACGAAGCGGACGGCCAGCGCAGGCTGGTGGTATTTCCGTGCTGCGGGCTGTGCAATCGCATCCAGGTGGTGGCCTGTGCCACGCTGCTCGCGGCGGATACGAACCGGGAACTTTTCGTGAACTGGTTGCCTCGCCATGATTGCGGTGCCGCCTACGAGGACATCTTCCTGCCCGGCGTGCGGACCCTCGCGGAGCTGCCGGCAGATACAGCCAGCTACAGTTCCGTGCAGCGGCACCCTGCAGTGGCCCCGGAGAAGTACGCGGCGTTCCTCGGCGCACGCGCCAACGAGCGCTTTGGCGGCATAAGCAAGGATCCTGGCCGGACGCTCGCCGTTTTTTCCTGCCATCAGTTCCTGGGTTACTTCCATGACCCGCGATTCGGGCCCACCGTGCGTGAATTGTGCAGCCAGGTGCGTCCCGACATCGCGCAGGTGGTCCACGAGTTCCGCACACGCTGGTTTGCTCCGCGGACTGTCGGCGTGCATATCCGGCGGGGCGACTGGCGCAGCCAGCGCGGTCTCGACTTCTACTTCGAGTCGATGCGCCAGGCGGGGGATGCAGGCTTCTTTGTCAGCACCGATGAGCCTGAGATCTTCGACGCCGTCCGGCAGCACTTTCCGAATGCCGTCCGCTACCCCGCAACGTCGTTCCAGCGCGGCGATGCCGGTGCGGTTCGCGATGCGATGGTCGACGTGTTGCTGCTCGCAAGCACCTCCTACCTGATCGGCACGCCCGGCTCGTCCTTTTCTGCGATCGCACAGACCATCGGCGACATTCCCGGCAACTTCGACTATGGCTATTCCATGTCGAAGCGCGACCTCCTGCTCGGCAACCTCAGGAACCCGGTGAAGGTGCTGTGGGGCAGGGTGCGTCGGCAGCTGCGGATGAGGGCCAAGCCGGCGTGACGGGCAGTCCTCGCTTGCCGGAATAGCGTACATCGCTATTTTTCGTGGAGGGCTTCTCCTCGATCCCGGACGGCGAATGCGGTTCAAGATCCAGTCCGCGCTCGTCGACGGGACCGATCACGCGCTGAGGATCGGGGCGATCGCCTGCAAGAGATAGCCGCGTCGGTAGCGGTCATTTGTGCAACCATGGCCTGGTCCCACCGTCTTCCCGCTCACCGGAGCTGCCATTGACCACGCTCCATATGAGGCACACGACCACCTATCGCTATCGCGAGGCTGTCCGCCTTGGGCCGCACCGCCTGATGCTGAGGCCTCGCGAAAGCCGCGACCTGCGGCTGATCTCCATCGCCGTCGCGGTCACGCCGGCGGCCACCGTCACCTGGTCGCACGACGTTTCGAGCAACGCCATCGCAACGGCGACTTTCGCGACGATGACGGACACCCTCGTGATCGACAGCAAGGCTTCGGTCGAGCTGGCGGCGACTCGCTGGCCGGTATTCGACATCGCGGCTTCTGCGGTGGTGTATCCGTTCCGATACTCCGACGACGACTGGGCGGACCTGGGTGCGCTGGCCACGCCGCAGTATCGGGATCCGGCCGAACGACTCTCGAAGTGGGCGAGGGGCTTCGTGCGCGGTAACGCGACCGATACATTGTCGCTGCTCAAGGACCTGAGCGTCGGGGTGGCAGAGCAGGTGCAGTATCAAAGTCGCGACGACGAGGGGACACAGACTCCCCTGCAGACACTCGAGCGCGGCTGGGGCTCGTGCCGTGACTTTGCCGTGTTGTTCGCGGAGTCGGCGCGCAGTCTCGGCTTCGGCGCGAGGATCGTGTCTGGCTACCTCTACAACCCGGATCAGGACCGGGTGGGTTCGGCCGGAGCGGGCTCGACCCACGCGTGGGCGGAGGTCTTCGTGCCCGGTGCGGGATGGATCACGTTCGATCCCACCAACCGCGGCGTGGGCGGCTTCAACCTGATCCCCGTGGCGGTGGTGCGCCACATCGGGCAGGCCATCCCGGTTGCCGGCAGTTTCGTGGGGCTGACGGACACCTTCCTCGGCATGTCCGTCGCCGTCACCGTCACGGCGACTGCGCAGTAGTCGTCGAGGGTCGGCTCAGACAGGCGCGGCTTGCGGCTACCAGTGCACCAGCCCGGTCCACGCCGTCACCAGGATGATGATGCCGAACGCGATCCGGTACCACGCGAACGACGCAAAGGAGTGCCTCGACACGAAGCGGATCAGGAAACGCACCGCCAACAGTGCGCTGATGAACGCGACGACGGAGCTGATGGCCAGTGGCTGGAGTTCGGCGATCGTGAGGGCATCGCGCGCCTGCCATAGCTTGTAAGCCGTCGCTGCGAGCAGCGTCGGGATGGCGATGAAGAACGAGAACTCGGTGGCTGCCCGGCGCTGCATGCCGATGAACAGGCCGCCGATGATGGTCGCCGCCGAGCGGCTGGTGCCCGGCATCAGTGCCAGGGCCTGGAACAGGCCGATCTTGAGCGCATCGAGCGCCGTCATGTCGTCCACCGTTGCGATGGATTCCCTGTGCTCGCGCCCCTCGGCCCACAGGATGACGAGCCCACCGACGATCAACGCGATGGCAACCGGGATCGGTGCGAACAGCGCGGACTCGATCGCGTCCTCGAACAGCAGGCCCAGTATGGCGAGCGGCAGGAAGGCGACGAACAGGTTGAGGACGAACCGACGCGCGGGCGCTTCGAAGAGGAAGCGGGCAGCCGTTTCCCACAGTCGCACCCGGTATTCCCAGCAAACGGCGAGAATGGCTGCTCCCTGGATGATGATGAGTTGCCGCTCGACGGCATCGCCCTCGAGGCCGAGCAACGACTGGGTCAGGATCAGGTGACCGGTGCTCGAGATCGGGAGGAATTCCGTGATGCCCTCGACCAGACCCAGCAGAATCGCTTCAAGCCAGTTCACAGGGCGACTCCCTGGCGGAGCGCGGGTTCAGGTCGGGACATCGGTTGTTCTCTGCGCGGGAAGCGCCGTTGCGTGCGTGGCGGCGATTCTACGGGGTGCCGCGGCCGGACGCGAACCCTGCCGCCGCCATGCCCGCGCCGTACCCCCGCCGGTTGCTCCGCGCTCCCGAATTTGCAAGGATGCCGCGCGGTTCAATTGCGAATACTGAAGGAGACGACGAATGCGCCGGACTATAGGGTTCCTGGTCACGCTGGCCTGTGGCATCAATGTGGCGGCCGCGCAAGCGCCGGCACCGGCAGTCGATCCGGCCACGCAGCCGTTTGCCGCGGGTGCACCGCTCAAGATGACGCCGAACGCGAAGACCTACGGCGGCTTCCGGTTCGCGGAAAGCATTTCGTACGACCCGGTGAGCGACCTGTACGTCGTCCCGAGTGCGGGCATGGCCCAGGACCTCGTCCCGAACGACGGCTACGTGTCGCTCATCAATCCCGACGGGTCCGCGCACACGCTGAAGTGGATCGGCGTAAATCGCAACGGACTCACGCTGAATCATCCGCTCGGCAGCGACGTAGCCAATGGCCGGCTGTACGTCGCGGACATCGACACCGTGCGCTGGTTCGACATGAAGACGGGCGCCCCGGGCGGCAGTGTCCAGGTGCAGGGCGTCTTGCGCTTCAACGACATCGAGGTCGCCGCTGACGGCACGATCTATGCCACGCAGACGGGTGATGCAAACAGCGACACTTGGCGGGTTTACAAGATCACGCCGGACGGCCAGTCTTCCGTGTTCTTCAAAGGCGCGCCGCTCGAGCGCCCGAACGGCGTCGCGTTCGATCCTGCAGGCAACATCGTCGTGGTCAACATCGGTACGAATGATGTCCTCACGTTCTCGCCGGCGGGCAAGTTGATCAACACCGAGAAGGCCGTCGATCCGGGCAATGACGGCCTCGCCATCCTGGCTGACGGCACCAAGTACGTCAGCAGCGTGCGGCTCGGCACCGTCTCGCGCATTCGCCCGGGCCAGCCGGCCGAACTCGTCGCATCCGGCCTGCCGACGCCGGCTTCCATGGCCTACGACTCGAAGCGCAATCGCCTCGTCATCCCGGCGAACGACTGGAACGCCTTCACGATCGTCGACCTCAACGCGCCCTCGAAGTAGACGGAGCAGCCCATGGCTTTCGTAGAAGAACCCCCGCGCTTTCTCGTTCGCTTCATCCATGTCGAGAAGATGCTGCCGCCTTTGCCAGGCGTGCACGACATGCTGCTCGCGGACCTCCTCAAGATGCCGGCGGAAGTCCTGAAGGGCATTCGCGCGCAGCTGGCTGCCGAGGTCAGGCAGGCGGCCGAGGCGCTCCTCGCAGACACGGCGTTTGCAGAGCAGGTGGATCGCCTGCCGTTTGCGGCGGGCAGCACGGTCGTGGGCTTCGGCGACAGCCTGACGGACGACCTGCAATCGTGGCTCGAGATCCTGCGGCAAGTGCTCGAAATCAGGCGACCCAGGGATCAGATCAATCTCGTCAATGCGGGTGCTTCCGGCGAGTCCACGACGCAGATGCTGTTCCGCGTGCCGCAGGTGTTGTCACTCAATCCGGCCTGCATCATCAGCATGGCGGGTACGAACGATGCCCGTCGATTCGGAGCCCTGCCGGTGACCCAGGTGAGCCTCTCCGAAACACGGCGCAACCTGGCCGCGTTTGCCGACGCGGCGGCAAAGGCCGGCAATGCGCGATGGGTCTGGATGACACCGCCTCCCGTCATCGAGGCGCGGGTGACTGGGCACTGGTTCTGGACGCCCATGGCAACAAGCTGGAATGCCGCGGACGTGCAGGCGATCGGGGAAGCCATGCTGGCGTCGAAAGAGCGGGTCGTGGACCTGCGTCCGGCCTTTGCTGGCACCGCAGGCGCCGAACTGATCCTGGATGACGGCGTCCATCCGACGTTGCAGGGTCAGGTGGAGATCTTGCGGACGCTGGTCGCGACCCTCGCCGGCTGATCTTTCAGGGCAACAAAAAAGCCGCCGGCAGGATCCCGCCGGCGGCTTCGTCCGCGAAGTCGCTTTACTTGCCGAGCGGCTTGTAAGCCAGGCGGTTCGCGTGGAACGAACTGATCCACACGTCCCCACCGACCATCACCGCGGTGGCCGCGCCGTTGTAGTCCGGCGTCGCCGGACCCCGCGTCACGACTGTTTCCTGCATCGTCTTCGGATCCATCGTGGAGGCCATGGAACCCCGCGGGCATTCGCCCAGGCTGTTGCCGCCCTTGGCATCGGCCTTCGGCTTGCCACCGCACGCGGGCTCGTCGTCGATCATGCCGGCCGCAATCAGCTTGCCATCCGCCGTCCAGTGCACGTTGTCGGGCGTGAAGTCCTTGAACTGGCCGCGACGCAGGACCTTGGCAGGCGACTCGCGGTTGAACACGACAATCTGCCTCAGCCCCGACGATGCCACAAAGATCTCGCGGCCGTCGGCCGACACGTCGATGCCGTTGTTGGTCGGGAGTTCCGTGCCGGGGATCATCCGGAAAGCCGTGCTGCCTGGCTTCCACTCGAATACGGCGCCGGTGTTCTTGCCCTCGAACGATTCGGCGAAGGTCTTGCCAGGCATGATCAGGACCGTAGCGAGGATCGTTCCGTCGGCGAGCGCGACGACGCTGTTGGCGGGATGCCGGTCCGGCATCGGCTGGCAGCCGATCCACGTGAGCGTGGGGGTTGCGCCAGTGGCATCGACGTCGAAGACTTCAATGGACTCTCGCGTGCCGTGCTGCGTGGAATACAGGCGATAGTGCTTGCCCTGCGTGGGTCGGAGCGCAAGGCCATGGAATGCCGCCTTGCTCGCATCGAGCGGGCCGGGGCAGTTCGGAAACGCGGTCTTGTCGTGAGCGCTCTTCGCGCCGGCAGGGAAGAAGGGTGCCGCTGTCTTCTTTACCGTGTCCACCAGGTGCAGGCCGCCGCCTGCCGTCATGCTGCTGGCAATCATCATGCGTGTGCCGGGGATCAGTACGAGGTCTTCCGGGTTGGTGATGCCGCAGATGTAGTTGAGGCCGCCGGAGGGCGCGCAACTGGCGGGCGCGGCGGCGAGCGTGGGTTCGGCGGCAAGCAATGTCGTGCCGGCCAGGAGTGCAAGTGCAGCGAGTCGGGTCATGGGGTTCCCCCTTCTATCAGTTCGGATGGGCAGGTGGAGTGCACTCTAGGAGCAATCGTGGCCCGCCGACAAGAGGTGGCGTCCGCATCAGTCGACTGCCTGGTCGTAAGCCGCCAGGAGCTGCTGGAACTCTGGCGACTCGCGCTGCAGCGTGGAGAGGGTTCCGCGTGCCACGACTTCCCCCGAGCGCATCAAGACGATTTCGTCAAACCTGGTCAGCAGGTTCATGCGATGCACCGACGAGACGATGCAGGATTCCGGGAAAGCATCGAACAGCGCGTCATAGACCGCGGCCTCGGTGACTGCGTCAAGGTTGGCAGTGGGCTCATCCAGCAGCAGCAGCGGGCTGCCCTTTGCAGCCAGGATGCCGCGTGCGAGTGCGAGGCGCGAACGCTGCCCACCCGACCAATTGGCGCCTCGTTCATCGATGCGCGTTCCCAGTCCCGCGGGGGTTGAATCGATGAACGTGGCCTGTGCGACTGCCAGCGCGCGAGGGAAGTCCCGCTCTTCGGCCAGTCCGTCGAGCGACTCGCACAGACTCAGGTTTTCTGCCAGCGTCCCTTCGTAGACCTCGGCGTCCTGGGGCATGAGCGTGCTGCTCATGCGCAGCGACAGGGCGGCATCGACGGGGTCGACATGGCGTCGCTCGTCGAGCGTCAGTTCGATGCGATCCGCGACATAGAGTCCTGCGAGGATCCGCAGCAGCGTGCTCTTGCCCGCCCCGCTCGATCCGATCAGCGCGTAACGCTTGCCACCCTGTAACGTGAGCGCGACGTCGCGCAGGCTCGGACCCGGCTCGCGGCTCGCGGGATGGCGAAACGTCAGGCCGTTCACCGAGAGCGCGCGCCACTTGAGAGGAGGTGCACTCCGTGCCGCGACGAGGTGCGCGGCAGGTTGCGCTTCCCTGACGACATCTGCACTTGAGTAGTCCGCCTGCAGGCGCGCAAAGGTCTGGAAATGCGATGCGATGGCCGTGACGACGCCGCCGGCCTGCTGCGCGTACTCCCACACCATGTAAAGCGAGCCAAGCAGCAACACCTGGCCACCGGCGTCCGTCGCGCCAGGCCTGCTCACAAGCCAGGCGAACAGGCCCACCAGCACGCAGCTCAGCGCGCGGCTCGACAGGTCCACCGAGAACCACTTGACCTCGTTGATGACGATCGAACGCCGGAGCGGTTCGAAGACCCGGCTCAGGCGTTGCTGCATCAACGCCACCACGGCCCGCGCCTGGCGTAGGGCGAACAGCGTGGTGACATTGCCAAGGGAGTCGAGCAGCGTCGCGGCGTAGCGCCTTTCGGCATCGTTCTCGACATGTGCAAGCTGCATCATGCGGCGATCGAAGCCCGTGGTTGCGACAGCGATCACCGCGAGACCGACCATGGCGGCCAATCCGACGAAGGGTTCGAGCACCCACAAGGCGACGAGCGGACCGACGAGCCTTACGAGGCTGGCCAGGTAGATGAACTGACTTTCCGCAAAGCCTGCCAGCGCATTGACGCTCTGCTGCACGCGGTGGGCGGTGGCACCCGAGTGCTGTGACTCGTGCCATGACAGGGGCAGCTGCACCAGCCGCTCGATCAGGTCGCTGGACATGCGCTGGCGGATCCGCAGCGCCACATCCCGTTCCAGCAGCCTGCCCGGGCCGTGCAGTCCCCAGCTCGCCAGCGTCAGTGCCACGATCGCCGACAGCCACAGTGCCGCGTCGCTCAATCCCGCGACACCCCTGAGCTGCAGGATGTTCAATGCGCGTCCCGCGGCATAGGGGACGGCAAGCATGACCATTTGCGCACCCAGCAGCAGGGCCATGGCCACGACCAAGGTGCCGCGCGCGCCGGCTGCGTACTGCCACAGGGCGCGGTACAGCACGAGCATGCCGGTTCTTTCGGTTCGCAAGGGGCACTCCGCAGACAGGAATTGGCTGGCTGCATTGTGCCAGACGGATCGCTCGTACTGCCGGGCGTCGTTGTCCGGGCGTGACCACCGGCCCCGCGCTGCGCACTTCCTTCAGGCCGACAACTGTGCAAGGCTCGCGTCGACACAGGATTGGGGGGCACTGGAAAGATGAGCGATATGGAGTACCGGATCGAGGGGTCGGATCTCCAGCTCGTGCAGGTCATGCTGGCGCCCGGCGAGACGATGGTGGGCGAACCCGGCGCAATGATGTACCTCGACGAGGGCATCACGATGGACACGCGGCTGGGTGACGGCGTCGACGAGGGGCTCCTCTCGCGGCTGCTCGGGGCGTTCAAGCGCGCCTTCACGGGCGAGAGCATGTTCTCGACGTTGTTCGAGAACGGCACTGCCAGACCGCTCAGGGTGGCGTTCGCAGCGCCCTCGCCCGGCAAGATCCTCGCCATCGACCTCGCGGCCAACGGCGGATCGCTGATCTGCCAGAAGGGCGCGTTCCTCGCGGGGACCCAGGGCGTCCGCGTCGGCCTTGCCTTCAAGAAGCGGCTGCGGGTCGGCTTCTTCGGCGGTGAAGGCTTCATCATGCAACGACTGACCGGGCACGGCATTGCTTTCATCCATGCGTCGGGCATGCTCACGGAGATGCAGCTCGCACCGGGACAGATGCTGCGGGTGGATACCGGTTGCCTCGCGGCGCTCCAGACGAGCGCCACTTACGACATCAAATACGTGGGCAAGCTCAAGACGACGCTGTTCGGCGGCGAGGGCATGTTCTTCGCGCACCTGAAAGGACCCGGAACCGTGTGGCTGCAGAGCCTGCCGATCAAACGGCTGGTCAAGGCGCTGGCAGCCGGCAGCCGGCCGCGCGGCATCGGCGCAAGGCTCCTGTATTTCGCGCTCGTCATTCTCGGCGTGCTGGCTGCGATCCTGTCCGAATCGCCGTGAACGGGATTCCCGCCACATTGCACGGCCCGGGACTGCCGGGTATCGGAGAGCCGTGCCAGCTCAGCTTCGCCGGTACCGTGCTGGTCGTTGCAGGCACGGAGGTCGTGGACGTGCCCCTTGAATCGTTGACCGTGACGACGGGCGGCTTCGACGACGACACGATGTTGCTCAACTGGGCACGGAACGGCGCCACCTATTCTGCAGTGATCGCGGATCCGTCCGCGCAACAGGCGCTGGTGCAGTCCGCGCCTCCGGACATCGCGCCACTGTTGCTGCGCGGGCATCGCAACCTGCGCTATCACCAGCGAAAATGGAACGCGGTTGTTTGGACGCTCGGGATCGTGGGGCTCTCGATCATCCTGGGCTGGTGGCAAAGCGAAGCGATCACCGCGTGGATCGCGCAGCAGGTACCCGTCGCCCGTGAGGAACGCCTCGGCGAGATGCTGCTCACGCAGCTGCAGGCCGAAGGTGGCTTGCGCGACCAGGGACCCGCCGTCGATGCGGTCAAGGCCATCGGCACGCGGCTCACCGAAGGATCCCGCTACAGCTACCAATGGTTCGTGAAGGACGACAGCCAGGTGAATGCGTTTGCCGGTCCCGGTGGTGTCGTCGTCGTGTACTCGGGACTGATCGCCAAGACCGATTCTGCAGAGGAGCTGGCGGGCGTGCTGGCCCATGAGATCCAGCATGTCGAAGGGCGGCATACCTTGCAGGCCATGATCCACTCAGCAGGCTGGGCGGCGGTCCTTGCGGTGACGCTCGGCGATGTCAGTGCGATCAGCGGCGTGCTGATCCACCAGGTGGGCAACCTGCGGCACAGCCGCAAGTTGGAGCGCGAGGCCGATATCGGCGGTGTCAAGGCACTCGCTCGGGCGGGGATCACTCCTGCTGCGATGACGCGGTTCTTCGAGAAGCTGGCAGCCGAGCAGAAGAAGTCGGGTGGCGACGCAGGCTTCGAGTTGCTGTCGACTCATCCAGCGACCGGGGATCGCCTCGCCGAAGTAGCGACTCTGGTCGCCGCGACACCCTGCGAATGCAGGCCGCTCGAGTTCGACTGGGCCGCGGTCAAGGCCGATGCCGCAAGTGCAGAGGAAGAGGTCGACATCGAAGGCCGTTGATTGACTGGAGCGTTGTCGGCGTCTTATGGGCAGTGCAACTCAGGGCGCGCCTTCTGATCGACGCCAAGATGCAAGCTCATGATTTGACTGGTGCGGAGGTCGGACTCGAAACGTTCCGCAAGGTCCCGAATAATATGGCTATTTTAGCTTTGTATGTAATGTTACCCAGCATGTTACCCAGGGACTATTTCTTGGGTAACTCTCGCGACGTGCAACGTCGCGAATGAACGGCTACATCGTACGCCAAGTCCCAATCTGCGCAACTTAGGATGAGCTAGAAGACCGCGCAGCTGGTGTTCCTGCTTCTCTCCCAACACGTTCTCTGGCTGCGCGCCCTCAGCGCAATTCGGACCTCGCGCAGCGATACAGCGAGCGACTCTCATCCGGGACAGGCATAGCCCGCTGCACTCCACCGTACTCCATAGAACTTGGATGATCGTAGTGATTCTCCACTGGCCCCTCTTTTTCCACACTCCAATTTCCTGTGCGGGTGTGATATGCGGGACATATGGCAGGTGATCGCGTAACGCCTTACGCGATCTTGTTACGCAGCTCAGGAGCAACAAGTGAAGTCGACAAGTCAACGCATTTTGCGGGTCAAGGAAACGCAGGCCCGCGTCGGATTGGGGAGGGACTCCCTTTATCGAATGGTGAAGAACGGCACATTTCCAAAGATCGTCAAGATCGGAGCACGTGCCAGCGGCTTTTTGGAAAGTGAAGTGGAGGCTTTTATCGCGAGTCGAGTTGCTGCCCGCGATAGTTCTAAGCAATGAGTAATTCAAGTGGCTGGCCGGCATACGCAGATTGGCCGAAGGTGAATCTAATGGATCTTGAGCACCCACCTCCCATGAATGCAATGAAGGTGTTTTTGTCATCGAGCTCGTCCTGGAGGGCCAACGTCCAATTGCGGAGGGCTCTCGATCGGGGAGCCCATGGCCGTGGTGTTCAAAAGGACTGCGTCGGGAGATCGGCCGAGCGAGAACCTTGTGATAGTCCTTCCCCAGTGTCACGGGAGAGAAGACATCAGACTTTGTCGGTAGGTGCTCAGGTCCGTGAAGGCGCGGAGCCCAGGGATCAGACGAGTTCGAGTTTGCTCTCGGCGAGTGCTCATACGCATGCGCAAGGCTTGAGCATCCGAAACAGCGAATTCCTGCATCTCCTGGCGGAGTCGATCCATCCCGATCAGTGGATGTGGACGACCGCATTCGCAGGCGATCCCAACTCATCGGCAGCGAAGTGGTACGGGCGACCGTACGGCGGCAGGGAGGATGAGTCCGCGGTCATCAACCGCTACACCGGGCTGAATGCGTACTTCTCCGTTGCGTCGCTGACGGTCCTCGAGGGCGAGCAGACACCACGCAGGATGCGAGCAAACTTCGGGCGGCT
>CAIUGU010000051.1 GCA_903898785.1 uncultured Pseudomonadota bacterium | reverse complement strand
CTCGGCACGTGTCTTGCGCCGTGTGCAGGCGTTGCGCCCTTCGCTTTACGACGTAGAGGCTGGCCTGAAGCGTGTTACCGCACCCGTCCTGCTGATGGTCGGCGACGAGGACGAACCCTGTCTCGATGTGAACCTGTGGATGAAGCGACTTATGCCGACCGCGCAGCTGGTCGTGCTGCCGGGTTCGGGACATGCGATCAACCTGGAGGAGCCCCAGCTGTTCAATCATTTCTCGGAGCGCTTCGTCACCGCCGTCGATCGAGGCGTGTGGCGGCCCCGCGATCCCCGCTCGAAGGGCGCTGCGGTCTCCGCCTCGCTGGCGCCGGGCAGCGGGCAGGGCTGAGGTGGGTCCGGCATGCGTATCGCTACCTTCAACATCGAGAATCTGGACCTGCCGATCGAGCCGCGGTTACGGGTTCTTCGCCCAGCCCTGGAGCGGCTCGATGCCGACATCGTCTGCCTGCAGGAGGTCAACGGTCAGCATGTGACGGGGCGGAAGGCACGTGAACTCATCGCGCTCGACGTGCTGCTGGCTGGAACGCGGTATGCCTCGTATGCTCGCGCAGCAACGCATCCCCCGGGCAGGCAAGGGGCTGGCGATGTCCACAATCTCGTAACGCTGTCGCGCTATCCGATCGTGAGTTGGTGGCAGATCCTGCACGATCTCGTCGCTCCGGTGGAGGTACGTCTGGTCACGCCGAAACCACCCGCCATCGCGCCGTCGCCGGTCCGGTTCGAACGGCCGGCGCTGGTGACGCAAATCGATGTGGGAGGACAGCCGCTCACCATCGTCAACGTGCATTTCCGTGCACCGCTGGCGTCCAGCATCGCCGGAGGCAAGAGCGGGCCTTTCGTGTGGGCGAGTTCGGCGGCTTGGGCGGAGGGCTTCCACCTCTCTGCGATCAAGCGGGCGGGGCAGGCCTTGGAAGTCCGGCTCGCCGTGGATCGGTTGCTCGATGTCGATCCAGGCGCCATGGTGCTGGTGATCGGGGATCTCAACGCCGAAGACCACGAGACGCCGCTGCGCACACTGATTGCAGCACCCGAGGATACCGGCAACAGTGATCTTGCTGCCCGGTCGCTGGTGCCGCTGGAGCGGGCACTCCCCCCCGATCGCCGTTTCACGATCATCCATCACGGCCGCCCGCAGATGGTCGACCACATGCTGGCGAGCCACGCGCTGTATGGTCGCTTCAAATCGATCGAGATCCATAACGAGGCGTTGGGCGACGAAGCCGTCGGCTACGCCAAGGGGATCGCACCGGCCGGGTCATATCATGCGGCCGTGGTGGCGGAGTTCGGGGTTTAGGGAATTTGGGGACTGCTGCAGTCTCGGCGACGGTGCGCACTCCCCGTACTTGATTGGTGGCTGTCCCCAGCCTGCATGTCCCGAGCCTGCAAGTTCCGCGCGCCGGTCGAGGACACGGTGTTCGGCCTCTCCGTGTTCACCGTCGGCGGCGTCGTCTCCACCAAGCACGTGCTGCTACACATCGTGCCGGAGGGCTCCCGGCTGGAAGCCGAAGTGGTGGTGCTCAACAAGGACATCGGCTTCGTCGACAAGGGCCAGAGTGTCGAGGTCAAGCTCGAGACCTTCCCGTTCACGCGCTACGGTCTGATCAAGGGCGAGGTGACGCAGATGTCGCGCGATGCGGTGCCGGACGAGAAGCAAGGCCTCGTCTACAAGCCCGTGGCGCCCCGCGCCATCGACGACTTCCTCTCCCCCTTCCTGCGCTCCCGCGACCAGAGGCTGCGGGAGCGGTGAGGTGGGGGCGGGGGGCAGACGGGGACCGTCACCAATTCCTCTGTTCAGGTCAGCCGTTTGGCCCGGTCTTCACAGGAATGGTGACTGTGCCCAACGGCAGGCACCCCCGTAACCACCTGATCACCGTGCCGCAGCCGACAGACGACAAACGACAGACGGCCTCAGCGCCGGGCTGTCCACCGGGTTGCCCCTCATATCGCCTTTAACGGTTCCTCAATGCTCGAGGGTTAGCATCTCGTTAACCGTTATTCTGCCGAGCACCCGAGGACCGTCATGCCTGAGTTGGACAGTGGCGTCGCCCGCGTCACCTCTTCTCTCAACGAAGTCAAGAACGACACGGGACGCGTCGCGTTCTGCGGTCCGTTCGTGCTGTCGGCCATCACCGGCTTTCCGATCAGCCGGATGGAAGACGAGATCCGGGCCTTTCGCGAACTACCTGCCGACAAGAAGCCGATCGTGCGGGGCACGTATGCGGACGAGGTCGAGGGTGCGCTGAAGGTGTTCGGCTACGACATGAAGATCGTGAAGAGCTTCATGCACCTGGAACGCAAGGAGCGGCCGAGCCTGTGGCAGTGGATGCAGAAGCCGCGCAATGCATGGGCGCACTACATCCTCGCGATCCACAAGGGCAAGGAAGGCCACTGGATCCTGATCAAGGGCGTCAAGATCTGCGACACCTTCACCGAGGGCAAATGGACCTTCGTCTGCGACGGCCCACACAAAGGCTGCCGCATCATGGAAGTCTTCGAGGTGAAGAAGGCGCTGGGCTGAAGCCGGATGCAGCCAGCGGTCGCGCAGAGCCTGAACTAATAAGGGCCGCACATCCCCGCTCTCGTCCGGTCTCGCGACCGGGGTGCGGTTCAAATGCAGCCCTTCTGGAATCGATTTATGCCCAGAACCGCTTAACAAATCACTAGGGCCTGTCGTCAGTTGAGCCCGAACAGTACGCAAACGAGCGCGACTGCGGCAAGGAACGTGTTGGCGAGCTTGTCGTAGCGGGTGGCG
>CAIUGU010000050.1 GCA_903898785.1 uncultured Pseudomonadota bacterium | reverse complement strand
GAGCAGGTTGTAGGCGATCACCGGCAGCATGACGTTCAGCTGGAAGTTGCCCGACTGCCCCGCGACCGTCACCGTGGCATCGTTGCCGATGACCTGCGCAGCAATCATCGCCACCGCCTCCGGGATCACGGGATTGACCTTGCCCGGCATGATGCTGCTGCCCGGCTGCAGCGCGGCCAGCGAGATCTCGCCCAACCCGGCGAGCGGACCGCTGTTCATCCACCGCAAGTCGTTCGCGATCTTCATCAGGCCGACTGCGAGCACCTTCAGCTGTCCCGACAGCTCGACGGCGGCGTCCTGGGTTGCGAGCGACTCGAAGTAGTTGGGACTCGTGACAAACGGCAGGCCGGTCCGGTCACCCAGCCACTGCACTGCGCGTTGCGCAAACTCCGGCGGCGCGTTGAGGCCGGTCCCGACCGCAGTGCCGCCGAGCGCGAGGCGATGCAAGCGCGGTTCGCAGGCCTGCAGGCGCTCGATGCCGTTGTCGACCTGCTGGCGCCAGCCGCTCATCTCCTGGCCCAGTGTCAGCGGCACTGCATCCATGAGATGCGTCCGTCCCGTCTTGACGATATCGCCGACTGCCGCGATGCGTTCGTCCAGCGCGTCACGCAGTGCCTCGAGCCCCGGCACGAGATGTTCGGCAACGCCGAGTGCCGCGGCAAGATGAATCGCCGTGGGGATCACGTCGTTGGAACTCTGGCTCATGTTGACGTGATCGTTCGGATGAACAGCCCGTCCGCAGTGCCGCGCGGCCAGCGTTGCGATCACCTCGTTGGCATTCATGTTCGTGCTGGTGCCGGACCCGGTCTGGAACACGTCGACCGGGAACTCGCCGTCGTGGCGCCCCTCTGCCACTTCAAGCGCCGCCTTGCCGATTGCTGCGGCGAGCTCCGCATCAAGCCCCGCGACCTCGCTATTCGCTTGCGCGGCGGCCCACTTGATCAGGCCGAGCGCCCGCAGGAAGGAGCGCGGCAACGTCAGTCCACTCAACGGGAAGTTGTTGACGGCGCGCTGCGTCTGCGCGCCCCACAATGCGGCCTCAGGTACCTCGAGCGCACCCATGCTGTCGTGTTCAGTCCGTCGCTTCGAATCCGGCATCGGCCTCTCCTTATCCTGTGGCGGAGACCTGCTGTATCATGGCCCATCCTAGCACTGTCCCCGCCCGCAGAATCCCAATGAACCCAAGCAGCCTCACTGCCATCTCGCCCATCGACGGACGCTACGCCGGCAAGTGCGCAGACCTGCGACCGCTGTTCAGCGAGTACGGCCTGATCCGCCAGCGCGTTCGCGTCGAGGCGTTGTGGCTCAAGGCCCTCGCGAAGGAACCTGGCATCGTCGAGCTCAAGGGACTGCCGGCGGACGCGCTGGCGGCACTCGACGTGATCGCGGATTCGTTCACCGAGGCCGATGCGGCCCGCATCAAGGACATCGAGCGCACGACGAACCACGACGTGAAGGCGGTCGAGTATTTCGTGAAGTCACGGCTCGAAGGCCATGCCGCATGGCAGCCGCATCGCGAGTTCGTCCACTTCGCGTGCACGTCCGAGGACATCAACAACCTGAGCTATGCGCTCATGCTGGACGACGCGCGCAGGCTCGTGCTGCTGCCGGAGCTCGACCAGCTGATTGCCAGCCTGCGCGCGCTGGCCCACGCACAGGCGGCCACGCCAATGATGTCGCGGACGCACGGACAGCCGGCCACGCCGACAACGCTCGGCAAGGAACTCGCGAACGTCGTCCGTCGGCTCGAACGCCAGCGCGCCCTGCTCGCCAGCGTCGCGATCGAAGGCAAGATCAACGGCGCGGTCGGCAACTACAACGCGCACGTGGCGGCTTATCCGGACGTCGACTGGCCGCTGCTGTCGCGGCGCTTCGTGGAATCGCTCGGCCTCTCGTGGAACGGCTACACCACGCAGATCGAGCCGCACGACTGGATTGCCGAGTACTGCGATGCGCTTGCCCGCATCGACACGATCCTCATCGACCTGTGCCGCGACGTGTGGGGCTACATCTCGATCGGCTACTTCAAGCAGCGGGCCGTGGCGGGTGAAGTCGGCTCGTCGACGATGCCGCACAAGATCAACCCCATCGACTTCGAGAATGCAGAGGGCAACCTCGGACTCGCGAACGCGCTGCTGCGGTTCTTCGCGGAGAAGCTGCCGATCTCCCGCTGGCAGCGGGACCTCACCGACTCGACGGTTTTACGTAATCTCGGCGTTGCCGTCAGCCACGCGGTCGTGGGGTGGCGCGCGATCGCGAAGGGACTCACGCGCGTCGATGTCGACGCGGCCCGCCTGGCGCAGGATCTGGCGCAGAACCTCGAGCTGCTGGCCGAGCCCATCCAGACCGTCATGCGCCGCTATGGCGTTGAAAACGCATACGAACAGCTCAAGACGCTGACCCGCGGCCAACGCCTGGACGCCGCGACGCTGGACACGTTCATTGCCGGGCTGGCGCTTCCGGAAGACGCACGGCGTGCGCTCAGGGCGCTGACGCCCGCAACGTACACCGGGCTTGCCGAGCAGCTGGCCCGCGACATCTGACCGGACGCCCAAGCCGACCGTTTGACATTCGACGGTCCGGAACGTGACGGAGTCGGCAACGACCCGCCACGGGCCACGGCTACCATCGCTCGCCTGGAAATCCAAGGCGATGCGATGCACGCGGCATATCCCCTCCCCGTTACCGGCGGCCCATTAAGCACCCTTGCTGAAGTGCGTGCCCATGTAACGGCTGCGACCGCAGGCGCACGCCGCACCCTCGCCATCTACACGCAGGACCTGGAGCCGCTGCTCTACGATCACGAACCCTTCCTCGAGGCGATCAAGCACCTGGTGCTCGCGCGCAGCCATGCCAGGGTCCG
Source organism: uncultured Pseudomonadota bacterium (assembly GCA_903898785.1). Lineage (GTDB taxonomy): Bacteria > Pseudomonadota > Gammaproteobacteria > Steroidobacterales > Steroidobacteraceae > CAIUGU01. Next base: position 7,184 of record CAIUGU010000050.1, on the reverse strand, counting down.
CGTGCTGATCGCCGATCCGATGCGCGCCATCCGCGACGGCAACCGCTTCGTCGCGATGGCGCGGCGCCTCACGAGCTACATCGACCTGCGCAACGTCCCGAAGGACATGCGCAACAATCCTGCGGCGTTCCTGGTCGCTGACAACAGCGCGTCCGTGTACCGCCCGAACGCAGCCATGTGGGACGGCGTGGCTGCGATGAGCGACCTCGCCTCGGCTGCCAAGCACCTCGCCTACTTCGACAGCATCTGGAGGGCCGCGGACTCGGACCTCGAGTACCAGGCACATCTTCGTGGCTGACCAACCCGCTATACTCTCGCCCATGACATGGAAGCCCGATGTGACGGTCGCGGCCGTCGTGGAACGCGAAGGTCGCTTTCTCGTCGTCGAAGAGCGGGTGCGCTCGCGCCTCGTCATCAACCAGCCCGCAGGCCATCTCGAGAAGGGCGAAAGCCTCGTGCAGGCCGTTGTGCGCGAAACGCTGGAAGAAACGGCATGGCAGTTCGTTCCCGAGGCGCTCGTCGGCGTCTACCTTTGGACCCAGCCGGTCCGTTCGGGCGATACCCTGCCCGGACGGACTTTCCTGAGGGTCGCCTTCCACGGCGCCGTAACCCGCCACGATGCATCCCGGGCCCTGGACACCGGCATCGAGCGGGCCGTCTGGCTCAGCAGGGAACAGCTTGCGGCCCAGCCTGCGCGCCTGCGCAGCCCGCTGGTCATGCGCTGCATCGACGACTACCTCGCGGGTCGCCGTTTCCCGCTCGACCTGCTCTCGCATCTCACGTCGGACACGGTCCTCTCGAGCCTGGCACCGAGCAGCCAGACCGCCTAGAACCAGCGGTGACCGGCCTATAATGGCCGGCATGTCGCCCCTCGCGCCCCCCGTACCGGACAAGTCGACGCTCGTCATCGCGAGCATGTCGGGCGGCGTCGATTCGTCCGTCGCCGCCGCAAGGCTCCTCGAACAGGGGTACCGCGTCGAGGGGCTGTACATGAGCAACTGGGAGGAAGACGAGGACGGCTACTGCACCAGTGCCGCCGATTACCAGGACGCGCTCAAGGTGTGCCGCCAGCTCGGGATTCCCCTGCACAGGACCAGCTTTGCCGCCGAGTACCGGGAGCGTGTCTTCCGGCATTTCCTCGACGAATACGCTGCCGGCAGGACCCCCAACCCGGACGTGCTGTGCAACCGTGAAATCAAGTTCGGCGCCTGCTTCGAACACGCCCTGCGGCTGGGTGCCGACCTCGTGGCCACGGGCCACTACGCCCGGGTCAACCGCAGCGTGGAGGGGCTGGCACTGCAGAAAAGCCTCGATACGGACAAGGACCAGAGCTATTTCCTGCACGCCGTGCCGGCGACGGCGCTCGCAAAGACCCTGTTCCCTGTCGGCGACCTTCGCAAGGACGAAGTCCGGCGCATCGCCCGGTCGCTGGCCTTGCCCGTCCACGACAAGAAGGACAGCACCGGCATCTGCTTCATCGGAGAGCGGCCGTTTGCGGAGTTCCTGGCCGGTTACCTGCCCGGGCAGCCCGGCGACATCGAGAGCGTCGATGGCAAGCGCCTCGGCACGCACCGGGGCCTGATGTTCTACACGCTCGGGCAGCGGCAGGGCCTCCTGATCGGCGGCCAGCGGGGCGCCAGCGCCGAACCGTGGTATGTCGCCGCCAAGGACCTGAAGCGGAACGTGCTGGTCGTCACCCAGGGTCGCGACCACCCGGCCCTGCTCAGCCAGGCCCTGAACGCAGTCGAGACGAGCTGGATCGCAGGCACCCCTCCCGCAAGCCGCTTCCGGTCCCAGGCCAAGACCCGCTACCGGCAACCGGACCAGGGCTGCACCGTCGCCATGACCGGGGATGGCACCTGTACCGTGACTTTTGACGTGCCGCAGCGTGCCGTGACCCCCGGACAGTACGTAGTGCTCTATTCGGGGGACACCTGCCTCGGGGGAGGCGTCATCGACAGCACCGAGGCCGCCGACCTGCCTTCCCTGGCCGACAGCGCCTGACGGAAACTGTCTCCTCCGTCCCGTTTTTGCCTTAACCGGCCCCGCGGTTACCGGTATAATTCCGCCGCTTTTTTTGCTTCTAATGTTGGAGGACGCATGAAGGATACGTTCAAGGCGCGCACGACTCTCAAGAGCGGCGGCAAGAATTACGAAGTTTTCAGCCTCGCCGCACTCAAGGACTACGACCTCGGCCGCCTGCCGTACTCTCTCAAGATCCTGCTCGAGAACCTGCTGCGCTACGAGGATGGCGTGAACGTCACCCGTGCCGACGTCGAGGCCCTGCTGAAGTGGGACCCGAAGGCCGCGCCCTCCCACGAGATTTCCTTCACGCCGAGCCGCGTGATCATGCAGGACTTCACCGGCGTGCCGGTGGTGGTCGACCTCGCCGCCATGCGTGAAGCGATGATCCGCCTCGGCGGCAACCCGCAGGAAATCAACCCGCTCGCCCCGGCCGAACTGGTCATCGACCACTCCGTGCAGGTCGACAACTACGGCACGGCCCAGTCGCTGGCCCAGAACACCGAAATCGAGTTCAGCCGCAACATGGAGCGCTATGCGTTCCTGCGCTGGGGCCAGACGGCCTTCCGCAACTTCAAGGTGGTCCCGCCGAACACCGGCATCGTGCACCAGGTGAACATCGAGCACCTCGCCCGCGTCGTGTTCGACGTGGAGCGCGACGGCGTGCATCACGCGTATCCCGACACCGTCGTCGGCACCGACTCGCACACGACGATGGTCAACGGCCTCGGCGTGCTCGGCTGGGGCGTCGGCGGCATCGAGGCGGAGGCGGCCATGCTCGGCCAGCCCGTCACCATGCTCATCCCGCACGTCATCGGCTTCAAGCTCACGGGCACCCTGACGCCCGGCACCACGGCCACCGACCTCGTGCTCACCGTCACCGAGATGCTCCGCAAGAAGGGCGTCGTCGACAAGTTCGTCGAGTTCTTCGGCGATGGCCTCGCGAACCTGCCGCTGGCGGACCGCGCGACGCTCGCCAACATGGCGCCCGAGTTCGGCAGCACCTGCGGCATTTTCCCGATCGACGGTGAAACGCTGAAGTACCTCGAGCTCACCGGCCGCGATGCGGCGCAGATCAAGCTGGTCGAGGACTACGCGAAGCACCAGGGCCTGTGGCGTGACAACGGCATGCGCCAGGCCGACTACACCGACGTCCTCGAACTCGATATGGGTACGGTGGAATCGTCGCTGGCAGGCCCGAAGCGTCCGCAGGACCGCGTGCCGCTGCGCGTCGCCAAGCAGACGTTCCGCGATGCCATGAAGAAGGCCGCCGAGGAGCGCAGCAAGAAGAACCCGACCGCCACGGGTGCCGGCACCGCCGTGCTGGACGGCAAGCCTGAGGAAGTGAAGGACGGCGCGGTCCTGATCGCCGCCGGCCTGCTCGCCCGCAACGCGCGTCGCCGCGGCCTCAAGTCGAAGCCGTGGGTCAAGACCAGCCTCGCGCCCGGCTCGCGCGTCGTCACCGACTACCTCACCAAGGCCGGCCTGCTCGACGACCTCGATGCCATGGGCTTCTACACCGTCGGTTTCGGCTGCACGACCTGCATCGGCAACTCGGGCCCCCTGAAGCCCGAGATCTCGGAAGCAGTGAAGGCGGGTGATGTCGTCGGCTGCTCGGTGCTGTCCGGCAACCGCAACTTCGAAGGCCGCGTGCATCCGGAAGTGAAGATGAACTTCCTCGCCTCGCCGCCGCTCGTCGTCGCCTATGCACTCGCCGGCACGCTGGACCTCGATCTCACGACCGAACCACTGGGCGTGGGCAGCGACGGCAAGCCGGTGTTCCTCGCGGACATCTGGCCGGCCCCGTCGGAGCTGCAGGCCGCCGTGCTATCGTCGGTCACGTCCGAGATGTTCAAGAAGAGCTACTCGAGCGTGTACGCCGGCGACGCCAACTGGAACTCGGTCAAGATCCCGACCGGCAAGATCTACACGTGGGACAAGGACTCCACATACGTAAAGAACCCGCCCTACTTCGACGGCATGACCATGCAGCCGAACGCCGTGACGGACATTCGCGGCGCCCGCGCGCTGGCCCTGCTCGGCGACTCGGTCACGACCGACCACATCTCGCCGGCCGGTGACATCGCGAAGACCGGTCCGGCCGCCAAGTACCTGATGTCGCTCGGCGTGAAGCCGGCGGACTTCAACTCGTACGGTGCCCGCCGCGGCAACCACGAAGTGATGATGCGCGGTACGTTCGCCAACATCCGCTTGCGCAACCTGCTGTTGCCGGGCACGGAGGGCGGACTGTCGCTGCACATCCCGAGTGGCGAACAGGGCAGCATCTTCGATGTGTCCATGCGCTACCAGCAGGAAGGCACGCCGCTGATCGTCATCGCCGGCAAGGAATACGGCACGGGTTCGTCGCGCGACTGGGCGGCCAAGGGCACGATGCTGCTCGGCGTGAAGGCCGCCATCGCAGAAAGCTTCGAGCGCATCCACCGCTCCAACCTGATCGGCATGGGCGTATTGCCGCTGCAGTTCAAGGACGGCCAGAACGCGCAGTCGATCGGCCTCACCGGTCACGAGACCTTCGAGATCATCGGCCTGAACGGCGGTGCCGCAAAGGTGGTGACAGTGGTCGCCAAGCCGGCGAATGGCGCTGAGATCCGGTTCGAAGCGCGCGTGCGCATCGATACGCCGAAGGAGCGGGACTACTTCCGCCACGGCGGCATCCTGCAGTACGTGCTGCGCCAGCTTGCCGCAGGCGGCAAGGCGGCCTGACGACCGTCCAACCGGCCCCGTTACGAACTAACGGGGCCGGTAGCGATCGAATTGAGGGTGAGCTTGGGCCTCCCCGAAGTCGGCTATGCTCCGCAGGGTGAATTGAACCGTTCCGCCCCCCCCATCGAGTGCGAGGCTGTCATGCTGATCAAGCGTCCCGAATACTTAGGTGGCGTCAAGCCTTCGGACATCATCTCCGAGTCCGTCTACGAGAATCGGCGCACTTTCCTGAAGGCGGCGGTGGCGGCCGGACTGGTCGGCTCCGCACTCCCTGCCGGCGCTGCACAGGCCCCCGCACAAGCTGACCTCAAATACACGAAGAACAAGGCGTTCGGCGCCGACCTCAAGCCCAACCGCTATGAGGAAGTCACTTCGTACAACAATTACTACGAGTTCGGCACCGACAAGTCCGATCCCGCGCAGAACTCGGGCAAGTTCAAGCCGCAGCCGTGGACCGTCAAGGTCTCTGGCGAAGCCGAAGTCACCGGCGACTTCAGCTACGAAGACATCCTGAAGCCCCACCCGCTCGAGGAGCGCATCTACCGCATGCGCTGCGTGGAAGCCTGGTCGATGGTCATCCCGTGGGTCGGCTTCCCGCTGGGCGACCTGCTCAAGCGCTTCAAGCCGACATCGAAGGCCAAGTACGTCGCCTTCACGACGGTGAACCGCCCCAGCGAGATGCCCGGCCTGCGTTACCCCGTCCTCGAATGGCCGTATGTGGAAGGCCTGCGAATCGACGAGGCCATGAACCCGCTCGCGATCATGGCCGTCGGCGTCTTCGGGAAGACGCTGCCGAACCAGAACGGCGCGCCGATCCGCCTCGTCACGCCGTGGAAGTACGGCTTCAAGGGCATCAAGTCGATCGTCGAGATCCGCTTCACGGAGAAGCAGCCGCCGACGTCGTGGAACCGCTCGCAGGCGCGCGAGTACGGCTTCTACGCCAACGTGAACCCGGAAGTCGACCACCCACGCTGGAGCCAGGCGCGCGAGCAGGTCATCGGCAACGGCCTGTTTGCCGCGCGGCAGCCGACGCTGATGTTCAACGGCTACGCCGACCAGGTGGCGAGCCTGTACGCCGGCATGGACCTGCGCAAGAACTACTGACGACGTCCGCTTCGTGACCCGCCAGCAGCAAATAGACCGGATCTACAAGCCGGTCCTCTTCGTTCTGTGCCTGGTCCCCTTCCTGCGAACTGCGGCAGGTGCCTTTGGCATTGCGGGCCAGTCGCTGGGCGTCAATCCCGTCGAGGACATCCTGCATTCCTTCGGCGAATGGGCGCTCAGGTTCCTGGTGCTGACGCTGCTCATGACCCCACTCCGCGACGTCACCGGCAAGCCCTGGCTGCTCAGCTTCCGGCGCATGCTCGGCCTGTACGCCTTCTTCTACACGCTGATGCACTTCACCGTGTGGTTTGCGCTGGACCGCGAATTCAACCTGGCGGGCGTCGTGGAGGACGTGCTGAAGCGTCCGTTCATCACGATCGGCTTCCTGGCCTTCCTGCTGCTCATCCCTCTCGCGGTCACGTCGACCAACGGCATGATGCGCAGGCTTGGTCGTCGCTGGAAGTCGTTGCACCGACTCGTGTACCCCATCGCCATCCTCGGCGTCTGGCACTTCTACTGGCTGGTCAAGGCGGATGTGCGCGAGCCGCTCGTGTACGCGGCGATCTTCGCCGTGCTGCTCGGCTGGCGCGTCTGGAAGGCGCGGCAGCGCCGCACCCGCGCCGCAGCTACATCGCGGTCCTGATCGACCAGAGCTCCGGAAAGAACTGCAGCTCGAGGAGCTTGGCGAGGTACGACACGCCGCTGGTGCCGCCGGTCCCGCGCTTGTAGCCGATGATCCTTTCCACCGTCTTCAGGTGGCTGTAGCGCCACAGCTGGAACTTGTGGTCGAGGTCCAGCAGCCGCTCGGCGAGCTCGTACAACTCCCAGTGGTCGTCGACGCTGTGGTACACGGCGAGCCACGATGCGGCCACCTGCTTGCTTGGCACGTATTGCTGGGTCCAGTCGCGGTCGAGGTACGCAGCCGGTATTTCGAAGCCGCGACGACTCAGCAGGCGCAGCGACTCGTCGTACAGGCTGGGACTCGCCAGCGCCCGCTGCAGGGCCGCGAAATTGTCCGGCTCCTTGCGGAACACCTCGATCATCTCCGCCCGCTTGTTGCCGATCGTGAACTCGAGCAGCCGGTACTGGCACGACTGGAATCCCGACGACTTGCCGAGGTAGTTGCGATACGCGGAGTAGTCGGCCGGGGGCATGCTCGCCAGCACGTCCCACGCCTGCACCAGCTGCTGCTGGATGCGGGACACGCGCTCGAGCATCTTGAAGACGGGACCCAGCTCGTCGCGCCGGATGTGCTCCCGTGCCGCGTTCAGTTCGTGGAGGCACAGCTTCATCCACAGCTCGCTGGCCTGGTGGATGATGATGAACAGCATCTC
>CAIUGU010000049.1 GCA_903898785.1 uncultured Pseudomonadota bacterium | reverse complement strand
CTCTAATCCTCTGCTGCGTCGTTACGGACCTTGTCAATATTCCCGATATTGCCTGCGGCCCGATGCCTCGCAGCAGAGGATTGGAGACGCAACGCGAGTGCGTATAGGTTAATCAGAGGTTCCCTAGGGCTTCAGGCTGCGGTACACGATCCGGACAAACACGTCCGGCTTGATGTACCCCGTGCCCCAGGTTGCATCGAACTCGCGCGTGGGCTGGGCGGCCACGGCCTGGTCCTCGGTAAGGCCCTGGTCGATGAGCTTCTGCACGCTGTCGCGCGACTTCTTGAGCACGTCGAGATAGGCCTTAAGCGCCGCGGGACCCGCCGCAGGCAACGGCCCATGGCCGGGAATGAACCGCGACGTCGCGTTGGACATGCCAAGGACGCGTTCAACAGCCGCAATCGTGCCCTGGAGCGACCCACCCGACCCATCCTTGCCTGCATCGATGCGCGGATACGCGCCGTTCCAGAAGACGTCCGCCATGTGGAAGACGTTGGCGTTCTGGTAATGAACGATGGCGTCGCCGTCCGTATGCGCATTCGGCACGTGGATCAGCCTGACGGTCTCGCCATTCAGGTTCAGCGTCAGGCCGTCCGTGAACGTCACGATGGGGAGCGCCGTTGCCGGTGCCGCCGGGCCGTCGTATCGGAACAGCGGCAGCTTCTGCGGGGTGCTCAAGCGCGCCCTGACGTTCACGTGCGCGACGATTGGCAGCCCGAGCGCAGCCAGGTTCTCGTTGCCGCCGGTGTGGTCGCCATGCCAGTGGGTGTTGACGACCAGGCGCAACGGCTTGTCGGTGAGGCTCCGCACGGCGGCGAGGATCTTCGTCGTGAGCGGCGCGTATTGATCGTCGACGAGGATCGCGCCGTCCGGCCCGGTGAGCAGCGACATGTTGCCGCCCGATCCCACCAGCATGTAGACGCCGGGCGCTACCTGTTCAGGCTTGATCTGTACGGCGGAAAAGTCCTGCTGCGCAAGTGCCGGCATGAGGCCGGAGGTGAAGAGCAAGGCAGCGGCAGCGATGCGGCGGGGATACAACGTCATGGGTCAGTCTCCAAGGCAGATCGAATCAGCGTCCCGTCACGGCCGGGGCTGCAGGTTGCGGGGGTGAGTTGAGTCCGTCCTTCCAGCCCTTCTCGAGCTTCAGCGCGTCCCAATGCTCGGCCAGCTTGCCGTCGCGGATCCGCAGCGTCTCGAAATTGAAGGCTTCGTAGGTCTTGGTCGGATCGTCGGGATCCGGCAGGACCGCCTTGAAGATGAGCGTCACCAGGTCGCCCTCCGCCATCATGATCACCGGCGTGCCGCTCAGCCTGAAATCCGGATCCGTCACGCGGATCTTGCCGCGCGCCATGCTGATCGCATCGAGCCACGCCTGCGAGCCATGCATGCCCGTGAGCGCAACGAATCGCGGGTTGTGCTGGATGTAGTCGTCCGTGAGCATCTTCCTGCGCTCCTCGCCGGCGGGCGTGGCAAAGAACTTGAGGACCAGCTGCTTGTTGGCCTCCAGTCGCGCCGCCTCGGCAGCCGACTGCTGCGCCAACGCAGGCATGGCGACGCCCAATGCAAGGATCAGTGTGAACGCGTAACGCATATCGCCCCCCAGGTGCTGTCAACGGACCGCCCACCCCGGATTATCCGGGGCGGACGGATCCAGATAGAACATCGCCGCGTAGATCGACTCGATCTTCTCGTTTCGGCCCACGAAGAACTCGGTCAGCAGGTTGCGCTTGATCGTGCTGCCGGGCGGACGGTGGAAAATCGTCGTCCCCATGGCTACACCGGCCTCTTCGTCCACGACGGGAAACCGGCGATGGGCGGCTTGCGTGATGTTCACCGCAACGGTTTCCATGTCGGCGGCGCAGTCGCCCGACATGCCCGTGGCAGCCGCGGCTGGCGGCGGCGCCGCGGCCGGGGCAGCTCCCGGCAACGCGCCCAGGGGTGCGTTGCGCGGACGGTGCGTGACCTTCACTCCGTTCTCGACGCGCTCGCACCCATCGATATGCGGGATCTTCGCCCCATTCTTGGCTTCCAGCCCGTCGAAGTAGGCGTTGCCCATGGCAATCAACTGCGCGCGGGTCGGCCGGTCCTTTGCGGGAATGGGTGTGTCGGGCCGGGGTGGCAACGCGGCCAGGCCTTCGATGGAGAACAGGCCACCGTATTCCTTGAGTGCCACGGTCCACTCGGCTTCGGTGACTTTGCGGCCCTCGATCTTCAGGCGAACCGACACGATGACGGGCTCGGACCCTTCGTTGAGGATCCCGAAGAATACGGACTGGCGCTCGGGGACATCGAAATAGCGACGCGCAACGGCGCCGTACCCCGTCACGGACTTCCACACACCGCTGCCCTGCTCCAGCTCCACCGCGTTGACGGTGGCTCGGGTCTTCGCCGCCAGAGGCGCTGCCTTCGGGTCATGGCGAAACACGGCGGCGAAGTACTGGTCCATGACGCCGCGCATGCAAGCGCGATCGCACCGATCGTCGGCGGCCGTTGCCGGACTGCCCAGGGGCGCGAGCGTGAATGCGGCACCGGCGGCAAGCGCCCACACCCTGTGCGTGATCAGTGCCTTCATGACGGCTCCCCGACTGTTCTAGTTGGAATCGAACGGCAGACGCGCAGCCTACCTCAAATCAGGCGCCGTCTCTCCGGTCTCAGCGAGGCATGGGGGTCAATGGCGGCTTGACGCCTTGCGGCAACGGCGTCCGCGCCGTGTTCAGCACCATGCCGAGCAGGCTGTAGTAACCGACGATACCGACCGTGTCCATGACGCCCTTTTCGCCGAAGCGCGCCACCATGCGGGCGTACGTGGGATCGCTGATGCTGCGGTTGCGCTGCAGCTCGAGGCAGAAGTCGTACAACAGGGTTTCATCGTCGGTCATGCCCTCGGGACGGCGGCCGTCGGCAATCGCCTGCGCGACCTTCGGGTCGATGCCCGCCTTCATCGCTTCGGCGTAATGCACGTTCCATTCGTATTGCTGGGTCCATTCACGTGCCGTGAACAGGATGACGAACTCGCTCAGGCGAGGCGGCAGGCTCGTGCGATAGCGCAGGTACTCACCCATGGCACTGGTGCGGACCATCAGGTCGGGGCTGCGCATCAGCGGCACAAACGGCCCGAACGGCTCCCTGCCCCGCACGGCCTGGAATTCCTTCACGAACTCTTTCTGTTCCGCAGTGACTTTGTCGGCCGGAATCGGCGGCAACCGGTCCTGCGCCGCGGCGTGGGTTGCGATCAACGCCAGTCCAAGCGAGCCGACGGTGGTCATCAAAAGCCTGCGGAACTTCAGCATCGAACTCTCCTGATCGACTTATTGCGCGCGCTGCGACCTGCGAACGGTATGCGAGTTTCGGTGCGATTTAAAGAGCGGTGCGGCAGTCGACAAAGTGCTCCTCAGCACTACAACAGCCGACTTCACGTCCTAAGGTCGCCCCGGCTATCGTGCCTGAACAGCTTCGCCACCCTCCGGCCCATAGAACGCCACCCAGACAGTGAAATCGGACGAGAACTCCTCGAAGCGATGCACCTGCCCGGTCGCAACGAACAGGAACGCACCCGCCTCGACCGGATACCTCCGCTCGCCGTCGAAGAACAGCCCTTTGCCGCGCGCGACAAAGTAGATCTCGTCCCGAGTGTGCGGCTTCTGGCCATCCTGTCCGACGGGCGAGTACAGCTCCACGACCAGCGAGCCATGGGCGAACACCGGCACGGCAAGATTGCCGGGCGGTGGCGGGCCGGCCTTCAGGGCGTCGGCGAGGGAGATGTGGAAGGTGGGAGAGGGTGGAGGCATGGGTGAGGGGTGATTGATGGGTAAAGGCTCAACTCACCCAATGAGCATAGACCGGCCAGCTCTGCTGGCAAATGGCCTGCCGGCAGGTCAGAAGCCGAAAAGCGAAGCGGCCATCACTGTCTTGCCCGTTTGCCAGCGGCCATTTGCCGGCAAAACCGGCCATTTGTCGTCAGACCATTTGCTGACGGAGTCAGCCGGTCGCGTCGTCACTCTGGATGCAAATGAACCGCCAGCCACACCGCGCCCTCAGACACCTTCTCAACGGTGTGCGGCACGCGCGCTGGCAGGAACACGTAGTCGCCGCTCTTGAGTTCAACGAGTTCACCGCCCACTGTCATCAAGGCTTCGCCCTTGAGCAGCACGACCCATTCGTCCTGCGGCTGCAGGTACTCGGCGCGCGTGGTAGATGCAGGGCTGACGATCCGCTCGATGACGAGGTTCTTGTGCTCTAGGAGCGCCTCGAAGCGCTCGCTGTCGGGCGGAAGTGTTGCGTCCTTGAAAAGGTTGCCGATCTGCATGGTCAGCAACTACGACGAGGGGCCGGCACCCCAGCCCCCGATCGCAGGCTCAGCTGCTTGCCTGCATGTGCGACTGGCAGTAGTTCGGCAGTCCGACGCGTTCGATCAGCTGCAGCTGCGTTTCCAGCCAGTCGATGTGCTCTTCCTCGGATTCGAGGATGTCCTCGAACAGCTCGCGCGAGATGTAGTCGCCTGCGGTTTCGCAGTCGGCGATGGCCGCCTTGAGATCGGGATGCGCCATGCGCTCGATCTTGAGGTCGCACTCGATCACTTCCTTGACGTCCTCGCCGATCAGCAGCTTGCCGAGGTCCTGCAGGTTCGGCAGGCCTTCGAGGAACAGGATGCGGGCGACGAGCTTGTCCGCATGCTTCATCTCGTCGATGGATTCCTCGTACTCGTGCTTCTCGAGGCGCATGAGTCCCCAGTTGCCGTACATCCGCGAATGCAGGAAGTACTGGTTGATGGCCGTCAGTTCGTTCTTGAGCACCACGTTGAGGTGGCGAATGACGGTGGGGTTGCCTTTCATGATCATGGACTCCGGGAACGTACGACAGGAACACGATCTTGTGCCGAACGCACGCCCCTGTGCAACCCAGGATTCGTATCGGGAGGCGGGATCAACGAGGGGCGGCGGCGAATGCGCCGCGAGGAAGGCCGAGACCGGCTTCAGGCTGCGGACTTGCGGGCGCGCACGACGAGGTGCTCGTCGATCACTTCCCGCGCTGACGTCTCGCAGCGGCCGCAGCAGCTTGCAACCGGCAACTGGCACTGCAGTTCCGGCAGCGACGTTGCGCCCTGGTCCACGGCTTCGCGGATCTGGCGGTCGGTGACGGCGTGGCAGACACAGATGTACATGGCGTTCGATGCAGGTCCTTGGAAGGAGCTTGGGCCAACAATAGCCGCCAATAAGAATGGATGTCAATTGCGAACTGTTCTTATCGACATAAGGAGTAGCCCCGCGACGCCGCGGTGCGCTTCGACTGCCCGGACCGAGCGGCGGCCGGTGATCGCCCCTTCGGGGCGGTAGAACGGCAACTCACTGATTTAATTGACCTCTGTCGGCCGACGCCCCCAGCAGCCTGAAAGCCCTCTCTATAATATAGGGGTCTCGGGCCCAGGCGATCGTCTGAAGGGTCCCCGACAGGCCACCGGGCTTGGGACGCGCCCACCCACGACTCCGGGTTTTCCCGGACTCCCCACCCGGCACGGAATGACGAGCGCATGTTCGATGTCGCTTGACCGGAGAATATGGGTGGATCGGTCGAACATGTGCGAGCCCTTCACGCCACCTTGCTGCAACCCGCAGGCTTGAGAACCCGCTCCGTCGAAGCCGGGTTGTTCACCAGCTTGTTCGCCGGCCGGCGTGGCCGAACCACGAGCTCCCCGCCGCAATTCGGGCACTTGCCGCCGAGCACCGATTCGGCACACGACGCGCAGAACGTGCATTCAAACGAACAGATCCGCGCCTCCGTCGACTCCGGCGGCAGATCCTTGTCGCAGCACTCGCAGTTGGGGCGTAGCTGAAGCATTGCGGGGCTCCTATGTCCGATCACACTCTGACGTTCTAGACCACGCAACGAGCGACGCTGTGTGGCGACTTCGCTTCGTCCCACAACGCAACGAGCCAGTGGCTGATCGTGGCGTGATGGGTCGGCTGGTCAAATATGGCACACCCAGCCACTCTTCTGCGAAAGGTACACCATGTCAATTGACTACTCCGAAGACAAGACCTCGCCCCTCGAAGAGCGCGAACATCTTTGGTCAATGATCAAGGATATCCGCTTCGGCATGTTCACGGCACGGGACGGGAGCGGTAGCCTTGCCTCGAGGCCGATGACGACGCAGAACAAAGCGATCGACGAGGACAGCAGTCTCTGGTTCTTCATGTCCGCGCACAGCGAACCGGTGAGCGATCTCACGAACGAACCGGAGGTCAACATTGCCTATGCTGACCCCGATTCCGATAGCTACGTTTCAGTCTCCGGCACGGCGGCCCTTGCCGATAACCCTGCCAAGAAGCAGCAACTGTGGTCGAAGATGGCCGAAGCCTGGTTCCCGGGCGGCGTCGACGACCCGGATCTGGCCTTGATCCAGGTGCGCATCACGAACGCCAGCTACTGGGACGTGAAAGAAAGCAAGCTCGTGCAACTGTTCAAGATGGCCAAGGCAGCGGTCACCGGCAAACCACCCGCGGACATGGGGGAGCGCGCCGACATCCGACTGCGCTGAGGCGCTCCGGCGCAGCCGCCAGCTGTTGAGCTGAGCGGAGCGCGCTGTTCTTGTGTCTGGTCCCGGGCACGGCTTCCGAGAAAACCCGCGACGGCGGCCTTTGGCCGCAAGTAGGCCTTCGGCAGGAAGGTCTCCGACAAGTAGGACTGTCGTCAAGTCAGAATTGGCAGGCATCGATGTGCCTCCGCTTACTCTGGCCTGACGGTAGTCCTTCCTGCCGACAGGCCTACTTGCCGGAGGCCCTCCTGCGGCCAAAGGCCGCCGGTCGCTCTTGGTTTACCCGATCTGCCCCGCCACATCCCCCGGCTCCAGAACCGGCCCGACCGGATGCGCAAAATGCTTCTTGGCAAACACGATCCTTTCCGCCGGCGCAGCCGCAAAATCCGCAGCCTCTTCGCATATCTCGAGCCGCCTGAGCAGTCCCTGCTGATTGGCAATCTGGATGGCAAGCCCGGGACGGGCGTTGAGTTCGAGGACCAGAGGTCCGAGATCGCGGTCGAGGACGATATCGACACCGATGTATCCCATGCCGGTGAGTTCGTAGCAGCGGGCGGAGATGTCGAGCATCGTGTCCCAGTCGGGGATCGTCAGGCCGGCAATCACGACGCCCGTGTCGGGATGCGTGTCGATGACCTGACCGCTCATGACACCACCCAGCGTCGTGCCGGTGGCGATATCAACGCCGGCGCCGACAGCCCCCTGATGCAGGTTGGCCTTGCCATGCGACAGGCGCGTCGGCAGCCGCACCATGGACATCACCGGGATGCCGCGGAACACGATCACGCGCACGTCGGGCACGCCCTCGAAGCTCAAGGATTCGAAGTGCGGCGAGAAGTGCACCATCGCCTCGACGATCACGGTGTCCTGGATGCCGCCTAAGCTGAACTGCCCGCTGATGGCGTTCGACAGGTGGTGGTTGATGAACTCGGTATCGAGCAGCGTTCCATTGATCGTGCGGTACCGGCTGCCGCTGCGACCGGCGATCACGATGATGCCGTCCCCCGAGCTGCCGTGGGCCGGCTTCAGCACGAACTCGCGGTGGCCGGCGACCATCTCCTCCAGGCGGCGGATGTCGTGTTGCGTCTCGATGACGCCGTACAGCGCCGGCACTGCGATGCCCGCCTTGATCGCGAGCTGCTTGGTCTTGAGCTTGTCGTCGACGAGCGGATACAGGCGCCGCGGGTTGAACCGCATGATGTAGTCGCCGTTGCGCTTGTTGAGTCCGAGGACGCCGGACTCGGTCAGCGACCGGTACCGCGCCAGCACGCTCAAGGAGGGCTACCCGCCGGGTCCGCGGGCTTGCCGAAGGACCGGAAGCGCTTGAGCTCGAGCAGGCGGTACCCGGTGTAGCGGCCCGTCAGCAGCGTGACGGCCAGCACCACCAGCAACAGCTCCGGGAACACGAAGATCAGGTGCGACAGCCACGGGATGCCCATGACGACGTACGTCAGCGCGGCGACCACGAGGCTGCCGATGCCCTCCTGCAGCGCCTCGGACGCGCCGCGCTCCTCCCAGACGATGGACATGCGCTCGATCGTCATCGCGATGATGACCATGGGAAACAGCGCGATGGAGAGGCCGGGCTGGAGGTCGAGCCTCTGGCTCAGCACGCTGATGCCGGCCATCAGGATCACCACCACTGTCAGCACGCACGTGAGCCGCGGTACGAGCAGCAGTCGCAAGCGCTCCAGGTAGAAGCGGATCAGCAGCCCCAACGCCACGATCACGGCGAACAGGACAATGCCCCACAGCAGCCGCGTCTCGCGGAACGCGAGCGCCACCAGCACGGGCATGAACGTGCCGAAGGTCTTGATGCCGACGAAGTTGCGCAGCAGCACGATGACGAGCGCACCGATCGGGATCATGACCAGCACGCTGTACACGGCCTGTGTCGTGATCGGCAGCGAGAACAGCGAGAAGTCGAACGCCTGCGACCCCATGCTGTCCATGCGGCGTTCTGCAACCTCCAGCGAATTGAGGACGCTGCGCTGCACCGCCAGCGCCACGTCGACGTCGACACCGCCATCCACGTCCGCAATCGGGCCGTTGCCCCGCCACCAGACGAGGAAGTCCTGCGGCCAGCCCTGCGCGCGGGTGACAGGATCGAAGTACAGCCACTCGACGCCGTCGTGGACCTCGAGCAGCGGCACGGTGCGCGCGGCGCCGGTCTGCTCCTTGAGGAACACGCCGTGCGAGACGCGTGCCGGGATCTGCGCCGCGGCCAGGATGCGCGTGGCCAGCTGCGCCTTGGCGGTGGGGCTGCTGGTGTCGCTCAGGAAAAGGCGCACGTACGGGTCGCTGCCGGCGTTGTCGATATGCCGGAGCAGCTCGGACGTGAAGCTGGCGACGTCGGCCGACTGGCGGCGCACCTCGGCGATCAGGCCGTCGACGGCAATGCGGGAAGGCTCGTCGAACTCGGGGATCTCGGGAAACGGGGGAGTCGAGTCTTCGGTGGCCTTGGCGGGGTCGCGGTAGACCAGCGCGCGGTAATACACCGTCTGCGGGCCGTCGGCCTCGCGTACTGCCCACTGGGCCTCGCGACCGTTGGTCGTGTTATGGGTCGACAGGCCGAAGCCGCGGGAGACGAAACTTTCGTCAAGGAGCGTGAAGCCCGGCGTCAGGCTCGGGATCTGCAGCGTCACCTTGACCGAAGCGGGTCCCGGCTCGAAGTTGACGGCGGCCTCGACGTTCCAGACCTGCGTCTCCGCGTCCGCCTGGACGGGGAACCCGAGCGTCTGGTACTTGAAAAGGAAGATGGACAGCCCGGCGACCGCGAGCAGGCTGGCAAGAATGTAGAGTTGGCGATTGCGCATGGGCAGGACAGCGCCGCAGCGTAGGCCTTGCCGCCCCGCTTTTCAATCGCCATGAGGCGTCCTGACGCTAGCGAACCTCGATCGCGCCGCCGACCACGCCGCTCGGCGACAGCACCACCTGCCAGAGCTGGCTGCGCCGGGCGCGGAACGACGCCGCCGAACTCAGCAGCCAGAACTCCCACATGCGGCGGAAACGCTCGCCGTACTGCGGGGCGATCTGCGGCCAGCCCGCCATGAAGCGCCGGTACCACTGCATCAGCGTGCGGTCGTAGTCGGGGCCGAAGCTGTGCCAGTCCTCGGTGACGAACAGGTCTTCGGCCGCGGCCGATATCTGCGCCATCGACGGCAGCATCGAGTTCGGGAAGATGTACTTCTCGATCCACGGATCGTTCGTGGTGCCCGAGCGGTTGCGGCCGATGGTGTGCAGCAGGAACAGGCCGTCAGGCTGCAGCAGCCTGCGCGCGGTCTCGAAGTAGGTGCGGTAATTGCGAACCCCGACATGCTCGAACGTGCCGAGGGAATAGATGCGGTCGAACTGCCCTTCGACGCTGCGGTAGTCCTGCAGCAGGATCTGCACCGGCAATCCCTTGCAGCGGTCCCGGGCGGCGGCAGCCTGGTTCTTCGAGATCGTCACGCCCGTCACGCTGACGCCGTAGCGCTCGGCCGCAAACTGCGCCGCGCCGCCCCAGCCGCAGCCGATGTCGAGCACCTCCATGCCGGGCTTGAGGCCCAGCTTGCGGCAGACGAGGTCGAGCTTGGCTTCCTGCGCTTCCTCGAGCGTGGTCGCGGTGCGCCAGTAGCCGCAGGTATAGATCATGCGGCTGTCGAGCATGCGCACATAGAGATCGTCGCCGACGTCGTAGTGCTGCTCGCCGACCTTGAACGACCGGGCGGGCGATTGCGGGTTGACTAGCTTCGCGAGGAACGCTGCCCAGAGCTGGCCGGCCGTCGGGAGTCGGCGATCCGCTTCGGCACGGAACACGCGCGTGAGCATGTCGTCCAGCCTCTCGCAGTCCCACTGCCCGTCCATGTACGACTCGCCGACGCCCAGCGAGCCCTGCGCGAGCGCACGCTGCAGGAAGACCTCGTCGTTGATGCGGATATCGTGGGGGTTGCGCCCGTTCAGCCTCACGTCGGTGCCTTCGAGCATCGACTCGACGGCACTGAAGTACCGGGACACTCCCATCTGATCGCGGGATACGGCCATGGCCAGTCTTCCTTCCCCAGGAAAGATACTGATCGAGCAGCTGTTCGCGTCATAACAGGGAATGCAAAACCGTTTGCAGCACCCCGTTATTCCGAGTCACGGACGACTCGGCGAAATCGACGAGTTCCTGTTCGTCGATTTCGGGATCCGGTGAAAACCACGCTCTTCGCCGGTTCCGGATGCAAAAGGCACGGATAGACTTTTGCGTCAGACCATTAGCATTCTATCGGGCCCGCCTCCCTGTCAAGAGTGGGCAATGCCTACGCGGCTGGGAGGGTGATCAGCCGCTGGCCTCGGAGATCAGCAGCCGCTTCGCAAGTGCACTGCGATCAAGCACATCGAGACCGGCCTTGCGGAAGAACCTGAGGCGGGGATCGTCGTTGCTGAACAGTCGTCCGATACCGTCGACGACGGTCAGCGCGAGGAGGTTGTCGCGCTTGCGCCAGCGCTCGTAGCGCCGTAGCCAGCGCCGGTCGGCCCAGCCCGCCGGGCTCGCCTGGAGGGCTTCGGCGAGCGTTTCAGCCAGGGCAGCGCAGTCCGCAAAGCCGAGATTCACACCCTGGCCGGCAAGCGGATGCACGGCATGGGCCGCATCGCCTACCAGCACGAATCCCGGCCGGCAGTATTCGCGCGCGTGCATGAGCTGTAACGGGAACCGGGCGCGGGGCGCGGCAAGCTTGATGGCGCCGAACACGCCGTCGCTGGCCACCTGCAATGCACGTTCGAAATCCTCTGTCGGCATTGCAACAAGCTGGTCCGCGTAGGTGTGGCCGGTACTCCACACGATGGAACTGCGGCCGTCGGCCAGCGGCAGGAACGCGAGCGGTCCCGCCGGCAGGAACCGCTGCCACGCCGTCTGCCGATGCGGGCGCTCCGTCCGCACATGCGTGACGACGGCGGACTGGTCGTACCGTTTGGCCGAGACGTCGATGCCGGCGAGGCTCCGGCTTTGCGATGCAGCACCATCGGCGCCGACGATGAGCCTGGCAGTGACGCGACGACCATCGGAGAGCGTTGCAGCCGTGATTCCCTGTCCCTCGTCGAACGACAGCGCCGCGAGGCTCGCACGCAGCAGCACCACCCGCTCGCGAAACGCCGGCGCCGAATAGAGGGCCCACTGCAGCCGGCGGTTCTCGACAATGTGCCCGAGGTCCGGCTCGCCGGTCGTTGCTGCACTGAAATGGATCGAACCCTTGCCTTCAGGCTGGCCGCTGGCATCCCACACCACCATGTCGACGTACGGCGAGAGCTGGTCGGGCGTGAGTTGCTGCCATCCGCCGGCCTTGCGCAGGATGGCCTGCGAAGCATGCGAAATGGCCGAGACGCGGATATCGAGGTCGCCGGGCGGCGGCTGCGACGGCGGGTTCGCCTCGACGACGCCGATCTTCAGGCTCACGAGCGGCCGACTCGCGGCCAGGAGCCCAGCGACGCAGGCCCCCACCAGGCCGCCGCCGATGATGAGGATGTCGTAGTCGGGCTTCACAGGGGCGCTCCGCGCGCGAGGCGGGGGATGCGGCCCGCTGCACCGAGCGACAGCTGCGACATGGCCTGCTTGGCCTGGGGCGACAGATCGAACGCGAGCAACGCGACATCGCGCAGCAACCGGATCGGAGCGAACGGCTGCCGGAAGACGCGGACGAGGCCATCTGTAAATGCGACGATGCGGCGCCGGTCTTCCTGGCGCCACGCGCGATACTGATCGAGCAAGGCCGCCGCACCGGGATCAATACCTGCGCCCGAAGCTACTCGCCCATCGGCGAGCACCTCCGCGAGGCAGGCGGCGTCGCGCAGGCCCAGGTTGAATCCCTGGCCCGCGATGGGGTGCAGCCCCTGCGCCGCGTTGCCGAGGATGACGACGCGATCGGTCACCTGCTCTTCGGCTCTCGTCAGGGACAGCGGGTAACTCTGCCGCTTGCCGACGGTGAGGAAGCGGCCGAGGCGCATGCCGAACGCCTGCTGCAGCCGTTCGAGGAACTCGGCATCCGGCAACGCCAGCGTCTCGGCAGCGTCCGTGGGTGCCAGCGTCCAGACCAGTCCCACGCGCCCCTCGACGAACGGCAGCAGCGCAATCGGCCCGGTCGGAGTGAAGCGCTCATACGCCACGTGGTTGTGGAACACCTGCGTCGTGAGGTTGGCCGTGAGCGCGGTCTGTTCGTAGTCCCACGTCGACGACTCGACCCCCGCCGACTTGCGGACGGCGGACTGCGCACCGTCGGCCGCCACGAGCAAGCGGCAGTGAACAGGCTCGCTGCCGGCCGCCTCGCCTTCCAGTCGGACCTGGCAACCCTCGGCCGTCACGTCGTAATCGACCACGCGAGCCGGCGCCAGCACCCGCACGCCGGTTGCTTCGAGCCGCTGCCAGAGCCCCGCGCCCAGCGCCCGGTTCGCAATCACGAATCCGAGCGACTCGAGGCCCAGCTCCGCGGCGTCGATACGGGCAAAGCCAAAGCGACCGCGATCGGAGACGTGGATCTTCCGGATCGGCGTGGCCTCGTGCTGGACGAGCGACCACACCCCGAGCCCTTCCATGATGCGGCGGCTGCCGTTGGACAGCGCGGTGGTGCGATCGTCGAAGCTCGGACTGCCACCCGTCCTGAACGGTGCCGCCTCGACCAGCGTGATGTCGAACCCGAGCTGCGCGAGCGCCAGCGCGAGGCTCGCACCCACCATGCCCCCGCCCGCAATGACGATATCCGTGTTCATCTGGCCGGGTTCATCGGGCTGCCCGGCTCACGCCGACCGCATCAGCCGTTCGATGTCGTCGGGTTCCTTCACGAGGCCGTCGGTCAGCACCTCGTAGCCGCCCTTGGTGACCGCCACGTCGTCCTCGATGCGGACGCCGATGTTCCACCAGCGCTTGGGCACGCCCTTGGAGCCGGCCGGGATGTAGAGGCCGGGCTCGACGGTCATCACCATGCCGGGTTCGAGCACGCGCCACTCGTCGCCGACCTTGTAGTCGCCGACGTCGTGCACGTCCATGCCGAGCCAGTGGCCGGTGCGATGCATGAACCACTGCTTGTATGCGCCGTCGCGGATCAGGTTCGGCACCTTGCCCTTGAGCAGGCCGATGCGGACCAGGCCCTGCGTGATGGCACGCACGGCGGCGTCATGGGGGTCGTTCCAGTGGTTGCCCGGCTTGACCTTCTCGATGGCGGCGTACTGCGCCTCGAGGACGACCTCGTAGACCGCCCGCTGTTCGGGGGTATACCGGCCGTTGACCGGGAACGTGCGCGTGATGTCGGAGGCGTACATGCCGTACTCGCAGCCGGCGTCGATCAGCAGCAGGTCGCCGTCCTTGAGCTCCTGGTTGTTCTCGCGGTAATGCAGGATGCAGCTGTTGGCCCCTCCGCCCACGATGGGGTGGTACGACGTATCGGCGTTGTTACGCCGGAACTCGTGCACCAGCTCCGCCATGACCTCGTACTCCATGCGGCCGGGCTGCGTGAAGCGCATGGCGCGCTTGTGTCCCTCGACCGCGATCTTCGCCGAGCGACGCATCAGGCCGAGCTCGAACGTCGACTTGTACAGGCGCATGTCGTGGAGCGGATGGTCGAGCGCGACGAACTCCTGCGGCGGGTGGACGCCCGCCCGTGCCTGGGCCTTGAGGCCATTGACCCAGCCGATCACGCGCTGGTCGAAGTCGGGATTCAGGCCCATCGTGTAGTAGACACGGGAGCAGCTCTCCATGAGGCCGGGCAGGATGTCGTCGATGTCACCGATGGGGAACGCATCGTCTGCCCCGTAGTCGCGCGTAGCCCCCTCGGGGCCGGCCCGCTTGCCGTCCCAGGTCTCGCGAGCAGGATCGCGGTCGCGGACGAACAGCACGTACTCCGCCTGCGGGCGGCCCGGCACCAGCACGGCCACGGCCTCCGGCTCCTGGAAGCCGGTGAGGTAATGGAAATCGCTGTCCGAGCGGAAGTCGTAATGGACGTCGTTGTTGCGCGTCTTCTCGACGGCAGTGGGGATGATGACGATCCCGCCCTTGCCCACCATGCGTGCCAGCTGGCGCCGGCGGCGCGCGAACTCCGACTGGCGATTGGATGACTGCATCGCGGGGAAGCTCCTCTAGGACTCAAAAGCTGTCGACAATGGATCGCGGTGAAGGGCGCGGGCCTTCAGGGCCGACGCAGCGCCAACAGTTCGTCGTACACCAGCTGCGTACCGGCCCGCATGAACTCGTGGAGCTCGACGTAGGCCTCTTCGTCGGCTTCGTCGCCCACCACCGCGTCGGCGGAGTCCGCATCGGTCGACAAGGTCGCGCGGCTGATCTCCGCGAAGTCGCCCAGGACCTCCTTGACGGTGCCGGGGAGCGCCGGGTTGCGGCCGATATCGCCCGTCGCGAGCCCGTACAGGAACCCCTGCGCCCATTGCGCGAGGGCGTCGGTACGCAGGGCCAGCGACTCGTCGTCGTCCGGCAACAGCGGTGAGAACTCCATCGCGTCCGACCGCAGCGACTCACCGGTGGAATCGAACAGCAGGCGCAGCGGCGAGTCGGGAAGTCCAAGCGCATCCGCGCGGGCGACGTCAGGCGAGATCTCGGCCAGCCATTGCTCGAAGGTGTATTCGTCGAGGGCGCACAGGGCGCCGCACAGGCACCCATGGGCCTCGGCCGCCTGCATTTCCGCTGACGCGGCATCGAGGTCGCGGGCGACTTCCGCGTGGAGGATACTCATGGCGTTATGGTAGCACCGCTGCCGGCCGATTCCTGCCGCCCCTTCCGCCGACCCGCCGCCATGGCGCTTGTCGGTGCGCCTGTGTCCGCTCATAATCGGCCCATGAGCGAAGGACAGACCAAGGTAGCGGTCGAACAGGAATTGAAGCGCCTCGAAAAGCGCCTCGATGAATTCGTCGCGACGGTCGCCCAAATCAAGGAAGAGAACCGGGCCCTGCGCCAGCGTCAGGAGACGCTCATGACCGAACGGGCGAGCCTGCTGCAGAAGAACGAGCAGGTCCGCGCGAGGGTTGAAGCCATGATCGGACGCCTGAAGGCTATGGAG
This sequence comes from uncultured Pseudomonadota bacterium, assembly GCA_903898785.1. Taxonomy (GTDB): domain Bacteria; phylum Pseudomonadota; class Gammaproteobacteria; order Steroidobacterales; family Steroidobacteraceae; genus CAIUGU01. The sequence goes on along the minus strand of CAIUGU010000049.1, from coordinate 1,926 downwards.
CACGGTACATGACCACGGACCGCATGGTGAGAGTCAGCGTCCGGGTCCTCGAGAAGGAGTACCAGGTCAGCTGCCCGGTCGAGGAGCGGTCGGACCTGCTCGATTCCGCCGAGTACCTGAACGGCAAGATGCGCGAGATCCGGGATGCAGGCAATGTCGTCGGCCTTGACCGCATCGCCGTCATGGCCGCCCTCAACATCGCGAACGAGCTCCTGAAGCTCCGCAACCAGGACCGATCCTTGAATAGCGACGTCGGCAACCGCATCAAGCAACTGCGTGAGCGGGTTGAGACGGCGCTCACCCAGGGCCGGCAGATGGAGCTGTAGGCTCTGGATCGTCCGGCCCACCGGGCACTGGCCACCGGTTACCGGCCACTGATTTGTTTGGCGCTGCCTGCGGTGTTCGACATGAGTCGGGTTTCCCCTCGACCCTAATGTTAATACCCCTGGGACAATGGCCTGCGGCATCATTGTGCAAGTCCGTCTCGAACGGGAAGCCTTAAGTGCCGTGGTCTCGTCCCACCTATTGCTCCGCGTCGAGGGCAATGGTTCATGACGGCACAGGCGGGTAGCGCCTCCTCTCCTTCGGGTATCGCCTCCGCGGCAGACCGGTCTGCCGCCCGCGGGGCCCTGCGCCGGCAGATGCGCCAAGTGCGCGCCGGCCTCACCCTGCAAGACCAGCAGCACGCCGCCCAGTCGTTTGCACGCCAGGCACTCCGCTCGCGGCTGCTCAAGTGTGGCTTGAAGGTGGCCGCCTATGTGCCTGTCCGCAATGAAGCCGACCTCGCCCCTCTCATCGCGCGGGCGCTCAAGCTCAGGTGCCGCGTGTACCTGCCAAGAATCGTGAACCTGAGAGCCGGACGCATGGAGTTCCTGCGCTTCGAGGGCCTTCGACACCTGAGACGCAATGCTTTGGGTCTGCTGGAGCCCGTGTCGTCGGCGCCGCGCATCGCGCCACGCGAACTGGATCGCGTCTTCGTACCGCTCGCGGCATTCGACGCGATGGGGAACCGCCTCGGCACCGGCGGCGGCTTCTATGATCGGCGTTTTGCATTCCTCGCAAGCCGCCGGCAATGGCGCAAACCCCGATTGATCGGCGTTGCCTACGAGATGCAGCGCGTTCCCTCGGTCCCGAAGGAACCCTGGGACATCGTGATGGACGCAGTCATGACGGAACGCCGCCTGTATCGCCGGCAAGGAATCACCGATAACGTTGTTAACGACCCGCCGGTCACTCCCCTTTAGCTCGAGCATCGCGGATTCCTCATGAACTACTGGCTGCTGAAGTCCGAACCGTCCGTGTTCGGCATCGACGAACTCGCCAAGGCGCCTCGCAAGACCACCTCGTGGGAGGGTGTCAGGAACTTCCAGGCCCGGAATTTCATGCGCGATGGAATGGCCAAGGGCGATCAAGCCTTCTTCTATCACTCGAGCTGTGACGTACCGGGAGTTGCGGGAATCGTCACGATCGTGCGCGCGGGATACCCGGATGGCAGTGCCTTCGACCCGGACAGCGAGTACTACGACCCGAAGTGCATCAAGGACAATCCGACCTGGTATGCGGTCGATGTGCGGCTCGACGAGAAGCTCGATCCGGCCATCACGCTCGAAACGCTGCGCATGCATTCCACTCGGGAATTAAAGGACCTTCTGATACTTCGCAGGGGCAACAGACTGTCGGTCACGCCGGTCACCAAGAGGGAGTGGGACTTCATTCTTTCTTTGCGTGAGGTGCCCACGAGAGTGAGACCTCGTCCTAACTCAGTAAAGAAATAATCAACGAACACTTGCTAGGTATTTTTGTTTTATGTATATACTGCGCGCGGACTAACTCGACATGGAGATTGACTACTATGGCAACTAAGGCAAAGAAGGCTACGAAGAAGAAGGCTACGAAGAAGAAGGCCGCCAAGAAGAAGTAATTCTT
>CAIUGU010000048.1 GCA_903898785.1 uncultured Pseudomonadota bacterium | reverse complement strand
GAAGAACAGGCTGAAGCGCGACAGGTTGACCTGGCGGTTATCCACTTCGGTCGCCGAGAAATCGGTGTTGATGGTCAGGGAGGCGTTCATGCCGGTCGTGACTTTGTAGTACACATCCAGCGACGGTTCCACCTTGAACTCGCTGGTGTCGTTCACGTGATCCTTGTTCTGCCGGAAGCTGACGGAGGGCACGACATCGAGGCCGAGACCCTGCTCCATGCCGGCAAGGCCCGTCACCTCGCCTGAACTCGACGGATTCTGGTTGCGATTGCGATAGACCCAGCCGTCGCGCTCGTTCTTGCGCGCGATCAGGCGCTGGAAGTTGATGCCCCATGTGCTGCCGGCGGGGTCAAAGGACAAGGTCTTGAACGGGATGGCCATCTCCGCCGTCCAGCCCTCGCTGTCGCGGGCCGCCTTCGCGTAGTAAAGGCCATCCCAGTCCCACTGCAGCTGCGTGGTATCGAGGTACAGCGCGTCGTCGCGGATGCCGTTGGGATTGACCTCGAAGCGATAGCCGTTGCGCTTGTCATTGAAGCTATCGAGGATGACGGCGAACTTGTCCTCGTTGTTCATGCGCTCGCCCTGGCGCAGGATGTTGGCCGTGATCTGGTCAGGGGACGAGTCGTACAGCCTTGCCGCGACGTAGAGCATGTCCTCGTCGTGCATCACGTACACGATCATCTTCTCGGTGATGTCGGCGTGCTCGATCTGCTGGAGTTGCTTGAAGTCGTCGATCACCGCGGCCTTCTGCCACGAGGCATCGTCGATGCGGCCGTCGATCTTCGGGGCTTCCTGCCGGGTGATCCGCTTGATGCCGAAGGACTTGGGGGCGACTTCCGCAGCCCAGGCCCCGGTTGACAGGGCCAGTGCAGCCACGCCGATTGCGGCCAGGGCCGATACTCGGGACAGCAGGAGGGAGCGGGACGCTACGATCCCAGGGCGTTTCTTCATGTTCGATCCGGCAAGAATCCAGTTGAGCCGGCCGACACTCCTGCTGGAGGCGACCGGAAGCGGGCGCAATGGTACCAGACCGGATTCGTCCCGCGGCCCGTCCGCGCGGGCGGGCCCGGTAAACTGCGAAATGAACCGTAAAGTGGCACCCGATCGTGTTCCCTGCACCGCATGGAGGCAGCTCGTCCCGGTCGCGAGACCCGTGCAGCAGTCCACTAGAACCTGAACGTGTAGTTTAACTTGACCGTGGCATCCGCGCGGAGCGAGCGGAAGGTACCGTCCTCGTTCTCGTCGAGCAGGTTGTGGTTGAACACGAGATACATGTCGCGGCCGGCCTGCGGGATCCAGTGCAGGCGGCTGTGGGCTGCAATGCTGTCCGACACGTTGTCGTACTGGACCAGCGTGGTCCAGGACCAGTCCGCGTTGAACATCACGTCGGTACGCACCGATGCGAGTCGCACGATGAAGTCGCCCTGCGGCAGCGTGACATCGTTGTATTCGTAGTTGCCGGTGAACCAGAAATGCGGGCTCGCCTTCCACAGGATCTTGCCGGTGGCGCGCCAGCGCTCGCCCGAATAGAAGTCGCCGGCGCGGTAGTTGACCTTGCCGGACAACGCACGCGAACCGGTCGCTTCCAGTTCGACTTCGTACTCGTCGAACTTGTAGTCGCCGACAGGCACGGTGATGCCGCGGGAGATCAGGAACGGCGTGCGCAGCACCTCTTCGTTGCGATAGGCGCGGATCTTCGCCTGGTCATTCTGGCGGCCGTAGAAATCCATGAAGCGGAAGGTCACGAGCCTGCTCTGCAGGCTGTCATCCAGGGTCCGGTTGTACTGCTCGAAGTCGATGCCGCTGTAGATGCCTTGCGTGAAGCCGACCGGCCAGCGCTTCAGATAGCCGGCCTCGCCCGTATAGCCACGGACGCCACGGCGGTTCACGTAGCCCATCGCCGGATTGAAGTTGGCCTGCAGTTCCTTCAGTCCGAGGCCGCCCCGCCAGCCGTCGTTGTTCGGGCTGCGCAGGCGGGCACCGAAGGCCATGTCGTCGCCGGTCACTCCCTCCGTCTCGCTCTTCTGCACCCACAGTTCGCCTTCGAGGCTGCGATTGCTGGGGAGGCGGTTGTTCACATAGCGGAAGTCGACGCCCATCACCGAGTTGTCCAGGTTCGCCCGCGGGTTGCCCTTGGTGGCGATGACGCCGAGGCTCGACTCGGTGAGCACGTTCATCACGGCGCGCCCGACGAACAGGTTCTGCGCGTCGACGCCGACCTGCTCGTCCTGGCGGATGGCCAGCGCGCCGACGTTGAACCCGCCGACGCGGCCGGACAGCTTGAGTCCCGCGACGAGGTCGACGGGCTGGCCGGTGGCCGACAGTCCGACGCTGCGCGAGAAGAACGGCCGCCCGTTCTCGAGCGAGGACCGTGCGAAGGTCGGATTGATCGTGAACGGAATGTCGCCGCCCTTGAGTCGGCCGAACTCGAAGATGTCCGACTCGCGCAGGAAGAACCCGCGTTTCTCCGGGAAGAACAGGCTGAACTGCGACAGGTTCACCTGCCTGTCGTCCACTTCGGTGGCCGAGAAGTCGGTGTTGAAGGTCAGTGCGGCATTGAGGCCCGGCGTGATCTTGTAATAGACGTCCAGCGAGGGCTCGATGTTCTCCTCGGACGTGCCGGCGCGAAAGGCTTTCTCGCCCCGGAAGCTCACGGACGGCACGACGTCGAGGCCCAGGCCCTGGTCGAGATCGCGGATGCCGGTGACTTCACCCGAGCTCGACGGGTTCTGGTTGCGGTTGCGGAACACCCAGCCATCGCGTTCGTTCTTGCGGCTGATCGACCGGTTGAAGTTGATGCCCCACGTGTCCGTGGCGGCATCGAACGACAGCGTCTTGAACGGGATGGCCATTTCCGCCGTCCAGCCCTGGTCGTCGATGACCGCATCGGCGAGGTAGATGCCGTCCCAGTCCCACTGCGTCTGCGTCGTGTCGAGGTACAGCGCGTCGTCGCGGACGCCGAAGGTGTTGACCTCGAAGCGGTAGCCGTTGCGCTTGTCGTTGAACGTATCGAGGATGATGGCGATCTTGTCCTCGTTGTTGAGGCGCTCGCCGTAGCGCAGGATCGACGAGCGGACGCCCTTCGGATCCGAGTCGTACAGCCTCGCGCCGACGTACAGGTAGTCCTTGTCGTACATGACGTAGAACTCGGACTTCTCGGTGGCCTCGCCGACCCGCTGCTGGAACTGGCCCAGATCGCTGACGACAGCGGCTTGCTTCCAGGAGGCCTCGTCGAGCCGCCCGTCGATCTTGGGTGCGTCGGCTTCGGGGATGCGGACGATCGCAAAGGACTTGGGCGCGGCGGCCTCGGCCGCACCGGCAATGGAGGGGCTCATGCTGGCCAGAAACGCGGTGCCCAAGGCTCCCGCAAGCAGGCCGCGACCTGCCGGATTCTTGACAATTCTTTTCAATTCAGTGAGTTCCGGCAGCCGCGCCAAATAAAGTCAAGCGTAGCTGGGTTTGCGCCCCCCGTCGAGACGGGACTTCCGCGGGGTCGGGGTTCGCGGAGGCAACGGCCGAGGGGGGCGAAAAGGGGGGGGCTCATGCCGTCTGTACGCGGAGGCGGAGCCCAAGCGCCCTGACAACCTTGAGTACGGTCGCAAAGCCCGGATTGCCGTCTTCGCTGAGCGCGCGATAAAGACTCTCCCGGCTGAGCCCGGCGTCCTTCGCTACCTGGCTCATGCCTTTGGCGCGGGCGAGGGTGCCGAGCGCCCTCGCCATGCCCGCCGTGTCGTCGGGCGATTCCTCGAGCCATGCATCAAGATAGGCAGCCATGTCCTCGGGCGTCCGCAGGTGATCCGCAACGTCGAAGGGCGCGATCTTCACCTTGGATGATTTCCGGCGCGCTGTGCCTGCCATCGCTACCCTCCCTCCAGTTCAGAAAGCCAGATTGCGCGGGCGATATCCCGTGGCTGAGTGGACTTGTCGCCGCCGGCCAGCAACAGCAAAACCTGACCGCCACGCCATGTGTAGTACACGCGGTAACCGGGCCCGACGTCGATCTTCAATTCAGAGACGCCGCGAGTGAGACTCCGATGCGAACCCGGATTCCCATGCGCGAGACGATCAATACGCATCAGGATGCGAGCGCGTCCGGTCACATCCCTCAGGGCGTCGAGCCAGTCTCGAAACTCATCCGTCTGTCGAACGACTGTAGCCAGAGTGTAGCCCATGGGCTACAGCCGGGGCAATCGGCCCTGCCGTCGTGCTGCAGGCCGTGGATACCTGTGCGCACCGATCCCGGAGTCGGTCCTCTTCAGTTGAGTTGCGCCCCCTGCAGATACCAGCGTCATCGCGCACCTCCCTGTGCAACGTCTTGACGCAAGCAGGGTAGCGACTGTGCCTTCGAGACTTAAGGAGAGAATCTGCGGTGCTTATCCAGAAATGGGATGGCCCGTGGCACGTCGAGCAGAGGGGCTGTCGCCAAGAAGGGCGCTGCCAGGTCGGACTGCCGTCCAGTAGGGCTACGCCAAGCCAGAGTTCCTAGAGCGAATCGAGATCGTTGAAGCTGGCCGCAAGCATTGCGCGTGGCGGCTGGCCTAAGCGATTGTGACGAGACGAGGAGTGTCGCGGCGGCAGCGGCCCTTACTTGGCTGCATCCCGCGAAATCGTCCCGAAGATCGAACAACCGATATCCGGTGAGCAACCTCGTCGCAACGTCATCCCGGAATTCCTGCCCGGCACGAAGGGCCCGAAGCGAACATTGGCTTCATGGCGACTGTTGAACGCGTTGTCAGGCATCTATAGCACCTCGAGCGCGTTGACCAGGAGCACAGGTTGCTTCATTTGGTCTCCAATTGCCGTGACATATAGCTTGACGGATGCTCCAGCCTTCGCTTCCTGCTCAAAAGGTGCGACCAGAGTTTGTTGGATAGGTATCTAGTATCGACGACCACCCTGCTCGATCGCTACTTCTGAGCTGAACAGTGTCACATAGGACTCCGGATGCCGAAATGAGCGGACCCACATGGCGAGATAGCGCTTAACGGTGTCCGGAAGGGGTCTGCGTACCCCTGCGTAGATGGCGGTGAATAGGTATCGAGAGTGTGCTGTATCGAAATTGAACTCCACATCCGGATCGTTTTCCATGCGCTCCACTGCGGCCTCGATCGTTGGAGGCTCGTAGGCAATACGAGCGACCTGAGCTGAGGCGGCGACGCTTAGAAGGAGCGAAAGCAAGATCAGATGATTTCGCACTGTGGATGCCTAACTAAATCTATACCGATTTACGACCCGGCACCATCCATACGGATACACCCCGGCCGGAGGGCTGGCTCTCCTTAAGCGTTGCCCGATTCGCCTGCGGCTGCCTGTCAGGCCGCCACCTGTTCATAGGTGAGCTTGGGAGCATCCGCCCGCGTGGAAGCGTGTTCGATCGTGATCGAGCAGATGTTGCCGCTGGCATCGAGATCCAGGATCGTGTTCTCGTCCAGATCGCGGGTCTCGGCGACCGGCACGTCCTTGAATTCGATCAGCATCGTGTCAGTGTCTTTGAAGTAGCGGATCTTCATGGTTGAAAGTTCCTGTCAAAGAACGCGTTGTGAACCGTCTCGCCGTCTTCCAGAAGGATAACCCGAAGGATTCGATTCTCCTTCTCGGGAACCCGATACCAGTGTCGAATGCGTCCATCGGCCTGTCGCGTTCGCCGTACCGGATGGAGGATCGCCTGCTCAAGCCAGGCATCCTGAATCCCCGCGCGGTCCGGGCGTCTCCGGACGGATTCAAAGTACTTGGTTTGCTTGACCATGCCAAGGATGCGAATGTCGGATGGGCAACGGCGATTCCCTGTTCGGGATCGCGGATACATGTCTCTCCTGGACAGTTGTAGCCCATGGCATCGCTCGATTCGACACCGGAATCTGGCGTATTCATGCAGAAAGTCGATTGGTTTCGCTCCGTCTCCGAGCCGGCACACGGACGGGGTGTCCGTTTGGTCCAGTCGCCGTCACTCGCCACAGGCGCCATATCGAAGACACTTTGCGCTTGGGCGTTAGCGTTGACGCTGCGCGAGGTGCGAAGCGGAGACCACGACTGATTACACAACGACAGTCCGTGGCGGGCACCCTCGAATGCCGGTTAGCTGACGGTAACGAACGCAGGGACCAAACGGACACCCCGGCCGGGTGACGGCATCTCTGATGCTTCCGTGACCTTCTGGCTTCCCTGCGTTCCTCGATTCCGTTATTTCCGGGCTAGCGCGTCAACGATTCATCCGCTCATTCACGAGGCTTTCAACGACTCCAGGATCCGCAAGCGTCGAGATGTCCCCGAGCTGGTCGTGCTCGTTCGCGGCGATCTTCCGCAGGATGCGGCGCATGATCTTGCCCGAGCGCGTCTTCGGCAGGCCCGGCGCCCACTGGATGAAGTCGGGCGTTGCGATGGGGCCGATCTCCTTCCGTACCCAATCGCGCAGTTCGCGCCGCAGTTCCTCCGTCGGCACGGCATCAGCCACGAGCGTCACGAATACGTAGATACCCTGACCCTTGATGTCGTGCGGGCAGCCCACCACGGCCGCTTCGGCGACTTTCGGATGCGCGACCATCGCGCTCTCCACCTCGGCAGTACCGAGCCGATGGCCAGCCACATTCAGCACGTCGTCGACACGTCCCGTAATCCAGTAGTAGCCGTCCACGTCGCGCTTCGCGCCATCGCCGGTGAAGTAATTGCCGGGGAACGTCTTGAAGTACGTCTCGATGAAGCGCGCGTGATCGCCGAAGACCGTACGCATCTGCCCAGGCCAGCTGTCCGTGATCACGAGGTTGCCCTCGCACGCGCCCTCGAGCACCTTGCCTTCGCCATCGATAATGGCGGGCTTGATGCCGAAGAACGGCAACGTCGCGGAGCCCGGCTTCTGGTCGATCGCGCCAGGCAAGGGTGTAATGAGGATGCCACCGGTCTCCGTCTGCCACCACGTATCGACGATCGGGCAGCGGCCGTCGCCGACGACGCGGTGATACCACTCCCACGCTTCCGGGTTGATCGGCTCGCCCACGCTGCCGAGCACGCGCAGCGTCTTCCGCGACCAATGCTTCACCGGCTCTTCGCCTTCGCGCATCAGCGCGCGAATGGCCGTGGGCGCCGTGTACAGCAGCGTCACCTTGTGGCGATCCACCGTCTGCCACAGGCGTCCGGCATCGGGATAGTTCGGCACGCCTTCGAACATCAGCGTCGTCGCGCCGTTCGCGAGCGGGCCGTAGAGGACGTAGCTGTGGCCGGTGACCCAGCCCACGTCGGCCGTACACCAGTAGATGTCGTCTTCCTGCACGTCAAAGATCAGTTCGTGCGTCATCGACGCGTAGACGAGATAACCGCCGCTCGTGTGCAGCACACCCTTCGGCTTGCCCGTGGACCCCGACGTGTACAGGATGAACAGCGGATCCTCGGCGCCCACCGCGAACGGCTGGCATACCGCAGGCTGGTCGCGGACCGCATCCTCGAACCACTGGTCGCGCGGCGCATGCATCGGCACGCGAGCCCCGGTGCGACGGACGACGAGCACATGCTTCACGCATTCGGTGCCTTTGGCCGATAGCGCGAGGTCCACATTGGTCTTGAGCGCGATGCGCTTGCCGCCGCGGATGCCTTCATCGGCCGTGATGACGACGGCCGAGCCGCAGTCGGCGATGCGTCCGGCGAGGGAGTCCGGCGAGAAGCCACCGAACACGACGGAGTGCACGGCCCCGATGCGCGCACACGCGAGCATCGCCACCGCGGCTTCCGGAATCATCGGCAGATAGATCGTGACGCGATCGCCCGGCTGTACGCCGAGTGCAATGAGCGCATTGGCGCACCGGCACACGCGCTCGTGCAGTTGCCGGTATGTGATGTGCTCGGACAGGCGCGGATCGTCGCCTTCCCAGATGATCGCCGTCTTGTCGCCCCGTGCCGCGAGATGACGATCGAGGCAGTTGGCCGACACATTCAGAAGGCCGTCCTCGTACCAGCGGATATGCAGGTCGGCTTCGCGGTAACTGACATCCTTCACCTTCGTGAACGGCTTGATCCAGTCGACGCGCTTGGCCATGCGGGCCCAGAAGCCTTCCTGGTCGCGGATCGATTCCGCATAGAGCCTCTCGTAGTCCGCTCGCTTGATACGGGCGCGGGCGGCAAAGGCAGGTGGAACGCTATAGATTTTCTGGCTCATGGCAGCAGGGCAAGAAGCGGGTTGGCGGGAAGTCGGCTCAAGGCTTGCCAAGGGCCGCGCGGATACGCTGCGCGTGATCGGCCAGCAGCGCATTGTCAGCCATCTGTCGCGAATGCGACCGCAGTCCGACACCGACGTAGCGCGGCACGATATGGAAATGAATGTGGAAGACGGTCTGGCCCGCCTCGGGACCGTTGAATTGCATCAACGTGAGGCCGTCTGGCCGGAACGCTTCCCGAACCGCGACGGCGACCTTCTGCGTGACCTGGATCAACCGGCCGAGGTCGGCGGGGGCCAGATCGAACAGATTCTCGGCGGCGACCTTCGGGATGACCAGCGTATGGCCTTCTGACTGCGGCATCACGTCCATGAACGCGAGCGTGGCCTCGTCCTCGAAGACCTTGTGTGCGGGAATCTCGCCACGGAGGATCCGCGCGAAGATATTGTTCGTGTCGTAGCTCATGGCCAAAGTCTACCCGCTGTCAGGGGACTTCCGCAGCCCTTGAGGGAGGGGGCGGCAATGCCTGCGTCACGACTTCGGGAATGGTCAGATGCCTGCTTTACCCAACGCGTCGACGACCTGCCGGATCGCGGTGCCGAGGGCCGGGTGCTTGGCTTCGAAGCCGAGCGCCAGCGCTTCAAGGCGCTCGCCCACAGGCTGCTCGTCGGTACTGGCCGGGGCGGACTTGTCTAGCAGGCGGGTGATATCGCCGAGCAGCGCAACCAGCGCTTCCCGCGAGCCGTCGTCGACCGTGGTGGTGCCGGCGAGCTCGGCGTGCAGGGCTTCAAGGCGTTGATGCAGGGCAGACGGCATGACTCGCTCCAGGGCTGGCAATCGCAGGGGCAAAGCCTGCATGACAGAGTCATGGTAGGGGCCGCGGCCCACGCTCGCAAGCGCGGAACCGCGTGCCTCTTTAAGGGAATGTCACCTCGAGGCACTCCGGCCCGAGGGCCCGTTGAACCGCGTTACTTGGCGGCCGGCTTGCCTTTGCGCACGAGGTTCACCTTGTACTTGTCGCCGAGCTCGGCCAGCGCGGCATCGTCCAGCTTCGTCATGCCGGTGATGGTCGACTTCTCCGGGTATGGCCCGCTGGTGATGACCAGCTGGTCCATGCCGTAGCCGCACAGGCGGCCGTCGCCATTGCCGTCGACGACACCGAGCGTTTCCGTCGACCTGAGGTCAGTCAGCGCGAAGCCCAGCGTCACGTGGTAGGCGACATGGCTGTTCGGCGCCCAGATCACGAGGTTGCGCGAGTCCAGGCCGCGCCAGTCGTTGATCGTGCCGGCGAAGATGCAGCTGTTGTCGTCCTTCTTCGCGGCCGGCTTCTCGGCGGCGGACAAGGGGGTGGATCCCAGCACCATGGCAACGACAGCGGCTGCCGCGGCGCCAACGACTCCAGCCTTGGTAGTCAATGCACCAGGAATACGTGTTTTCATGTTCGCTGCTCCATTGCTTATCGCGTTGAACGACACCTGTGACCACGCCCGCGGCTTCAGGGTTCTCCGTTGACGCTAGTCTTACCCCAACCGGGCTGAATTAATACTGAATAAAAGCGGATGCGGCAGCGCATCGTTCCGGTCGGGTCACGTCCCGCGGGGTTTGGCCCGGGCGGTCGCTTCCGCTTCGAGCGGGTTGTCCGGCCAATAGTGCCGCGGGTACCGGCCCTTCAGTTCGCGCTTGACGTCGGCGTAGCCCCGGGCCCAGAAACTCTTGAGGTCGCGGGTCACCTGCACCGGCCGGCGCGCAGGCGACAGCAGCTGCATCGTCACGGGAACCTTGCCGCCGCCCAGCAGCGGCGTCTCCGTCATCCCGAACACTTCCTGCAGCCGCACCGACAGCACCGGGCCCTCGGCGGTGTACTCGATCGGGATCCGCGAGCCGCTCGGGACGTCGAGGTGTGTCGGGGCGACGCTGGCCAATCGCTGCTGCTGCGGCCAGTCGAGCAGGGACTCGAGGATCTTTCCCACCGCCAGCCGGGACAGGTGATCCTTGCGGGAGATGCCATCGAGCCAGGGAGCGAGCCATTCCTCCAGCGTCGAGAGCAGGTGGTCATCATCGACCCGCGGCCAGGGTTTTGGCGCCTGGGTGTCGTGGCGCCGCGCGAACTCGATGCGGGTCTGCAGGACGCGTGCGTCCTTCGACCAGGGCAACGCCTCGAGGCCGAGTTCGCGGATGCCGGCGAGCATCGCTGCACGGATGCGCTCGGGATCGCTGGCAGTGAGCAAACGGTCGTCGAGCTTCAGCGCACCAAGCCAGCATTCCTTGCGTGCGAGGACACTGCTGGAGCGGCTGTCCCATTCAATGCGTTCCGTCTCCCGGAGGGCATCGCGGAACACGGACTCCACCTGGCTACGGCTGATCGGTGCGGCGAGGCGAATGCGGGCATCGCGATCGCCGGCGTCGAGTTCGGCCACGACAAGCATCTCCGCACGGCTGAGGAGCTGCGCGTCCTTCAGCATCGCACCGCGTCCGCCGGAAAGCAGGTAGCGTGCAGAGTCGCCTTGTCCCTCGGATCGCGCGAGGCCGATGCGGTCGGGGTACGCGTGCGCCAGCAGTTCGCCGGTCATCACATCGGTGTCGATGCGCTCACGATCCGTCGCCTCGCCCAACTGTCGCGCCAGCAGGCTCGCCGCCTGCAGGATGCGCTGGCGAGCGCCCTGGTCGGCTTCCATGCCACTCGGCAACCGGCCGCGTTCACGCAGTGCGTCGATGCGCAGTCGCAAGTCCGCATCGCGCGTCGCATCACGCGTGCGCAGGAAGTCGCGCTCGGCGAGCAGCGCGGCAAGCTCGGTGCCGAGGCGGGTGGCGCCCGCAGCGCGGGCCTTGAGCAACATGTGCGCGAGCCGTGGATGCGTACCCAGCGCCGACATCTCGCGGCCGTGCGCGGTGATCCGTCCGTCGTCTGCCAGCGCACCCAGTGCTTGCAGCAATTCGACCGCCTGCGAGTAGCTGCCGGCAGGGGGCGCGTCGAGCCAGCGCAGCTGCGTCGGCGACGTCACGCCCCACAGCGCGAGTTCGAGCGCGAGCGGAGCAAGATCGGCCTCGAGGATTTCTGCCGGGGTTTGTGCGGCCAACGCGGCCTGTTCGGTCTCGGTCCACAGGCGATAGCAAACGCCGCTGCTCAAGCGGCCCGCGCGTCCCCTGCGTTGGTCGGCTGCCGAGCGGGCGATGCGAACGGTCTCGAGGCGACTCATGCCCGTGCCGGGGTCGAAGCGCGCACGGCGTTCAAGGCCGGAGTCGACGACGATGCGAATCCCTTCGATCGTGAGGCTCGTCTCCGCGATGTTGGTGGCCAGCACGATCTTGCGTTGTCCCGCGGGCGCCGGTTCCAGAGCGGCGTCCTGTTGCGCAATCGGGAGGTCGCCATATAAGGGGAGTACCCGCGTGCCGGGCGGAAGCGTCGCGTCAAGCAGCAGTCGCTCGGTGCGCCGGATCTCGCCCTGGCCGGGAAGAAAGGCGAGGACATCGCCAGGAGCCGCGTCGAGTACCCGACCGATCGTGCGGGCCATCTGGCTCGCGATGTCGACCCATGGAGTGGACCCGCTGCGGTTCGCCTGCGGCGTCACCGTCTGATAGTGCACATCGACGGCAAAGGACTTGCCGGCCGACGTAATGCGCGGTGCATTGCCGAGCAATCGGGCTACCGCTTCGCCATCCAGCGTCGCGGACATGACGAGCAGCCGCAGGTCTTCGCGCAACGTGCCCTGCACGTCGAGGCACAGCGCCAGGCCGAGGTCCGCATTGAGGCTGCGTTCGTGATACTCGTCGAAGATGACGAGCGCCACGCCGTCGAGCGACTGGTCGCGCTGCAGTCGTCGCGTGAGGATGCCTTCGGTGACGACTTCGATGCGGGTCGCGGCGCTGACTTTGGTGTCGAGCCGCGTGCGATAGCCGACGGTCCTGCCGACGGGTTCGCCGAGCAGCGACGCCATGCGGGACGCAACCGCGCGGGCGGCGAGCCGTCGCGGCTCCAGCATCAGGATCCGGCCTGCCCCAAGCCACTTCGCGTCCAGCAGCGCCAGCGGAACGCCCGTCGACTTGCCGGCGCCCGGAGGCGCTTCCAGCACGACGTTGCGTTCATGTTCGAGCGCGGCCAGCAGGCGCGGCAGCGCTTCGGTGATGGGTAAGGGAGGCGCCACGGGATCCTGATTCAGCGCTGCCGGCTGTCGCAGCCAATGCGCCGACGGAGAATCAGAGCGTCCGCGCAGCGAACGCGTCGCACTGGTTCATGTCGCCGGTCGAGAAGCCACGGCGGAACCAGGTGACGCGCTGCTCTGAGGAGCCGTGAGTGAACGAGTCGGGCGACACGTACCCCTGCGACTGACGCTGCAGGCGGTCGTCACCGATCGCGTTGGCAGCGTTCAGGCCCTCCTCGATGTCGCCGGCTTCCAGCAGCTGTCGCGACTGGTCGGCGTTGTGGGCCCAGATCCCGGCGAAGCAGTCGGCCTGCAGTTCCTGGCGGACCGAGAGCGCATTCGCCTCGACCTCGCTGGCCTGGCGGCGCGCGGCCTGGTTGCGCTCGGAGATCCCGAGCAACGTCTGTACGTGATGACCGACTTCGTGCGCGATGACGTAGGCCTGCGCGAAGTCGCCACCCGCGCCGAGCTTGGCTTGCAGGTCCTCGTAGAACGACAGGTCGATGTAGACCTTCTGGTCGCCCGGGCAATAGAACGGGCCGACCGCGGATTCCGCCTGGCCGCAGGCCGACTCGACCGCGCCGCTGAACAGCACGAGGGTCGGCTCCACGTATTGCCGGCCGGCCGCTGCGAACAGCGTATTCCACGTCTCTTCGGTATCGGCCAGCACGAATCCGGTGAACTCGCGCAACTGCGCTTCGGCAGCCGATTCCTGGTACGGACCCTGCTCCACCTGCGCCTGGCCGCCTCCCGTCATCTGCTCGACATTCTGCAGCAGTCTCGTCGGGTCCTGGCCGGTGTACAGCGCGATGAGGATGACGACGACGGTGCCGATGCCGCCCAAGCCGATGCCGCCCAAGCCGACGCCGCGCGACAGCCGGCTGCCGCGACGGTCCTCGATATTTTCGCTCTGCTTGCGGCCTTGCCAGCGCATGGTTTGAGGTGTCCGGAACGGATGAATGGAGGCCAGAGCGTACCGCTCGGTGGTCGCGCGCGATAGGGGGAGGATATCGGGAGTTCGTGAAGGACATCGACTCACAGGCGTCGATTCGGTCAAGATGCGGCAAATGAGGGAATGCAATGACTGAAGGCGCGGTGGCGATCGTGGGAGCGGGCCTTGCTGGCCTCGCGTGCGCGAGGGTGCTGTTCGGGGCGCAGCATGCGGTGACGGTTCTCGAGAAGAGCCGTGGAGTCGGCGGGCGGATTGCGACCCGGCGCGTCGGCAGGCTCGCCTTCGACCACGGCGCACAGTACCTGATGGTCCGCGACGCAGGATTTCGCGACTACATGGAACTGGCGAGCGCGACCGGCTACGCAGCGCAGTGGCAGCCGGCAGCCCGAGGCGTGTCACAGCGCGAGCCTTGGTACGTCGGAGTTCCCGGCATGAGCGGCATCGTCAAGCCGCTGGCGGCCGGGCTCGACGTGAAGCGCGGCCTCAAGGTACTCATGTGCGAGCGACGGGACGGCGAGTGGTTCCTGAAGACCGAATCGGGCGATGTGCTCGGGCCGTTCGCGGTGTTGTTGCTGGCCGTTCCGGCTCCGCAGGCCGTCGAGCTGACGCGCGATTTCACGGAGACGCTGGATGTCGAGGTGCGGTTGCGCAACGTGCGCATGGCGCCCTGCTGGGCGGCGATGGTGGCCTATGCGGACCGCCTCGACGTGCCTGCCGATGTACTGACGGACCAGGAAGGCACGCTGTCCTGGGCGGCGCGGGATGTGGGCAAGCCCGGCCGACTGGCAACGGACGACTGCTGGGTGCTGCACGCATCGTCCGAGTGGACCCGGGATCACATCGATGACACGCATGCGTCGGTGGCCGAGGCGCTCGTGGCGGAATTCGCCGCACGCATGGGCGTTACTGCACGGCCGAAGTATCGCGACGCCCACCTGTGGCGTTATGCACGAGTGGAACAACCGCTGGGCGAGCCGTGCATCTGGGACGCGAACCTGCGCTTCGGGCTCTGTGGCGACTGGTGCCTCGATGCCCGAGCCGAAGCCGCCTGGACGAGCGGCACGAGCCTCGCGCAGCGGGTACTGGCGACGCCTTAGGGCTGGCTGCCCTGTTCCGCCGGTCCGCCGACTGCCGGCGAAGGCGTTGAACCCAGCCATCGCGCCGGCAGGTTGAATGCGCTGATCAACGACACCGCGAGCGCAGCGGCATACGGAATCGACTGGATCAGCAGCACGGCAGTCCACACCGACAGGTCCGGGCTGCTCAGTTCCTCGGGCACCGTCTGCAGCCCGAGCGCAGCCAGCCACAACGCGAGCATGAGCAGCGATTCCTGGCGCGCGGCGGCCACTGCCGCGGCGAACGCGTGCGGCTGCGCCTGCTTCGGCGTGCGGAAGAATGGTTCGTCCTTCGTGACCAGGCCCTTGACGGTGGCGAGACCGATGGTGTGCGACAGCGCGAGCCCCGCAAGGGCCGCGGCGAAGGTCTGCCGGAGATTCGCTTTCACGCGCGTCACGTACAGGTGGATCAGCTTCACTAGCTTGAACGTGAACAGCGACAACGGCAGCACCGAGAACATCAGCAAGGGCGGTTCGATGCGAGCCGGCGCGATGATCATGGCGATGGTCCAGCCGATCGCGAGCGCATTGAACAGCAGGTTGAGGCCGTCCGCGATCCACGGCAGCCAGCCGGCGATGAAGTGATAACGCTGCCCGGCGGTCAGTCGCTCGTCGCGGTGCGAGAACAGCGAACTCGTGTGTGCCCGCAGGATCTGCATCGCGCCGTAGGCCCAGCGGAAGCGCTGCTTCTTGAAGTCGATGAACGTGTCCGGCATCAGGCCGCGGCCGTAGCTTGTCGGCGAGTACGTGGCCTCGTAGCCGGCTTCGAAGATCTTGAGGCCGAGATCCGCGTCCTCGGTGATGCACCACTCGGCCCAGCCTTCGACGCTCTCGAGCACGGTGCGACGGACCAGCGTCATCGTGCCGTGCTGGATGATCGCGTTGCGCTCGTTGCGCGTGACCATGCCGATCTGGAAGAAGCCGCGATACTCCGCGTGGCACATGGCCTTGAACAGGTTGTCGTCGGCGTCGCGGTAGTCCTGCGGCGCCTGCACGATGGCCGTTCGCGGATTGTCGAACGCCGGCACGAGTTCCTTGAGCCAGCCGGATTCGACCTTGTAATCGCTGTCGATGACGGCGACCACTTCGGCGTCCGGCGCCGTGTGGCGGAGCGCGAAGTTGAGGGCGCCCGCCTTGAAGCCGGCCAGCGGGCTCACATGGAAGAAGCGGAAGCGCGGCCCGAGGCCAAGGCAGTGCGTCTCGACGGGCCTCCAGATGGCCTCGTCTTTCGTGTTGTTGTCGATGACGAGGACTTCGAAATCCGGGTAATCGAGGCGTGCCAGCGCATCCAGCGTCTCGATCAGCATCTGCGGCGGTTCGTTGTAGGCCGGCACGTGGATCGACACCTTGCGCACCGCGCCTGAAGCGGACGCCGCGGCCACGGCCGCATTGCTGCTCTTGTTGATCTGCAGCAGCCGCCGCCGTCCCGTATCCCAGCGCGCTTCGGCCCACTCGTGCGCTTCGGCCAGCATCACCGCGATCAGGCCGAGCATGCCGATGATCAGCAGCGTGCCCACCAGCACCCCGGTGATCGTCAGGTACTTCTGCGAGTAGTCGTAGATGATGAGTACGGTGACGGTTGCCGTCGCGTAGACGACCGCCGCGAGGAAACTCCGTCCGCGCGTGCCGAGGGAGCCGCTGAACATGTAGATCGCCCCGAGCAGCAGGCCCGAGATCACGACCGACAGGCCGGCGAGGACATGCCATTCAGGGATGCGGATGATGGGGTCGACGAACTCGAACTTCGGCTTGCGGTTGACGTCGTACACGCCCCAGTAAGCACCGACCGAACCTTCGATGGCCGACTTCCACGGCTGGTCGAACGCCTCCATCACGTAGTAGACGTACTTCTCCTGCTTCGCGCGTGCGATGAAGCGCCTGAGGAACAGCGCCTCGTTTGCAGGCGAGGCGACCGCCTTCTCCCGCGTCCGGCCGTCGGACGGCCAGCCCACTTCGCCGATGATGATGCGCTTGCCGGGGAACGCGGCTTCCAGCCGGTTCATCTTGTCGACGATGTAGTCGTTCGCTTCGAAGACATCGACGCCTTCCCAGTACGGCAGCATGTGCACGCCGATGAAGTCGACGTGGTTCGCGAGTTCCGGGTGCGCGAGCCAGACGTGCCACGGTTCGGCGGTGCTCACCGGTTTGTCGACGGCGGCCCGTACCCTGTCCAGGTAAGCCGTCAGCTCGGCGATCGTGAGGTCGCCGCGCAGCACCGATTCGTTGCCGACGAACACCCGGATGATGTTGGGCTGCGTCCTGGCGATCCGGATCGCGTTCTCGATCTCTTCTTCGTTGCGTTCGGTGCGCTTGTCGAGCCACGTGCCGAGCGCGACCTTGATGCGGGGCTTCTGCTGCCACGCGATCCGCGGCACTTCGCCGACGGAGCCGATCGTGGAATACGTGCGGACGGCAACGGTCTTGCCGGCGAGGACGGCCAGGTCTTCGGCGAGCTGCTCTTCGGAAGGCAGCTGGTCGAGCGTGGCGTCCTGGTCGATGCGGTACGGGGAGAACGCGAACCCCTGGATGCGCTTCGGCCACGGCGGCTCCTGCGTGGGCTGGTTCATGTAGGCCCACAGGCCGTACGTGACGCCCGCGAAGATCAGGGCGACGAGCAGGCTCGACAGGATGCGCTGGGTGCGGGATAGGGGCATAAGGAGGCGGACTTGTCCGCCGCGCGGAACGTGAGTGGATCCCAGCCAGTATCATAGCCGTTGCAACCGGTTGCCGGGAACGTGCGAATTCAGCGACGGGCTCTGGCGGCTCGCCGGGACCAGGCCGGCGACAACCTGCATCGACAGGCGGTATCCCATTCATTTGCAATGAGTTATGACGGGTCGCGCGCGCAATGCTGAAATTGAAAAATGTGCGAAAGAGCTTCCCCGGCCCGGATCCTGGCCGGCCGCGCGCGGTGCTCGCCGAGGTGTCGCTCAGCCTCGAGCCCGGCGACTACATCGCGATCATGGGCGAATCGGGGGTCGGCAAGTCGACGCTGCTCAACCTGATCGCGGGGCTCGACGTGCCGGACTCGGGCGACATCCTGCTCGAAGGCAGGAATCTCGCCACGCTGGATGACGATGCCCGCACCCTGCTGCGCCGGCGGCGGATGGGCTTTGTCTTCCAGGCGTTCCACCTGTTGCCGCACCTCACCGTGGCGGGCAACGTGGGGTTGTCGCTGGCGCTGAACGGCATCGCGGGCCGCGAAGCCGACGAACGGATCGCCGAGCTGCTCAAGGCAGTCGGCCTCGACGACCGCCGCGACAGTTTCCCGAAGGAGCTGTCGGGCGGCGAGATGCAGCGGGTGGCGGTGGCGAGGGCACTGGTGCACCGGCCGGCTGTGGTACTCGCGGACGAGCCGACGGGCAATCTCGACCCGGAGAGCGCCGACCAGGTGCTCGCACTGCTGCGTGCGCAACTGAAGCGCGACGGCTCGACCGGCATCCTCGTCACGCATTCCGCGGTGGCGGCGGCAACGACCGATCGCGTGTACCTGCTCACCCGCGACGGATTGCAGTTGCAGTCCAGCGCCGCGAGCGCTCGCCCGGCATGACGGGCGCCCGCTCGCAACTGTTCGCCGCGCTGGTGACGGGGCCGCTGCGCCACGCCGCCGGTCGCACGGTGCTGGCCGTGGTCGTCATCGCGCTGGGCGTGGCGCTCGGGCTTGGCGTGACGCTCGTGAACCGCTCGGCCGCGAGCGAGGTGTCGCTGGCGGCCCGCAGCCTGTTCGGCCTCTCGGACCTCGTGGTGCAGGGGACGGGCGCCGGCTTCGATGAAGCGCTGTTTCCGGTGCTGGCGCGTCTGCCGGCCGTGGCGCTCGCCAATCCGGTCGTCGACGTGCCGGTGCGCGTCGTGGGACAACAGACTGCGGTAACGGCGCTCGGCATCGATTTCTTCCGGGCGGCGCGCATGCAGCCGTCCATCGGCGTCGACGCTCCGCGAACCAACCTGTCACCGCTCGCGGCCGACGCGGTGTTCCTGAGTCCGGCCGCCGCGCGGGACCTGAACCTCAAGGAGGGCGATACGCTGACCGTGCAGGTGGGCCTCGCGCCGGTCAGTTTCCAGGTGGCGGGCATCCTGCCGGCGGCGGCGTATCGGCAGCGTGCGATGGTCCTCGACATCGGCACGGCGCAGTGGCGGCTCGGGCAGCTTGGGAAGCTGCAGCGCGTGGAGCTGCGGCTGCGCAGTGGCGCGGCGACGGAAGAGGTGCAGCAGCAGATCGCCGCCTTGCTGCCGCCTGGCGTCACGGTGACGACGCCGGGGGCCGAGACCGACGAGGCGTTGCGACTCACCCGCGCGTATCGCTCGAACCTGACGGCGCTCGCCCTCGTCGCGTTGTTCACCGGCGCCTTCCTCGTGCACTCCACGCAATCGCTGGCGGTCATCCGCCGCCGCCGCGAATTTGCATTGCTCAAGGCCATGGGCGTGTCGGCCCGCGAGCAGATCGCAAGTACCCTGGCCGGGGGAGCGATCGTCGGCAGCGTGGGCGCGCTCTGCGGCGTCGGCCTCGGCATCGTCATTGCCGCCGCGGGATTGAACGCCTTCGGCGCTGACCTGGGCGCAGGCTACTTCCGCGGGATCGCACCCTCCCTCAAAGTCGAGTGGCTCGATGTCGCCGTCTTCTTCCTGCTCGGGACGGCGGCGGCGATCGCCGGCACGTTGCGTCCCGCCGTCGCCGCCGCGCGGGTTCCGGCGGCGCTTGCGCTGAAGGCAGGCGATATCGAGGACCCCGCTGTACGCGGCAACACGATCGCCGGCGTCGGGCTGTGGGTGCTGGCGGGCGGCTTGCTGCTGCTGCCTGCGATCGACGGCCTGCCGCTGGCGGGCTATGCGGCCATCGCGCTGGTGCTGATCGGCGCAGTGTTCCTGATGCCGGCAGTCACGCGGCTGATGCTGCGTCTGTTGCCCGAGACGCGCTCGGTCCCGTGGCAGATCGCGACGGCACATCTGCGCGGCACGGCACGACAGGCGACCACCAGCCTGTCCGCGATCCTGGTCAGCTTCAGCCTGATGGTGGCGATGGCCGTCATGGTCACGTCGTTTCGCACGTCGCTTGACCAGTGGCTGGAGAAGATCCTGCCGGCCGACCTGTACTTGCGAGCCGGCTTCACGAGCGAAACGGCATTCCTCGATGCCGACGACGTCAGTGCGCTGGTCGCGTTGCCGGAAGTCGAGCGTGTCGATGCAAACCGGTTTGCGCAACTGGCCGTGGCGGGGCTCAACACGCCGCTCGCGCTGATCGCGCGACCCATCAAGGAACAGGATGCCGGTCGCACGCTGTGGCTTGAAGCTGCCGCGACCAACGCGGTACCGGGCGATGCGCAGCCGGTGTGGATCTCGGAAGCCGCCGCCGACTTGCTGTCGGTACGTTCCGGAGATGCCTTCACCGGTTCGATCGGCGAGCGTGCGGTGCGCTTTTCGGTGCGCGGTATCTACCGTGACTACGAGCGGCAGAACGGCGGCGTCGTGATCGACCATGATGCCTACGTGAGGCTGACGGGCGATGTGCGAGCGAACGCGGCGTGGCTCTGGCTCGAGTCGGGCGCCGATGTCGACGCCCTCGTGGATCGAGTCCACGAGCGGCTGCCCGGCCTTGCGGAGTTCGATGTTCGCAGGCCCGGCGAGATCCGGGCGATCACGTTGAGGATCTTCGACCGGACCTTCGCGGTGACCTACCTGCTCGAGGTCATCGCCGTCTGCATCGGGCTGGCGGGCATCGCGGCCAGCACCAGCGCCCAGGTGATCGCGAGGCGGGCCGAACTCGGGGTGCTGCGTCACGTCGGCCTGTTGCGCAGGCAGGTCGGCTTCATGCTGGCGGCAGAAGGCGGCCTGTTGGGTGCGGTGGGTGTGCTCGCGGGCCTGGTCATCGGCGCCGTGGTGAGCCTGATCCTTATCTATGTGGTGAACCGCCAGTCGTTCCACTGGAGCATGGACGTGTACTTCCCGTGGACGCTGCTGATGGTCCTCAGCCTGTCGCTCGTGGCGGCGGCCGCACTGACCGCCGTGTGGAGCGGCCGCCTGGCGTTGCGTGACGATGTCGTTCGCGCGGTGAAGGAGGACTGGTGATGACGGCGTCCCCGTTCTTCCGCCGGGTGTGCCGAACCGCGTGCGCCGCGCTCGTGTCGATGTGGGTGATTGCGGCCGCCACCGCAGCCGCGGCCGACTATCCGCCGGTGGTGCGCGGTACGCCGCTCTCGTTTCCGCAAGACGAAGGCAGCCATCCGCAGTACCGCATCGAGTGGTGGTACGTCACCGGCTGGCTGCAGGATGACAGCGGGGAATCGCGCGGTTTCCAGGTGACGTTCTTCCGCAACCGGCCAGGCCTCGACGAAGGCAATCCGTCGCGCTTCGCCGCGCACCAGCTGCTGTTTGCCCATGCGGCGATCAGTGATCCGCAGGTGGGTCGCCTCCTGCAAGACGAGCGGGTTGCACGTGCGGGTTTCGGGCTTGCAGAAGCCCGCGAGGGCAGCACTGACGTCGTGATCGAGGAGTGGTCGCTGCGCCAGGAGGGGCAGACCTACCGGGTGCGCATTCCGGGCAAGGACTTTGAACTCGCGCTCGATCTCGCGGCGACCCAGCCTCCGCTGCTGCAAGGCGACGGCGGCTTCAGCCAGAAGGGTCCCGATCCGGCGTCTGCGAGTCATTATTACAGCCAGCCGCAGATGGCGGTGTCCGGACGCATCAACGTCGGGGGGCGTGACATTGCCGTGCGCGGCACGGCGTGGTTCGACCACGAATGGTCCAGCACGCTGATGGACGACGCCGCGCAAGGATGGGACTGGATGGGGATCAACCTCGAGGACGGCGGTGCGCTGATGGCCTTCCGCATGCGTGACGGCCAGGGCCGGGCGCACTGGGCTGCAGCGGGGAGGCGGCGGGGCGCGGGCGCGACGGAGACGTCCGTCTATCGGCCGGAGCAGGTGGAATGGCACCCCCAGCGGACCTGGCGATCGCCGCGTACCGGCATCGAGTATCCGGTCGAATGGCGCGTGCGGGTCGGCGAGGCGTGGTACCGGGTGCGGCCCCTGTTCGACGACCAGGAAAGCGATTCCCGGCGCAGTACCGGGACGATCTACTGGGAAGGGGCGGTTGAGTTGCTGGACGAAGCAGGGAATGCGGCGGGACGGGGCTACCTGGAGCTGACCGGCTACGGCACCCGGCTCAGGATGTAGCCGGCTAGCGAGGACGGGTCGGGCAGACTGAATGTGCCGCCGTTAACAGTTGCCGAGGCCCAAGTCCTCCCGCCGGACGGGAAGGGGCCGGCCGGCTGCTACGATCCCGCTCGATGTCCTCCCCTTACTCGCCAGACACGATCGAGACCCCCCTGGACGCCGCCACCGTCAGGCCGCAGCGGGTGCTGCATCTTGTCAGCGCGCGGACGGAGGGCAATCTCACGGTCAACACCATGCTGCTGCCGCTCCTGATGAGGGGTGACCGCAGGACCCTGATGCACCGGGTCGTGCACTTCGCACCCGGGCATCCTCATGCCAATGTGGTCCGGCAGGCGGGCATTCCCGTTCACGAGATCAGGCTGTCGCGCCGGCGCTGGTCGGCGCTGGCACCCCGCGAACTCGTGCAGGTCGTCCGCGAATACGAGCCGGATGTCATCCACGCCTGGGGCCTGTCCGCCCTGATCGCGGCTCAGTTGCTGCGCCGGGTTGCCGGGCCACACACCCGTTTCATCTGCAGCCACCTCCAGACGGAAGTGGTGTCTCCGCGGTCCGGGGCACTGGATCGCTTGAAGCTCAAGCTCGCGCTGAAGCTCGCACCGCAGTTCGACCAGATCGTCTATCCGTCGGAAGCGTCCCGCTCCCGGCACCGGCGTGCGGGTTTCCCGGAAGAGAATTCGACCGTCATCTCGCCGGGTGTCGATCCGGAGCGCTTCAAGCCGAGCCTCGTGGCCCGCAAGCGCGTGCGCGAGAAGCTGGGCCTTGCGGCGAATGCCTTCGTCATCTGCATGCAGGCCCCGTTCCAGCCCGAGTTCGACCACATCACGTTCTTCAAGGCGGCCGGTGACATCATTCGCACGAACCCGCATGCGCAGATCCTGCTGGCCGGGAAGGGAGTGCAGAAGGGCAACGCGCCGCTGATGGCGTTGGTAGGGGGAGGTGCGCTCGCAACGCGCGTTCGCCTGCTCGGGGAATGGACCGACTTGCCGGGCCTTTTCAGTGCCTGCGATGTGGTGGTGTCGAGCGCGCTCATCGACGAGCAGCGGATGACCCTCGCCATGGCGATGCTGTGCGGCGTTCCCTGCGTGGCGACGGGTGTGGCTGCCCAGGGCGAAGTCGTCGGCCGCTTCGGGATCAATGCCGAGGCCGGCAGCGAAGTGTCGCTGGCACGGGGCATCGCGCGCGTGATGGAGATGCCCGCAGAGCATCGGGTATTCATGGCACGCAACGCGCGCGACAACACGCTGGAGCATTTCAACCAGACGCGTTCGGTCTGGCGCTACCAGATGGTCTACCTCGGCGTGCCCGATGCGGGTCTCGCGCCGGCCGAGGCGGCGCCTGCCGCGCGCCCCGCTGTTCCCGCCGATCAGTCTTCCGCGGCCTGACTACGCCCTGAGCGACGCGGCGTCGCGGGCCAGTGCCTCGATCTCGTTCCACTTGCCGGAATTCATCAGCTCGGCCGTCGCAATCCACGATCCGCCCACGCACGCCATCTTAGACAAGCAGGCCACGGCGCAATCGCCCAACCGGCTCGTCATCCAGCTGCAGCCAGAGGAAAGCATCACGCTGACAATCCTGGCGAAGAGCCCGGGCGAAGGGATGCGCCTCAAGCCTGTCGACCTTGCGCTCGACCTCGGCGAGACCTTCAAGATGCGCAGCCTCGATGCCTACGAGCGCCTCTTGATGGACGTCGTCAACGGCAACCTGACGCTGTTCATGCGGCGTGACGAGCTCGATGCGGCCTGGCGCTGGATCGACCCGATCCGCGAAGGCTGGTCGCAGCACGACGAGAAGCCGAAGGCCTACACGGCAGGAAGCTGGGGACCTGCCTCGTCGAGCGCGCTGGTGGGTCGCGACGGCATTGCGTGGAACGATGAACTGTAGAACGGGAAGAGCGCAGGATGCAGTCTCTGGTCAGGAAGACACAGGCCTGACGCTGACAGTAGCATCAAGCCTTTCGCCCAGGGGCTAACCTATGCATCGCTTCGTCAAGGAACATCGCTTTCCCAACGCCCTCGCGCTCGAGCACGCGCTGGTGGGCGAGATTCGCGTCGACCTGCAGGAGGCCATCGACGCGCGGGGAGTGGCAAGCCTCGTCGTCTCTGGTGGTCGTACTCCCGCGAACCTGTTCCGCCTGATCGGTGCCGAACCCATCGACTGGAGCCGCGTCTGGGTGACGTTGGCCGACGAACGCTGGGTGGAGACGGCAGCCCCTGACAGCAATGAGAGGAGCGTGCGGGAAGCGCTGCTGGCAGGGCCGGCCGCCAGGGCCCATTTCGTCGGCTTGAAGAATCCGTCGGATTCCGTGGAGCAGGCCGTGGAATGGTCATGGCGTGCACTCACGCGGATCGCGCGGCCGTTCGACGTGGTCCTGCTCGGGATGGGCGATGATGGCCACACGGCGTCGCTGTTTCCGGGCTCTCGCGGACTCGCGGGTGCGCTCGATTCGTCGGCGGCGCCTGCCTGCGTTGCCATGCGCGCACCAAAGGCCCCGCATGACAGGATGAGCCTCAATCTCGCGGCGCTGCTCGACGCGCGGCGTCTCGTCCTGCACATCGTCGGCGCGGAAAAATGGCAGGTCTATGTGAAGGCGAGGGAGCCGGGACCCGTCACGGAGTTTCCCGTCCGCGGCATTCTCCATCAACAGCAGGTGCCGGTCGACGTCTTCTGGTCGCCGTAGTCAGAGATTGACCTGGCTGCTGATCTCGACCACGCGATGGGCTGGCACGCCGAAGTGGATGGACGCGAGCTGGCTGTTGCGGCCCATGACGGCGAACAGCCGCTTGCGCCACAACGGCATGCCGGAGTTGCCGGAAAACACCGGGTTCTCGCGGCCGATCACGTAGGTGGTTTCGTCGGGCCGGAACTCGACGCCCTTCGCATCGGCACCCCGCAGGGCCGACAGGATGTCCGGCACTTCCATGAACCCGTAGCGTGCGATGACCCTGTAGATGCCGGGTGCGATCGTGTGCGTGTCCACCCGCTTGTCCGCAGGCACGCGCGGCAGTTCCGTGCTGACAAACGTGAGCAGGATGATCCGCTCGTGCAGCACGCCGTTGAACCGCAGGTTCTGCGAGAGTGCACGCGGGATGCCGCCTGCGTCGCTGACGAGATAGACGGCAGTACCCGGAGCTGCATTCGGCTTCTGTTCGGCGATCGAGGCGAGGAACTCGCGCACCGGTACCTGCTGCTTGGCCACGAGCCACGCCAGCGCGCGTCGGCCTTCGCGCCACGTGCTCATCAGCAGATAGATGCCTGACGCGATCGCCAGCGGGATCCAGCCGCCATCGTCGAGCTTCAGGATGTTCGACCCGAAGAAGCACAGCTCGATGACGAGGATGATCGACAAGACGCCGATGACGGCGCGATTGGCCCTAGCATCGGCGATCCTGAGCAGCATGATGACCATGATCGACGTGACTACCATGTCGCACACGATCGCGATGCCGTAGGCGCCGGCGAGCGCGCTGGACGAGCCGAACAGGACGACCAGCGCCAGCGTGCAGACGAACAACAGCCAGTTGACGGCGGGTACGTAAACCTGGCCGATCGAGTGTTCCGAGGAGTGCAGCACCCGCAGCCGCGGCAGGTATCCCATGTTGATGGCCTGCCTCGCAATCGAGAAGACGCCGGAGATGACAGCCTGGGACGCGATCACCGTGGCAGCAGTGGCTAGCAGGATCAGCGGTATGAGCGCCCAGCCCGGCGCGAGCAGGTAGAACGGATTCTGGATGGCTTCCGGATTCGTGAGCAGCAGCGCGCCTTGCCCGAAGTAATTGAGGAGCAGTGCAGGCAGCACGACGAGCAGCCAGCCGCGACGGATCGGACCGCGGCCGAAGTGGCCCATGTCCGCGTACAGCGCTTCGCCCCCGGTGACGCACAGGAATACCGCTGACAGCGTGATGAAACCGGCCACGCCGTTGTCCATGAAGAACCGTGCGGCGTGCGCTGGATTGATGGCCGCCAGCACCGCGGGTGCCTTGAGGATGCCGAGGATGCCGAGCACCGAGATCGTCGCGAACCATGTAATGATGACGGGGCCGAATGCCCGGCCCATGACCGCGGTCCCGCGCTTCTGCGCGAAGAACAGGCACGTCAGGATCAACGCCGCGCCTGGCATGACAGCGCCGTGCAGGTTGGGCGCCGCGACCGCCAACCCCTCGATTGCGCTCATCACCGAGATGGCGGGCGTGATGAAGCCGTCGCCGAAGAACAGGGCTGCGCCGAACAGCCCCACGGCACTGACCGGCGTCCAGATGCGCCAGTTGCGCGACGCGCCGACCAGCAGCGCGCTGAGTGCGAGGATGCCGCCCTCGCCCCGGTTGTCCGCTTCGAGCACGATGCCGACATACTTCACCGTGATGATCAGCGCGAGGCACCAGAAGATCAGCGACAACAGCCCGAGGATGTTGTCGGGCGTGACGGCAATGCCGTGTATCGGCGAGAAGCATTCGCGCAGCGCGTAGAGGGGGCTGGTACCGATGTCGCCAAAGACGACGCCCAATGCGCCGACGACGATGGCAGCGCCGCCCTTGGCATGGCTCGCGTCATGCGCGGACGCGGGTGCATCGGGATGGCCGGGGGCACCGGCTTCGCCCGCTGAAGAGGGTCCCGGCAGGTCCAGGTTGATGAGGCGCGGCAAGAGGCGTCTGGGCGTATCTGTAGGGTCGTGGGGGCGGGCTATCCCGGTTCAGGCGCGGAGTGTAGTCCTGCCTTCGTCGTCTTTCCATGCGATCATCCGCGTACGTCGGTCCAGCCGGAACGAGCGGCCAACAGGGGGAGCCATGTCGCAGGGCCTTGTTTGCTGGAGTTGCGGGGCGTCCATCGCCGACCTGAGCCTGCCGCTCAGCCGCTTCGATGAGTGCCGCACCTGCAGGGCGGCGCTACATGCGTGCCGCCTGTGCGAGTTCTACAAGACCACCGTTGCCAAGCAGTGTCGCGAGCCTATTGCGGAGGAAGTGAAGGACAAGGAGCGGGCGAACTTCTGCGATTACTTCAAGCCCCGGCCCGGGGCCCATACGCCCCGGAACCAGCAGGAGCTGGATCAGGCGCGCGCCGCATTGGAGGCATTGTTCGGCCCGAGGAAGTGAGCTGCCGGACGGGAAGGCGCGAGGCCTGCCGGTGTTAGCCCGCTAGCCAGCCTTCAGGAGGGCCTCGAGTTCCACGTTGCCAAGCGCATCGGCAAGGTCGCTCGCGGAATTGCCGTCGTTGTTCCGCAACTGGCGATTGGCACCGGCGGCGAGCAGCAGCTTCACGACCGGCAGGTGCCCGTTCCGGGTGGCGACGATCAGCGGCGTGTTCCCGAAGGCGCCGGTGGCATTCGCAGTAGCGCCTGCCGCCAGCAAGCGTTGCACCGTCGCAGCATGTCCGTTCGCCGCTGCCATCAGCAAGGGCGACATGCCGTTGCGCCCGGTCGAGTTCGCTGCGACGCCGTTGGCAAGCAGCAGCGCGACGACTTCCGTCCGGCCTTCACTCGCTGCGATGGAGAGCGGCGAGGTTCCCTGCTTGTCTTCCCGATCCCGGTTCTCCGGTCGCAGGAGTTGCCGGGCCGCCTCGGTGAATCCGGTCTGCGCGGCGTACCACAGTGCCGAGCGTCCGTCTTCGTCAACGCGCGACGGATCACCGCGGCGTTCCAGCAGCAGCGTGACGAGTTCCGGTTGCCTCGAACGCGTGGCGACCATCAGCGCATCGCGTCCGGGCTTGTCGGTGGCTCCCGCGTCGAAGCCGGCATCAAGCAGTGCCTTCAGCACCTCCGCTTTCCTGGCACGCGTCGCTGCCAGCACGGGCGCCTCGACGCCACTCGCGGCCGGGCTCTTCGCGGCTGCCGGCATCAGCAACTGCACCATCTTGAGGTCGCCGTGGCGGATGGCCCAGTCGAACCATTGGGGGGCGACCGCAACTCCGCCCAGGTTCCGCACCAGGGGCAGCAGCTTTTCCGCCGCGTCCGCATTGCCAGTCATCACTGCATTGCCCAAGGCCGTCCGCAGGTCTTGCGCAGACCAGGGTTCCGCGCGCGGCGTTGCCATCAGCGTGCTCAGCATCCCGGTCGCCGGTCGCGTTGCACCTACTCCGAGGTCGGACCAGCCCGCGTAAAGGTCCGCCTTCGCGGCACGACGCAGGGGAACGGAAGGAGTCGACGCTTCCCGCCTGGCGACGGTGGCAGTGATACCTGCGGCGCGCAGCGACTGCATGACAGGCACGGACTTGCCGCGAAGAGCCCAATCGAGGGCTGTCCAGCCTTCGCTGTTGCGCGCATTGAACTTGCCGGTTGTTGCCATCGCAGCAAGCAGGGGTTTGACGTTGTCGGCCCGCTCGGCACGCGCCGCATACATGAGCGGGGTATTGCCAACCTTGTCCTGGGCATCGACGTCGGCGCCTGCCTTGATCAACGCGTCGACCGCCGCTGTGCTGTCCGAGGCAGATGCAAGCATGAGGGCAGTGGTGCCGAACTGGTCTGCTCGCCTGGCGTCCGCACGCAAGCGGAGCAGTTCCTGCAGGGCGTTCTCCGCACCTGTCTCGGCGGCGCGCATGAGGGCATCTCTCCCGAACGCATCGGTGGCCGACATCAGATCCGGGCTTGCGAACAGAGCCAGCGTTCCAACGTCGTCGTTGTCCGCGGCTGACCAGAGGGCAGCCAGTCGTGCTGAAGGAGACCGCAGATCCGACGCGGGCAGGAACTCGAGTGGTAGCCCACCCCGTCGCAGCGAACGAGCGGCGAGTTCATGACCCGCCCCGGCTGCCGCTTCCAGCCAGCGGCGTGCTGCCTGCAGATCGCGAGGTTCTGTCTTCTGCAGGGACAGAGCCAGGCTGTACGCCGCGCCCGCGTGCTTTGCCTCTGCAGCAGCAAGCAGCAACGCTCTCTCCTTGGCTGCATCGGCAGTGACTCCGAGCCCGGCCCGGTACAGGCAAGCCAGCAGATACGAGGCATTGGCATTGCCTTTCGCGGCAAGTGGCTCGAGCAGGTGGACGGCACCCTGGAAATTCTTCAGGCGGATGGCAGCCTGCGCAGGCTCCAGCGTGGGCTGAGCGGAGTAGGCGCGTTCCACAGGCGCTGCGGAAAACGCTGGGGCGCTGGCCAGCAACAGTCCAAGTGCGCAAGCGGGGATTGCATTACACAGTGCCATACTTGGTCTCCACGGCGACGCCCGCCTGGCGCAGGAAGTCATTGGGGAGCACCCCGCCCGCATTGACGATCACCGACTGGTTCTCGACCTCAAGCTTCTTGCCATTGTGGTCGAGGAACACGCGGTCCATGGCAATCTGTTTGACCGTGGAGCCGAGGCGCAGATCAAGCTCACCCGACTTTGCGGCGGCCGCAATGCGGTCGCGGTTGCGGGGCTTGGCCCGATCAAAGGCATCGCCTCGATAGGACAGCGTGACCTGCGTTCCACCCAGCTCAGCGATGCTGGCTGCGGCCTCGAGCGCGCTGTCTCCGCCGCCGACCACCAGAACGTGCTGGCCCTTGTATTGCTCGGGATCGATCAGCCTGTAGACAACCTTGGGCAGGTCCTCGCCGGGAACGCCGAGCTTGCGCGGCGTACCGTGTCGGCCGATCGCAAGCAGCACGTTCCTCGCGCGGTATTCGCCCTTCGGAGTCTTCACCAGGAACCCATCGGCACCCAGGTTATGGAGGCCCTCGACGCGCTCCTTGTAGTTGATCGTCACTCCCGACTTCCGTTCGATGCCCTGCCAGAACTCCAGCAGTTCTTCCTTGGTCGTGCGGGTGAAGTTCACCTTGCCCACGATCGGCAGCGTGGCGGCCTGCGTCATGACGAGCTTGGCGCGGGGATACTGAAAAACACAGCCGCCGAGCGATTCCTGCTCCAGCGTCACGAATCGAAGGCGCTTCGAGAGGGCCGAAAGCGACGCCGCGAATCCAGCGGGGCCTGCACCGACGATGATGAGGTCAAGCAGATCGGCGCCACCGCGAGGGCGATGCCGCTCGATCATGTCGACAGCCTGCTTGCCTTGCTCCAGTGCATTCCGGATCAGGCCCATGCCACCCAATTCGCCGGCAACGAAGATGCCAGGCACATTCGTCTCGAAATGGGGGGTCAGCACGGGGATATCGATGCCGCGCTTCTCGGTGCCGAACACGAGCGTGATGGCGCCGACGGGGCAGGCAGTACGGCAAGCGCCGTGCCCGATGCAATCAGTCGGGCTTACCAGCTCCGCCTTGCCGTTGATGAGGCCGAGCACGTGGTGATGGGGCTGTTCAGGGCATGCCTTCACGCACGAGCCGCAGCCGATGCACAGCGAAGGATCGATGATGGGATGCAACGACGGCGGTTCGATCAGACCGGCACTGACCGACTCCGACTTTGCTTCCGCGCTCTTGCGAACCGTGTGGGCGCGCTGTCGACCGAACCACAGCCACAGCAGCAGCACCGGCACGATGTAGATGGCGTAGTCGAGCACACTCACTCCGAAGATCCAGTCCAGGTCATTGCGTATCGATGCTGTTGGCCCGGGACGCCCCTGTAAGCGTCGTTCACGACTCGAGCCAGGCCGGCATGAATGCCGGCAAGCAAGGCACCCTCACGCCTCGCAAAGCTACAGGCAATCACGGGACGCGGTCGCGAAGCCAGTAGCATTTTCATGGTGTCCCCTGCGCTTCTCTACGACGTGACCTGCGAATGAATCGCAACATGGTGAAGCGCTCATGTTGCGAATCGAGTATGAGCGGATCCTTCTTAATGATCCTTAAGATACGTGCCCGCAACGATGAGCAATGGCCGCATACGTTGGTTGTGGGCGACAAACGCAAGCTTTGTGATGAAGTCGACACCTGTAACTGTCGTCAGGTCCAGACAAGTCACGAAATTTCCAATGCATCCTCTGCATCCTTCCTTCTACACTTCTACATAACAAGCAGTCGTGTCGCGCAGTGCCGGCGATAGGCCCGGTAGTCGCGCGATCCACGAAAAAGGGAGATTCATCGTATGTCATTGGCGGCGGCATTCTGGGTCATTGCCGGATTCGCAGCAGGCATTGCTGCCAGTTTCGTATTGCTGCCCGTCCTGCGTGGCCTCGCAGACGAGCCCACGAAGCCGGGTCGGCGCGTCTGGGTAGGTGCTGCAGCGGCCGTCGGGTTGTTCGGTCTCGCACTTGCGATCTACCTGCAACTGGGCCGCCCGGACATGCTTGAGTCTGCCGGCGC
The DNA here is from genome assembly GCA_903898785.1 of uncultured Pseudomonadota bacterium. Classification (GTDB taxonomy): domain Bacteria; phylum Pseudomonadota; class Gammaproteobacteria; order Steroidobacterales; family Steroidobacteraceae; genus CAIUGU01. The sequence continues at coordinate 2,098 of CAIUGU010000048.1, read as the reverse complement.
AAGCGCTCCGCATGCAGGTGTCGCACCAGGCGTGAACGGACAAGTGGGCTCGATGGAGGCGTCGATACAGAAGCTCGCCGACAAGCTGGCGGCCAGCGGGGGCACAGATGCGGAATGGGATCTCCTCGCACAGTCCTATGAGTTCGTCGGCGATGCGGCGGCGGCCTCCGACGCAAGAGCACATCGCGTTCCCGGTTCTTCGCAGCCCGTTGCGCAAGTGGCGAGTGACCTCTCAACCTATGAGCAGAACATCAATGCTTCGCCGAAGGATGTCGACTCATGGCTGCAGATGGCTTCCCTCAAGCGCACGCAGCGTGATTTCGCGGGGGCCGTCGCGGCGTACGAGCAGGTGCGGGCCCTCAAGGGCATGACTGCGGATTCGTGGGCGGACTACGCCGATGCCCTTGCATCGCAGCCCGGGGGCACGCTGCAGGGCAAGTCCGCGGAAGCCATTGACCAGGCGCTCAAGATCCACGGGAGCCACCCGAAGGCGCTGTGGCTCAAGGCCACGCTCGCAATCCAGGAGAAGCGGTACGCCGACGCGACACGCCTGTGGCGGCAGTTGCGTGGTGTATTGCCCGCCGAGTCGCCCGACGTGAGGATCATCGACGCAAATATCTCAGAGGCGGAGTCCTTGGCGAAGGGTGGTGGTGCGGCGCAGGCGGCTCTGGTCGTTGCACCAGCAGCGAGCGCGCGAATCGAAGGAAGTGTCGACCTTGACCCGGCGCTGCGCAGCAGGATCAGCGACGGCATGACGCTCTTCATCTACGCAAAGGCGCCGAACGCGTCGGGGCCACCGCTCGCCGTTTCGAAGGTCGCTGCGGGGAAGTGGCCGGCCCACTTCGTGCTCGACGACTCCCAGGCCATGCTGCCTGACCGGCGACTGTCTGACTTCCAGCAGGTCACCATCGAAGCACGGTTGTCGCGCAGCGGACAGGCCATTGCAGCTTCGGGCGACTTGCAGGGCAGCAGCAGCGACATCAGTACTCGCGCAACCCAGCGCGTCAGCATCAAGATCGACCGGGTCATCGGGTAGGCGGCCATGCAAGCATCCCGGCAGCCTCCTGCATTGCGAAGCCCCGTGCCGACACCTGCTGCTGTCGCATCCATGCCGAGCGCGCGCGCGGGGAGCACGCGAAGTGACGTCCCGCTCCCGCCTCGCTGGCGGCGCTGGATCACGTTCGACAGTGTCTTCCTGACCCTGGCTGCGCTGGTCGTGCTGGCCGGGTGGCGATTCCCGACAGAACGCTTCATTTCGCCGGCGAGCGGCCTCGGCTATGCGCTGGGCATCACCGGTGGCAGTCTCATGCTGGTTCTGCTGCTTTATCCGCTGCGCAAGCGCGTCGCATGGTTCTCGAAGCTGGGATCGGTCAGGGCATGGTTCCAGGTACATATCGTCTTCGGTGTGGTCGGGCCAGTCTGCGTCCTTTTCCATTCCAACTTCTCGCTCGGTGCCGCCAACAGCAACGTGGCGCTCACGTTGATGCTGGTGATCCTCGGCAGCGGGATGCTGGGGCGGTACTTCTACGCCAAGATCCATGACGGCCTGACCGGCCACGAAACCAACTACACGGAACTGAAGGCCAATGCCGAACGGCTGCGGACCGTCTCGCTCTCGGTCAAGTTCATGCCGGAGCTGCTCACGCGTCTCGCCATCGAGGAGAAGCTTCTCATCGAAGACACGCAGCGTTGCCCGGCACTGGTCCGCCCGTTCTATGTAGCGTGGTGCAGTCTGCGTGGTCGATTGCGGCTGAACAGGCACGTCCGACTGGCGTTGGCGGCGGCTGCGACCCAGTCCCAGTTGATCGATACGCACCGGCATCGATTGCAGGAGACTGCGTACGCCTACATCGACAGGCGCATGTCTGCGACCCAGAGCGTCGCCGAGTACCAGACCTATGCAAACCTGTTCTCCTGGTGGCACCTGCTTCATCTGCCCCTGTTCTTCATGATGTTGCTGGCCGGCATCGTGCATGTCATTGCCGTGCACGCGTACTGACGCGGGCCGTTCGATCATGAACGCGGGGCTGGATGCAGCGGGGCAGGCAGGGACGGCAGAGCGGCGACGCTTGTGAAGGCTGGCTGGATCTACAAACTG